>JALQUF010000189.1 GCA_023263855.1 Yoonia sp. | reverse complement strand
GAGGAGTATTCGACCTGATAACCCGCCACCAGTTCTGATTCCGCTTCGGGCAAATCGAAGGGTGGGCGGTTGGTTTCGGCCAAGGCGCTGATAAAGAACAAAAACAGCATAGGGAAATGCGCGACCCAGAACCAGTTGAACAGGCCTGCGTTGCCGTCTTGTGCGGCGACAATCGCGCTGAAATTCATAGACCCGGCGGAAATAATGACACCCACGATGATCAGACCGATCGACACTTCATATGAAATCATCTGTGCGGCGGACCGGAGCGAGCCCAAGAACGGGTATTTCGAGTTGGACGCCCAACCGCCCATGATCACGCCATATACTTCAAGCGAACCGATTGCGAAGATGTAGAGGATCGCAACGTTGATATCAGCGAGTACCCAACCGTCGTTGAACGGGATCACCGACCACGACACAACAGCAAGAACAAAGGCGATCATCGGGGCAAGGAAGAAAACGAACTTATCCGCACCGGCCGGCACGACAATTTCTTTGACGATGTATTTCAAGAAGTCCGCGAAAGACTGCAACAGACCGAACGGACCCACAATATTCGGGCCTTTGCGCATCTGGACGGCGGCCCAGACCTTGCGGTCGGCATACATCAGGAACGCAAGCGCAACCAAGAGCGGAACCAGTACCAGCAAACACTGGAACAGGATCACCAGAACGATGCCCAGGTTGGTGTTAGTGAAGAAATCAACCATTGCTGTCGTCCTTATTCCGCAGCCAGCGGCGCGGATTTACGTGCCTTCGCATTCGCGCTGAGTTCGGCCATCAGGCTTGATGCCCGCGCGATTGGGTTTGTCAGATAAAAATCACTGACAGCATTGCGGAAATCCGCCTTGCCGAGTGTTTTTGCAGGGATCGGCTGCCACGCGTTTTCGGCAACCACGTCAATGTCGCCAAGGTGCGGATGGGCCGCAACCAGCGCCTGACGCAATTGCGCCATGCTGTCGTATGGCAATGTCGCCCCAAGCTCTGCCGAAAGCGCCCGCAGGATCGCCCAGTTTTCCTTGGCCTGACCGGGTGGGAAGCTGGCGCGCAGCGCCAGTTGTGGCCGCCCTTCGGTATTCACGAACAGACCGTTTTCTTCCGTGTAGGCCGCCGACGGCAGGATAATATCCGCGCGGTGTGCGCCGCGATCACCGTGTGAGCCTTGATAGATCACCACTGCGCCCGGCTGGACCTCAACTTCGTCTGCGCCAAGGTTATAGATAACTTCAGCACCATCAATCGCGGCAGAAAGCCCACCTTCCGTGGCAGCACCCACGTCCATCGCGCCGACGCGGCCCGCGGCGGTATGCAGGATCAACAGCTTGCTGTCGGTTTTTTCCGCAACATCCATTGCGGCGGCCAATACAGCCTCACCATCGGCTTCTTGCAGCGCACCCTGCCCGACAATCACCAGCGATGGCATGTCTTTGACGGCGTCAAATTTATGGTTCGTTAGATTTTCGAGCGCCTGACGGTCGGTGCCCATATGTTCATAGTCATAGGTCAGATCGACGTTTTCACCAATCAGCGCCACATTGGCACCACGCGACCATGCCCGGCGGATGCGCGCGTTCAAGACCGGCGCTTCGTTGCGCGGGTTGGTGCCGATCATCATGATGTATTGTGCATCATCGATATCTTCGATGGCGGCTGTGCCGACATAAGCAGACCGGTTGCCAATCGGCAGTTTCGCCCCATCGGTCCGGCATTCGACGCGGCCGCCCTGCCCTTCGATCAGCTGCTTCAGCGCAAAGACTGCTTCAACCGGGGCAAGATCACCAACAAGGCCCGCAACTTTCTTGCCCTGCATCGCAGCCGCAGCAGCGTTAAGCGCCTCGGGCCAGCTGGCTTTGCGCAGTTTACCGTTTTCACGGATATAGGGCGTATCCAGGCGTTGCTTGCGCAACCCGTCCCAGACAAAACGTGTCTTGTCGGAAATCCACTCTTCATTCACGCCGTCGTGGTTGCGTGGCAAAAAGCGCATGACTTCGCGGCCTTTGGTATCCACGCGGATGTTGGACCCAAGCGCATCCATCACATCAATGGATTCGGTCTTTGTCAGTTCCCACGGACGGGCGGTGAAGGCGTAGGGCTTGGAAACCAGCGCGCCAACGGGGCAGAGATCGATGATATTGCCCTGCATGTTCGAATCGAGCGTTTCACCCAGATAGCTGGTAATCTCGGCATCTTCGCCGCGCCCTGTCTGGCCCATCTGGTGAATGCCTGCGACCTCTGTCGTGAAGCGCACGCAGCGGGTGCAGGAAATGCAGCGGGTCATGTGGGTTTCGACCAATGGGCCAAGGTCCAGATCCTCGGTCGCGCGCTTGGGTTCGCGGAAGCGGCTGAAATCCACACCGTAGGCCATGGCCTGATCTTGCAGGTCGCATTCACCACCCTGATCGCAGATCGGGCAATCCAGCGGGTGGTTGATCAGCAAGAACTCCATCACGCCTTCACGGGCCTTTTTG
>JALQUF010000188.1 GCA_023263855.1 Yoonia sp. | reverse complement strand
AGACGCCCATGCAGACGTTCATGGGCACCTGCATGGGCACCGGCATGGGCGTCGGCATGGGCAAAGACCACACAATCTTTGCAACTGTTGATGGCAACGTCAAATTCCACAAAGGCCTGAAAGGCCGTACCTTTATTTCGGTTCTTCCAGTGGCGGAGGCCGCTGAATAAGCCGATAGTTCCAAGGTAACGAAATTTGGGGGATCGGTTTTCACCGGTCCCCCTTTTTTATTCACAGTTTTGCCATCAAGTCATTTTATGGGGTGGCGGGAGAGGAAGTTGTTTTCGGGGAGGGAAGCAATGCGACACGAGGACATCATCATTCAAGACACCATCGAGGCAAACCGCTTTGTGCTGCGGCCCTGCCGCAAGTCTGACGCCGGCCTGATTGCGATGTATGCCAGTGATGACCGCGTCGCGCGCGGCACCCGTGCGTTGCCCCATCCGTTACCCCCCGGCGCGGTTGAGGCGATGATCGAACGCGCAAGCCAGCCTGACAGGACTGAAGATGTCTGGGTCATTGATGGTTCTGCTCATGGTCACGCCGAGGCATTGGGTCTGATCAGCCTTGAGCATATGGACCGGGCGCAATCCGAGATCTTCTACTGGATCGCACCGGCCTTCTGGAACACAGGCTTTGCGACCGAGGCTGTGCGCACGCTGATCGCGGCCAACCCGCATCAGTCCGACCGTATCTTTGCCGAGGTGTTTCAGGACAATCCGGGCTCTGCCCGTGTGTTGACCAACTGCGGCTTTGACTATCTTGGCGACGCCGAAGCGTTTTCAGTCTCGCGCAAAGCGACCGTGCCAACCTGGACCTATACGCTTAAACTGGGGTCATAGCCGCCGTTTCGGTCAAGGCCCCTGTCAATTCAAACTACGCCGTGTCGGTCGCCTGACCCTCTCGCAGTCCCGTTCTTGCGGGACCGCTTGAGAACTGCGGCGCAGTAGTTTATCGGCTGATCGAAACAGCCCTGGAAGGCCTGAACCATGAAATTTCTCGATCTTGCAAAGGTCTATATCCGGTCCGGCTCTGGCGGTGCGGGTTGTATCTCGTTCCGGCGCGAAAAATTCATGGAATACGGTGGGCCGGACGGGGGTGATGGCGGTAAAGGCGGTGATGTCGTGGTCGAGGCGGTTGAGGGTCTGAACACCTTGATTGATTTTCGCTATCAGCAGCACTTTTTCGCCGGGAGCGGCCAGCATGGTATGGGCAGCCAGCGCACGGGCAAAGACGGCGCTGATAAATTGCTGCGTGTGCCTGTGGGCACAGAGATCATTGATGAAGACGGTGAAACTGTCATCGCGGACCTGACCGAGGTGGGCCAGAAAATCGTGATTGCCAAAGGCGGCAATGGTGGTTGGGGCAACTTGCGGTTCAAAACGTCGACCAATCAGGCGCCACGCCGTGCCAATCCCGGGCAAGAGGCGATTGAACGCACCATCTGGCTGCGGCTTAAGCTGATTGCGGATGTAGGGCTTTTGGGAATGCCCAATGCGGGCAAGTCTACGTTCTTGGCCGCCACATCCAATGCGCGGCCAAAGGTTGCCGATTATCCCTTTACCACACTGGTCCCGAACTTGGGCGTTGTCGGCATTGATGAGGTCGAATTCGTGGTTGCGGACATTCCCGGCCTGATCGCAGGTGCCAGCGAAGGGCGCGGGCTGGGTGACATGTTCTTGGGCCATGTCGAGCGTTGCGCGGTGCTTTTGCATCTGATTGATGGCACGTCAGGTGATCCGGCGGCCGATCTGACAACAATCATTGGCGAGCTTGAGGCCTATGGCGGAGAGCTAGCTGAAAAGCCGCGCATTACCGTGCTGAACAAGATTGATACGCTGGACGCCGAGGAACGCGCGTTCCTGCGTGATGAAATTGCGGAAGTGGCCAATGGCCCGGTGATGCTGATGTCAGGCGTCACTGGCGAAGGTGTGCCGGATGTGTTGCGCGCTTTGCGCACCGAGATTGATGACAACCGTCTGCGCCACCGCAAGGAGGCTGCGCAGGAAGAGGGCGAGGCCGCGCCATGGCAACCCTGACCGACGCCAAACGCCTTGTCATCAAGATCGGCTCTGCCTTGCTGGTCGATGCCGGCAGCGGCGCACTCCGGCAAGACTGGCTGACGTCATTGGCCGAAGATGTGGCGCGGATCAGGGCGCGTGGGACGGATGTGATCATTGTCTCATCAGGGTCTATCGCCTTGGGGCGTGGCATTTTGGGCCTGCCGCTCACCTCTTTGGCGTTAGAACAATCACAGGCAGCGGCGGCTGTCGGGCAGATCCGATTGGCCCGTGCCTATGAAGAGGCGCTGACGCCGCATGGCATTATCACCGGGCAAGTGCTTGTTACGCTGGAAGATTCTCAGGATCGGCGGCGTTATCTCAATAGCCGGGCAACGATGGAAACGATGCTGGGCCTTGGCGTGACGCCAATTGTTAACGAAAACGATACAATCGCTACGGATGAAATCCG
>JALQUF010000187.1 GCA_023263855.1 Yoonia sp. | reverse complement strand
CGCGTGTCGTGGCGGATGCGCTGGATGCAAATCCGGCCCGCGATAGTTTGCGGTTCCTGAACGTGTCGTTGCGCGGTTGGTGGCGGTAAAGCCTACCTGTAGTAATGCGTGGCCTTCAGAGCGCCACTCTTGGTTGGCGGACAAGCCAGATCAGCGATCCACCGGCCAAGACAAGGAATGGCACCATCGCAAGGTTCACGGCGTTCCAGCCTTCCACGGTTGATCCACCAGAGCAGTTCATCAAGCCGCCCGAGGCCAGTGATGCGACCGTGACCATGCCAAAGACAATCATGTCGTTCATGCCTTGCACAGATCCACGCTCTTCCGGGCGGTGTGCGCCGGCCAGCATGGTGGTTGCGCCAATGAACCCAAAGTTCCATCCCACACCCAGCAAGATCAGCGCGATGTAGAAATTCGTCAGCTCTACACCGGACAAGGCCACGCCTCCTGCAAGCGCCAGTATAACAAGCCCGAGCGAGACGATCCGTTCTACGCCAAATCGTGCGATCAGGTGGCCTGTGAAGAACGAAGGTGCGAACATCGCCAGCACGTGGGCAGACACGATGTCATTGGCGGCATCTGCGGTGAACCCGCAGCCGACGACGGCCAAAGGTGTCGAGGTCATCACAAGGTTCATCAAAGAATAGGACACCATCGCACAGATGATTGCGACAAGAACGCGGGGATCACGCAAAAGCTCCATCCGGCTGCGTCCTGGGGCTTGGGTCACTTGGGGTTCGCTCTTGGATCCTTTGGGCAAATCCAACCACAAAAACAGCAGCATCCCGAAAAGGTTGATCCCGATGATGGCGATATATGTGCCAAGGAAGGGGATCACATAATAATCCTGCACCAGCTTGTTTAGTTGCGGGCCAAAGACGGCTGAAAGCAAACCGCCCGCCATGACATAAGAGATGGCTTTGGGGCGGAACGCTTCAGAGGCGGTATCACCGGCCGCAAAGCGGTAAAATCCCTGCGCAGACATATAGATACCGGTGAGATACGATCCTGCCAAAAGGATGAAGAACGACCCGGTATAAAGCCCGTAAGCCGACACCGCCGCGCCGATTGCCCCTGCAAATGCGCCCAGAAAGAAACCGAACTGACGCCCGTTGCGCTGCATCAGGGGGCTGATCCATGGCGCAGTTGTCATCGAGCCGAAGACGATGAATGAAATCGGCAAGGTTGCAAGGCATGGGTTTGAGGCCAGCTGTCCCCCGACAAGACCGCCGACCACAAAAAGCATCGGAAGCTGTGAACCAAGGACGGCCTGCGCCATCACCAGTACGGCCACATTGCGTTTGGCCTGTTTGTCGTCAACGTAAGTCATCTGGTATCGGTACGCCCGGTTTGAGGGGGGTGCAAGAACTGCTTATGCCAAATCTATAATATGTGCGAAGCTGCCGCTGACATTGTTCTGGATCAACCCCATTGGGGGCAGAGTGGTGCTTTCGGCATCTTTGGTTTGGAACAGCGGCTCGCCTGCGGCGCGAAGCGTCGTGGCATAGTGGAATTCATGGCCTTTCCAGGTGCCGTTGAACGGACCTCGGTGCGCGCAAAGGTCGCGGTAGCCAAGGTGGAGCTTGCGGCGCTGAAATGAGGTGTCGAGCGGCAGAAGCCCCGCCATCTGATGTGCGTTGCCATCTTTGTCTGTCAGGCTGTCGCCCAAGACCATGTAGCCGCCACATTCGCCGTAGATCTGCGCCTTGCTTTGACGCAACGCGTTCAGGAAGTTGACGTTGCTGGCAAGCGTGCCTGCATAGAGTTCCGGGTAGCCGCCCGGCAGGTAGATCAGCTCGGCATCAGGGGCCGCCTCATCCGCCAACGGAGAGAAGACCGTTATGCTGGCCCCTGCGCTTTGCCAGTCCTGCAAAAGATGCGGGTAGCTGAATGCAAAAGCGGCGTCTTGTGCGATGGCGATGGTCTGTGCAGGGGGCGGCGGCATTGAACGCGTAGCCTGTGTGGAAAGTGGCTTCAGCATGGTTTGCAGCGCGCCCATATCACAGTGCGCGACAATCAGATCGGCGGCAGCCTCAAGGTAAGCGTCCAGGTCGGGCCGTTCCTGCGCTTGCACCAGCCCAAGGTGGCGCGAGGGTTGGGTCAGCGTGTGCGTCCGGGGGATTGCGCCCAAAATGGGGGTGCCTGCTAGCGCGCGGCGCAGCATAGTTTCGTGACGTGCTGATCCGACGTTGTTAAGCACGACGCCCGCGATACGCACGCTGGGGTCGTGCTGGATGAACCCTTGCACGAGTGGGGCGACAGACCCGGCCATTTTACCTGCGTCAATCACCAAGACCACCGGGATATTGAGCAGGCGCGCCAGATCAGCCGTTGCACCTTTCCCGTCGGGTGGCGCGCCGTCAAAAAGCCCCATGGCCCCTTCGACAATCAGCGGCAGCGGGCCCGCGCTGCGTGCGGTGATGCGATCGGGGGTCATCGCCCAAGCGTCAAGGTTCAGGCAGGGCTGCCCGCAGGCAGC
>JALQUF010000186.1 GCA_023263855.1 Yoonia sp. | reverse complement strand
CACCAGATCGTTCCAGCCCATATGCGGCACCTTCAGTGCAGGCTCAGATGGGGTGATCTTGCGGATATCGCCGGCGATCCAGTCAAACCCTGGTGTTTCTTCGTATTCATGGCCCGTGGTCGCCATCATTTGCATCCCCACGCAGATGCCAAAGAAGGGGCGCGCGCGGGTCGTGACAGCCTCGACAATCGCTTCAGCCAATCCGCTGCGGGAGAACAGTTCGGCCCGGCAATGCGGGAATGCGCCGTCACCCGGCAGTACAATGCGGTCGGCCTTGGCCACGACATCGGGATCAGACGTCACGATGATCGAGCCGGTTCCGACCTCGGCCGCCATCCGCTCAAACGCTTTCTGGGCCGAATGCAGGTTCCCGCTGTCATAATCGACGAGTGCAGTTGTCATAGGCTGCCCTTGGTCGATGGAATGGCATCGGCCTTGCGCGGATCGGTCTCGACCGCTTCGCGCAGCGCACGGGCGACCGCTTTGAAAGCGGCTTCTGCAATATGGTGGGCGTTAAAGCCGTGCAGCTTGTCGATGTGCAGCGTGATGCCGCCGTGTGTGCTGAGCGCCTGAAAGAACTCACGCACCAATTCGGTGTCAAACGTGCCGATTTTGCCAAAGGGCAGATCAAGGTTGCAGATCAGATAGGGGCGCGCAGACAAATCCAGCGCACAGCGCACCTGCGTGTCATCCATAGCCAGGTGACAGCTGCCATAGCGGCGAATCCCGCGCTTGTCGCCCAAGGCAGCCGTCAGGGCCTGCCCAAGTGCAATGCCGACGTCCTCGACCGTGTGGTGGTCATCAATGTGCAGATCACCACTGGCACGGATCGTCATATCAATCAGCGCATGGCGCGACAGTTGATCCAGCATGTGGTCAAAGAAACCCACGCCGGTTTGGTTGTCGTAGGTGCCGGTCCCATCAAGATTGATAGTGACCGTGATGTCGGTCTCGGCGGTTTGCCGTGTGATCGTCGCTGTCCGCATATGCCCGCGTCCTTTGGTTTTACACCTGCGTCTATAGGCGGAACCGGGGCAGGGGCCAAGCCTGTGCGAAAAGCTCTGTGACATTTTCAACAAAACTTAAGGAGTTGATTCTTATGGTGCCACCACGCTGCCCCATGATCAGGAGAATCCGATGAAAGCCCTAATACTACGTTCCGATGCCCAAGAATCTGTCGCCACCGCCCGCACGCTGATTGACAAGGGGTTTCAGATCCTGTCGGTTGATACGCTGGCGGTTGCCCATGCGCTGATCCGTGTTGATACAATTGATCTGCTTGTGATGGATGAGCGGGTTGAGGGGCAGTTGACCCATGCCATCGCCTTGTCAGCTGAGCGGAGAAACCCTTACCTCAGTGCAATTCTACTGACAGATCGCAAAGCGGACGAAACCGATGATCTGTTTGATTTGATCCCCAGCCTTTACGGGCTTGTCGGGGCACATACGGCGCCCGATTTGCTGGGCAAGCTTGCGGTTTGTGCGGTCAGCACCATTGAAACGGCCCTTGCGCGGATGGCGGAAAATGCAGCGGCCGAAGTGGCGGAACTGGTGGGCGCACCAGACGTCGCGCCGCTTATTCTTGCCGATTCAGGCATGATGCCATTTGATGAAGACGGCGAAAATGACGCAGACGGCTATGCCGATAGGGCCATTGCTGCGCCTGAAATGGCCGAGATTGCAGTGGCCGCCTACGATAGCGCATGGCGCGCTGAGGCATCGGTTGCGCCCGTGCGCAGCGAAGTATCTGAAATACCAGCATCGTTGGAAAACCTTGAGGATGCGGTCGGTGCCGAGGTCGCCGCATTGTTCCGCAAGCACCCGATGCTGCATCATACGCAACCGCCGATCACGGCGAAGGCCGGTTAGATTGCCATAGTTTTCGGGTGTCCGTGGGCGGCACAATTTCTGCACCTCGAAAACCAAAAGGCCGCAGCGGTTGCTGCGGCCTTTTGGTTTTTGAATTGGAGCGGGCGATGAGATTCGAACTCACGACCCTAACCTTGGCAAGCGCCTATCATATTGAAAACATTGGATTACCTCAGATATTTTTCACAAATGAGGTAATATATGGCCACGATACGACAACTTAAGTCTGGAAAATGGAATGTTCAGGTCCGTTTGGCAGGAAAGCCTGCGCGTTCACACACCGTTCACAGTCGCTACGAAGCGGAGCAATGGGCTCTAGAACAGGAGCTACCCTCGAAATTCGTCCACCCTAGACTTAGTGAAGCTGGAGAGGATTACGCAAAGATTGTGTTGGGAGGGAGACCATCTCAGGAATTGTTCACTTTGCAAATGAAACGTTTCGGCAAGCGGCAGGAACTTTCCAAACCAATCTCCAAGATTACTCTGCAAGATTTGAATGCCTACAAAATCGCCAGACTGTCAGAAGTCTCTACTACAACTGTGCGCGACGATCTTGTGAAAATCATACGTGTCATTCGGTGGTATATCAGCGAATGGCGGGCCAAGAGTGGAGAACTGTTGCCTGATCCCTGTGATGGATTGGTGCTGCCAAGAGCTAGGCGTGTGAGGGACACTGTGATCACGCGTGAGCAACTTGCGCAACTTT
>JALQUF010000185.1 GCA_023263855.1 Yoonia sp. | reverse complement strand
CGACGGCGTCGACGTTTCTATCGCAGATCTGCTGCTCAGTGGGCTTGATGTGCTGCGCTTTGAAGACGAACACGATCTGCTGCGTCGCATCGGTGGTGGCACAGGTGCCCTTTCACCCTACGACTGGGAGGGGATGTATGTAGCGATGATCAAGCGCATCCACGAGCATGGCATCCCTGAAACTCAAGCGGAACTGATCGGGGAGCTGCAGGACTGGTTTGCCGATGTTGCTGAAAACGGGGATGTCCCAGACGAGAGCACCATCCGCCGACGTCTCCGGCCCTTCTGGCGCGCCCTGCGCAGTGAGAAGTAACCGCCCCCACAATCTCAAGCCCGCTTCGCTTCGTTCTGAGCATTTGCGTCATGCACAATCTTCGGCCGTGGCCGGAACATACCGGCCACCGCGTCAACACCGGCGCGCAGAGGCGAATCCATCAAATGCGCATAGCGCAGCGTCGTCTGCATCTGACTATGACCGAGCAGTTTGCCGATCATTTCCAGCGAGGCGCCGCCACTGACTAGAAGCGAGGCGAATGTATGGCGCAGGTCGTGGATACGCACCTCTGAAAGATCAGCTTGTCGCTGTACCGTCATCCAAAACCGGCGGATTTCCTTGACGGGTTGGCCCGGGACATCGCCTGGGAACAGCCAAGGGTTACCCTTTGGTACGACAAGCGCCCGTTGGCGCACGATCGCTGCAACATCAGCTGAAATCGGCACCCTGTGTATCTTGCGCTGCTTGGTGGTGGCAGCTGGCTTTGACCAAATCCCAAGCTCTAGATTGAACTGTTCAAATCGCGCCTGGCGCACCTCGCCCACACGAGAGCCGGTCAGCATGCAGATGCGGATGATACCAGCGGCGCGCTGGTCTTCGGCCGCATCCAGCACCTCGGCCAGTCGACCAATTTCTTCATGGGAGAGGAAGCGCTCACGGGCGGTCTCAACGCGCTTCTTGAAGCCGGCGGCTGGATTGTCCGTGCGCCAGCCCCACTGGATGGCGAGGTTGAACATCTTGCGCAGCACTTCGCCCACGCGGTTTGCGCGCACCGGTGTGGGCTTGCGCCCTTGCAGCTTGCGCGCGCGGTTGTTCGGCTTCGCCTTGGATGGCCGTGCCCTGCCCTCTGCGATGAGGTTCAGTAGTTTTGCCACATCATGCGGGGTGATTTCTGTGACCAGCCTGTTTCCCCAATGGGGGGCGACCAGCTTGGTCAGGAAGGATTTGTGATCGGACGCGCTCAAGGGTGTCAGGGTCGAGGCGTGCTCGACAAGGTAGCGCTCAATCATGTCATTAAAGCGGGGCGCCTCGCGCAGCGTGTCCCGCTCTTCCATAGGATCTGTGCCCTCGTCGATCAGGCGGCGTAATTCGCGGGCGCGCTCTCGGGCCGCGGTTACGCTCCACTCAGGCCAGCGCCCGATCGCCATACGGCGCTGTCGGCCCGCGAAGCGATAGTCCATCGCAAATGACCGCTCGCCCGAGGGCATAACGCGAATGGAGAGTCCTCGTATCTCGGTATCAAAGACCTGGTAAGCCCGATCCTCCTCCGGGATCTGCTCACGCACAGTTTTATCATTTAGTCGCAATCGGTTAACCATGACCACTTCTCCTTTTGCCCATCACACATGCGTAAATGCGAGGGTCTAGCAAGCGAAGCATGGTCCTTTGAGCGGCACATAGGCAGTGACCGGCGGTGATGCGCCAAAACCCTGCCGGTCATTGAAAACATGGGAAAAAATGTCGGGCGGCTTTCATCGCGCTCGGCGAATCCGCCGGGCAGCAGATTGGATTTTGCGCAAAAAGCGCGATCCAAAGGGCATCTTGCTCTCAGATTAGGGGCTGATTTTGTAAATTTCGTTTAAAATCAATGACCGGCAAAGGTCCGGACCCCTTGCCGGTTGGGCGAATGCGTCTGCGCGCCCGTGAAACCTCCTGAAACACGGCGAAATCTTGTAAATTGGCTGATTTTGGGCGGCCACGACTCTGCGCCCGCCAATTTGCGCAGGCTCGACGCCGTCCTTCGCTTTGCACTCTACCGCCACCGCAGCCGAAAAAGATCAATGTTATCAATGACCGGCAGCCATTTGGCGCATCACCGCCGGTCACCGCCTTTCCGCCACCCTTTCCGCTCTGCGTTTCTGAACCCCTGAACTCTGCCCTTGTCGGGCCAAACCCAGGAGAAACAAGATGCCAAACCTTGGAACCTTACCCCAATCCAGCGGCCCTCAACGCCTTATGAGCGGTTGGATCAGCCGCCTCGACCTCGCCCTTGAGCTTGGTGTCACCGTCGAAACCCTACACCGCTGGGAGAAAATCCGCTTCGGCCCGCCCTGCGTGCGCGCTGGCCGGAAAATCTATTACCGGCGAGATGCCGTGCAGGACTGGCTGATGCTGCAGGAAGCCCCTGCGCCACGCCGCGCGGGGTCACGCCGATGAGCATCCCCCTTCCCTTCCGCAAGCCCAGCGCCCGGGACCGCGTCCGCCAGGAATGGATCGAAGAGCGTCGGCGCGAAGCGCGCATGGTGGTTGCCGATGTTGCGCACCATTCCGACCACATGCTGCGCCTCGCCTGCAATGTGCTGGTGCAACATGG
>JALQUF010000184.1 GCA_023263855.1 Yoonia sp. | reverse complement strand
GCGGTTGCCAAGCTGACTCATTGCATTGAACAAATGCGTGACACAGCGCGCGCCGGCATCAAAGGCGGCCATACAAGTGTCGAAATCGGCGTCGGTATGACCAAGCGAAACAATGACACCCGCGTCCGACATTGTACGGATTTGCGCATTTGTCGTGTTTTCTGGCGCGACAGTCATCATCACATTTGGCAAGCAGTCTGCCGCCTCCAAAACGATTGCCAGATCGTCGTCAGACATCGGGCGGATCAGGTTGGGGTCATGGGCACCCTTCCGAGCCACGGATAAATGCGGTCCTTCCAGATGGATACCGACGATGCCTGCAACCTGCGCGGCAATGGCCTGTTTTACTGCGTGGATCGCGGCCTTGGTCCGATTTGGTGTGTCAGTGATCAGCGTTGGCAGAATTGCTGCGGTTCCGATTGATGCGTGTGCGTGGGCAATTGTGCGCAAGGCGTCGACGGACTGGTCGTCATTGAACATCACCCCGCCGCCGCCGTTCACCTGCAAGTCAACATAGCCGGGCGCGATGATCCCACCGGGCAAGACTTCTGTAGGGCAGTCGTCGGGTACATTCGGGCGCGCGATTAGACTGCGTGACCCGTCAGAATATATCACGAGGGCGCGGTCGTCGTAGAGATCGGTACCATCGTGGATGCGCGCGCCTAGATAGGCCTTGGCAATCTGGCTCATACTGTTTCAGTCACTTTCTTCAGATGGCGTGGCGCGTCAGGGTTGATCCCCCGCGTTTCCGCCACCCGCTCGACCATGGCATAAAAGCTGGCAATCAGACTGATCGGATCCGTCAAAGGATGGCCGGTCCGGATGGTCGTCAACGGTGTTGCTTGGCTGACTTTGTCGCTGGTCGCAAAGACTTTCGCGCCCTTCTCGGCGATGTCGTCTGCAACGCGCGCCAGTGCGCTTTCGGCTTCGTCCCGCGCAGAGAAGCCTAGCACGGGAAAGCCACCATCCACGATGGAAACAGGCCCGTGAAGCACCTCTGCGGACGAATAGGATTCTGCGTGTATTTGGCAGGTTTCCTTGAATTTCAATGCCGCCTCATTCGAGATCGCAGAGGCCGGCCCGCGTCCAAGACAGAATATTGAGTTGCGGCCAGCCAAGGCTGCACGTGCTTCTGGCCAGTCGATCCGCACGGCCCTTTCCAGTTTCGATGGTAAATCCGCTATCGCGCTTCTCAGGTCATCATCCTCTGCGCATTCGGCCAGAAACCAAATCCCCGCAATGGCCGAGTTCACAAAGGTCTTGGTGGCAGCCACACTGATTTCAGGGCCGGCATGCAGGGCGAGCGTGTGATCGGCCATCTGTGCCAGTGGGCTTTCGGGCTGGTTTGTCATCGCAATCGAAAGGGCGCCACCTTGACGCGCCATTCGTGCCATTTCAACGATATCGGGGCTTTTGCCGGACTGCGAGACAGACAGGCATACGCTGCCCTCTAGCCGGAGCTTGCGACCGTAGATCGAGGCGATTGATGGCCCGATTGAAGCAAGCGGCGTGCCTAGCAGAAGCTCGGACGCGTATTTCAGGTAGGTTGCCACGTGATCTGATGATCCGCGCGCAACGCTCACCATGAACTGTGGGTCTTGAGCGCGCGCGGCGTCGGCTGCGCGCCGGATGGCATCGCCGCCATTCGCAAGCAGGCGTTCAGCAGCTACGGGAATTTCCAGCACTTCGGTGCGCATTTGGGTTTGGGTGGTGGTCATGATCTAGGCCTACTCTTTGGCAAGGCGAAGTTCGGCTACAAAGTTGTAGGCATCTCCGCGATATATGGATTGGGTAAATTCGACGACGCGACCGTCTCGCAGATAAGAAGTACGCTCGATGCGCAAGCCGGCTGTGCCGATCGGCACATCGAGCAGGTTTGCATCGCTTTCCTTGAGGTTGATTGCCGATATTTTTTGCAGCGCACGATCTGGCCGCAGGCCGGATTTTTCCAATACGGCATAAAGTGACGTTTCAACTTCCAATGGGTTTGGCAGCATCTCGGTCGACAGTGAGGCGCGCTCGATCGCTAACGGTTTGTTGTCAGCGGTTCGCAGGCGCGCAATCCGCGAAACAGAAGCATCAGGTGTCAACGCAAGCGCCAACATCTCGTCCGGCGACGGCATAAAGACACCCCGTTCCAGCCAAATACTGGTCGAGGTCATGCCGCGCCGCGCCATGTCCTCACTGAACGAGGTCAGACGCGACAAAGATTGTTCGAATTGGGGGGTATTTGATGCCACAAATGATCCCGACCCTTGCTTTTGAACAATGATGCCGTCCTCGGCGAGTAATTGAATGGCCTTGCGGACAGTGACACGCGACAATTCTGTGATTGATGCAATTTCCCTTTCGGGCGGCAGCGGGTTGCCGGCCTTTAACACCCCTTGTTCAACGCCGTCGGTTAGCCGTTTGCGCAGTTGCATGTAGCGCGGCCCGCCATCTGATTGCAGCCATCTGTCCGGCGATAGGAACTCTGCGATGCTCATAGTAGGGCCTCTGGGTTTTGCTTGAAATTTGCACGCGCAAGGTTGAAGGCACCGTCCAGGGCATCACCCTTGCGCGCCTGTAAGCCAGATGTGACATCCGGGGGTAAGTAATCGGCGTAATGCG
>JALQUF010000183.1 GCA_023263855.1 Yoonia sp. | reverse complement strand
CTGATTGACCCGACTTCACTGCCTGCCTACCAAGCTGTTGCTGAGTTCTTGATGTCGCAGGAGTAATGGCGGCTTCAAACGAAATAAGTGGCCGCTCTCCGGGTGGCGCTATGATACGTACAGGCCTGCTGTGCCTGTACGCTATTCTTTTTGCGATATTCGTTTTAATTGCCAGCGCGGCAAATGCACAAACGACCGGGTCGAACACGGAGGCTCCTGTGCCGGTTCCGGCGCTGGTCAATCCCGATGTTCCCACTGATGAATTTGCCCATCAGTTAATCCCCCTTACAAAGGCGGAACTGGAGCCTCTCGCCGTTGTCTGGCTTGATATTGTGCGTACCACGACTGCCGAAATCGCTGATCGGCAAGTCGCCGTTATCCGCCAACCAGAAGCCGCAACAGATGAAACTTATCAGGCGATAGCAGATTTGGTCGCACGGCGCGCTGGCTTGTTTGAACGATTTACGATGGTCGTGAACGCGCTGGAAAGCAAAGGCGGGCAGGCCGAACAAATTGCAGAATTCCGCGCATATCGGGACTCTGTTTTGTTCAACGAGACCATACTTGCCAGTCCGAAGGCAATTGCTTTGGCGCTCCTGAACTGGCTGACAGAAGCCGAGGGAGGGATCGCAATTGCTTTGAACTTTGGTATCGTCGTTCTTGCATTTCTGACTTTATTGTTTGTCTCCCGAACGGTTCAGGGCCTTGCGCGACGCTGGTTCAGACGCATCCCGAATATGTCGAAACTCCTTGAGGCATTTCTCGTTGGTTTTGTGTATTGGATCGTCGTCGCAGTTGGCCTGCTCTTGGTTTTGGCGGCGGTTGGCGTGAACGTGACACCACTTTTCGCGATGATCGGCGGCGCATCCTTTATTCTGGCTTTTGCCTTCCAGGATACGCTGGGGAATCTCGCCAGCGGCCTGATGATCATGATCAATCGGCCCTTTGACGAAGATGACTATGTCCTGGTTGGTGGCGTTGGCGGGACCGTGAAATCTGTCAGCATTGTCGCGACAACCGTGGCAACGCCGGACAACAAGATCATTGTCATTCCAAACAAGAATGTATGGGGAAATGTGATTACCAATGTCACCGCAAGTTACAAACGACGCGTAGATTTGGTCTTCGGCATTTCTTATGGGGACTCCATTCCTGAAGCTATAGAAGTCATGGAAACGGTCCTGCAGGCCCATCCCTTGGTTCTGGATGATCCCGAACCCGTTATACAGGTAAACGAACTTGCCAATAGCTCTGTAAACTTCATCTGCCGGCCCTGGGTGAGGTCCGACGATTACTGGACCGTTTATTGGGAGCTAACACGGCAAATGAAAGAAGCTTTTGACAATGCAGGGATTTCGATTCCATTTCCGCAACGGGATATTCATATCAAGACACCCCAAACAAATTGATACTGCTGTGATCGATATAGGAGCAGCATTTTGGACGAGGGTGAACGCCGGGAAAAGAAAACAGATATTCTGCTAAGGGGGTGGCGGTGACTGTAGATACTTTACAACAAGCTTCAGGATTGCAGCGATTGGACAAGGCGGCATTCGGCCTCATCTACGGCGCGATCATGGTTCTAAGTATCCTGATGGCTGCCGGTGATCATCCAGATACGCCGATCAAAACAGCAGTTGTGCTTTTCGGGTCTGTTCTGGCTATCACGCTGGCAAAAGCCTTTGCCGAACTTATGGCTCATGCGCTTCAAACGAAAGAGCGGGTCACGCGAACTGCATGGCGTGCGGCTTGGCATCATAGCAATCCCACGCTCGCCGTAGCGAATGTGCCAACGCTGTTCTTTCTTGCAGCCGCCATGGGGTGGCTCAGTGCGCAGACTGCTGTTTTCCTGTCACAAGGCTTTTGCGTGGCGCTGCTGATGTTCCTTGGGCTGCGGGTCGGCTGGGTCATCGACGGGCGGATCATGCCGGCGGTTTTGGGTGGCGCCTTTGCAGGGTCGGTAGGCTTGGCTCTCGCAATTCTTAAACTGGTGATCCATTGAAGTTTCTTCGCTCAACCCTTTTTGCTGCATTCGCGCCCCTCATTGCATGTACCTATGTGCCCTTTGACGTGCAGCGCGATGTTTCTGTCGCAATCCCGCCCGAAGGCACCCGGGCGGCCCTTACAGCCACACGATTGACGGGTGGTGGTGTAGACGAGGTTGTTTTGGCGCCTTTGGCCGATGGCAATGACGCACTTGGCGCCCGGCTTGGTATGATAGAGAGCGCCGAAAGCTCAATTGATATCAAGACTTTCCTGATCAAACCCGACATCGCAGGCACATTGATCTGGCTTAAACTCTATGAGGCAGCAGAGCGCGGCGTGCGTATTCGGCTGCTTTATGACGATGTCTTTACCAGCGCCACAGACGACCAGATCGCAACCCTTGACGCCCATCCCAATGTAGAAATCCGCGTCTTTAATCCCTTGTCGCGGAACAGCATTCTGGCAGTGAACTTCTTGTTGGATTTCGGACGCGTGAACCGGCGGATGCACAACAAGGCATTTATCACTGACGGGTCATTCGCGATTATTGGCGGTCGGAATTACGCGGACGAATATTTCCAGATTGGCATAGACCACGAATTCGCGGATTTTGATCTTTTCGTGGCAGGGGAACC
>JALQUF010000182.1 GCA_023263855.1 Yoonia sp. | reverse complement strand
AAACGCACGAACGTTGCCCCGATCCCCCAAACCTGTGGCGGTTGCCAATGTGGTACCAGATGCGGCCAATGCACGGTCCCCTTGCATCCATGCGACGACTTGCAGGGCAGCAAGAACACATAGGGCGGGCATCGCCAAGGAAACTTGGCCCGCGAACAACGCCCCACCCGCTAGCGAATAGCCCAGAAACAACACGGGCGTCCATGGGGTGTGCCAGCGTGGGATTGTTGCCAACTGACGATAAATCATCGCCGTTGAAAATACCGTCGTCATCGATAGGGCCGCACCTAAATAGGAAATCGCATTGATTCGGGTTTCAAAGAAAATCTGCGCAATAGCGCCAAGACCACTGACGCAAAGCGCCATAACGGCCAACCACGCCTCGCGGCTTAGCCAAGAGGAGCGCCACTGTGTAAACGCCTTTAACGCGCGTTCGGGATGTCCCAAGTGGAAGGTTGAAAAAATCAATCCCCCCACGGCAAAGGCATAGGCGATTGCATAGAAAACAAATGCCACTAAACCAGTAGAGGCTGGCATACCCAAACCAAGGAAGAACAATAACCCAAACCCAAGTCCAGACAGCGACGTGAAGAGAATAACGGAGGGTGCTGGATGCATTATAACTTCTCCAATGTGCGATCAAGCCACGCAAAGAACCCTTGTGGATTTTCGGCCTGCGCCTCTAGGGTGTGGGTTTCGTTGCGCTCGGGATCAAGCTGATCCTTCAGGCGCGGTGGCAGGTATTTGTTGACCGGTTTGGTGTTCATTTCTGGCATCAGATCAAAACCACCGCGATCAGCGACCAATTTGCTAACCTCACTGTCTGGATCGTCCAGATCCCCGAAATGGCGTGCGCCTGCGGGGCATGTGCGAACACAGGCTGGAACGCGGTCTTCTTCGGGTAGGTTTTCGTTGTAAATTCGATCCACGCAAAGGGTGCATTTTTTCATCACGCCTTCTTTGGCGTCCAACTCGCGCGCGCCATAAGGGCAGGCCCATGCGCAAAGCCCGCACCCGATACAGTCGCTTTCGTTGACCAACACGATGCCGTCATCGGCGCGTTTATAGCTTGCCCCCGTGGGGCAAACAGTGACGCAAGGCGCGTCTTCGCAGTGCAGGCAGGATTTGGGGAAATGGATCAGCTGGGCTTCGCCTTGGGCGGGCTGAACCTCATACGAGTGGACGCGGTTGAGGAAAGTACCCGAAGGGTTTGCTCCGTACGCGTCCTGATCCGACAGGGGCGCGCCGTAGTTTTCCGTATTCCAGCCTTTACAGGAAACCACACAGGCGTGACAGCCGACACAGGTATCAAGGTCGATCACAAGTCCCAGCTTTTTGGCGGAGGGTGGGGGAAGTTGGGTCATACTGCGGCCCTTTCGATAGATGCTGGCGTAAGCTGGCCAATCGGTTCTTCTTTATCGGCGTCCCATGTGGCGATAAACCAGATGAAGCTGCCAAGCGTCAGTGCGACAAATGCCGCGATCAGCATGAGGACACGGGCGTTACTCATTTGCCGACCTTCCATGCCAGTTCGCTTGGACCTTGCGGCACGGGCGACTTGATTGCGGGCATGACAGGCTGCGCCTCGTTCGGGACGTGTGATTTTTCAATCTTCACGCGCAGATCGAACCATGCCGCTTGCCCGGTGATCGGGTCAGAGTTGGCCCAGCGCAGACCGTCGCCCTTGGGTGGCAACAATTCGTGGATCAGATGGTTCAGCAAAAAGCCTTTGGTGGCCTCGGTCGCTTTTTCGTCAAGCGCCCAAGCCCCTTTGCGTTTGCCGATCGCGTTCCAAGTCCAGACGGTGTTGGCGTTCAGCGAGGCTTGATGCGCGACCGGCACAACGATTTCACCATGAACGGACGAAACTTTTGCCCAGTCGCCGTCTGCAAAGCCGTTTTCCTCCCAAATCTTTGTCGGGACATAAAGCGGGTTATGCCCGTGGATTTGCCGTAGCCAAGCGTTTTGCGTGCCCCATGAATGGTACATCGCCATGGGCCGTTGGGTGAGCGCGTGGATGGGGTATTCGTCAAGATCGACCTGGTCGTCTTCGAGCGGCCCGTACCAGATCGGCAGCGGATCCATCGTTCGTTTCAGCCGTTCGCGCAGATGTTCGGGCGGTTGCCTTTCGCCAATGCCCTCTGCTGCTGCCTGAAACTTGCGCAGGGGTTCGACGTAGAGCTGGAAGATATAGGGCGCGGCCGCATCATAGAGGCCGATTTTCACCGCCCAGTCCTGATACTCCATGCTGAACGGCTTATAGTAGGCCGCATTTTCGGGGACGTGTTCGATCCAGAAACCGCCGTTGTCGATATAATTCTGGATCTGATCGGGGTTCACGTCACCGCGGCCTTTGCCTGATCCGTCTGCGTTGCGGAAACCGGCCAGCGGACCGACGCCGGGGCGGCGGATGTGGTTGGTGATGTAGTCGGCGTAGTCCTGATATTTCTGGCTGCCGTCCTCGTTCACGAAACCGGGCAGGCCAAGCCGCGCGCCCAGATCGCACAGCACTGACTGAAAGCCGCGCACATCGCGGTCAGGCTCGACCACAGGCCAGCGGATCGCGTCGGCCACACCGTCGGCTTCACAGATCGGGCGGTCGAGCAGCGAGATACAGTCGTGCCGTTCCAGATAGGT
>JALQUF010000181.1 GCA_023263855.1 Yoonia sp. | reverse complement strand
AATCGTTTCTAACTCGCTGGCACCCTCAAGACCAATAACCGATCCGGTCACAAGTTCGCGCAAACGCGCAACGGTCGCCGCACCCGTATCGCGCTTGGCCTCCATAAAGCCCATCACAACGTCCGCCTGCGCATCCGCGAGGCCAGCACCTTTGGTAAAGTCGCCGCTCGCATCCTTGCGCCCTTCACCCAAGAGCGCGCGCACACCATCCGGCCCAAGCCGATCCAGCTTATCAATTGCGCGCAGCACGATCCCGCGCTCGGCCTCTTTGTCTTCACCGGACAGACCCGCAACTTCCATCACACCGTTCAGCACCTTGCGGTTGTTCACGCGGATAATGTAATCGCCGCGCTCAATCCCCACGGCTTCCAACGTGTCGGCCAGCATTGCACAAATCTCGGCATCTGCGGCCACGGACCCCGCCCCGACCGTATCCGCATCGCACTGATAAAACTGGCGAAAGCGCCCCGGTCCAGGTTTCTCGTTGCGCCATACAGGCCCCATCGCATAGCGGCGATAAGGTGACGGCAGATCATTGCGATACTGCGCCGCAACACGTGCCAAAGGCGCGGTTAGATCATAGCGCAGCGCCAGCCAGTCATTGTCCTCTTCCCATGCAAACACACCCTCGTTCGGGCGGTCCACATCGGGCAGGAACTTGCCCAGCGCCTCGACCGTTTCCACAGCAGAGGTTTCCAGCGCATCAAACCCGTAGCGATGATAGACACCGGCAATCGTGTTCAGCATTTCGGCGCGTGCAGTCACATCAGCACCGAAATAATCCTGAAAGCCCTTGGGCGTTTGTGCCTTGGGGCGCGGTTGCTTTTTCATCTTGGCCATTGGGTTTGTCCTGCCAGTCTTACACGTTCCCGCGCCGTTTAACCCGCCTATGTGACAGGGGCAATGCAGTCGTGGCTTTCCCCGATGATCCATTTGCGCTAGGCAACGCGCATGGCAGACGTGACACATCTTGAAGAACAAATCGCCCACCTCACCCGCACGGTTGAGGAGCTGTCAGATATTGTCGCCCGGCAAGAGACCGAATTGGCCGTCGCACAGCGCCGGTTGGCCATGTTGATGGAGCGTGAAGCGGGCCGCGAAATGGACGCTGGCGGGACAGTGCCTTTGGCAGATCAACGCCCGCCGCACTGGTAGGCCCGCTTCGGACGACAGGCGATCAGCACTCACTTGTACGTACAGGTTCTGTACAGGATATGTACGCTTTCCATACGCCCAAATACCGATCAGGCGTCCTCGACCTCGATCACACCACCCAAAGATCTGATCGCGCCTTTGATCTGTGGATTGACCGGGAATTCCTCGCCCAGATCCAACTCCACCTCGCCGGGCAGGTCATCATGCATCAGGCAAAAATAAACCGGCCCGCGCCCGGCCCGCACGGCGCCGCCTGTCGCATTCGCAAACACGCTTTGCACCGATCCGATCACCTCGGGCCCGTCGATAAACACCCGCAAGCCCGCGCCGCCAACATCGGCCACCAGCGCATCCACAGGGGAAACGGACCGACCCAGCAATTTCAGCTGATCCGCCTCCATCGTGGCCTCGCAGGTCAGCACCACCTGACTGCCGGTTTCAAGAAAGTCGCGCGCATTTTCCAATGTGTCAGAAAATAACGTGACCTCATATTGTCCTGTCGGATCAGAGAGTTGAGCGAAAGCAAACCGATTGCCACGGGCCGATTTGCGCTCTTGCCGCCCCGAAACAGTCCCTGCCATTTTCACGACACAGGCCCCACGCTCGGCCTTGGCGATTACCTCATCCAGCGTCAGCACCTGCTTGCGCTTTAACGGGCCCATGTAGTCGTCCAAAGGATGCCCTGACAAATAGAACCCGATGGCCTTGAATTCCTCGGCCAGACGCTCTGCGGGCAACCAATCCTCACCGCCCATCAGGCGCGGTTCGGGCAAATCCTCGCCCGCGTCACCGAACAGCGACACCTGATTGGACGATTTCTGCTCATGAATCGCCGCAGAATAAGCAGTCAGCGCATCCAGGCTCAGCATCACACGGCGACGGTTGGGATCAAGCACATCAAACGCCCCCGCCCGCGCCAGCATTTCCAACGGCCGCTTGCCGATACGTTTCAGGTCCACACGGCGGGCAAAGTCAAAAAGGTTCACGAATTCTTTGTCACCGCGTCCCCCGACAATCAGCTTCATCGCTTCAACGCCGACGTTTTTCAGCGCGCCCAGCGCATAGACAAGCTTTTGATCTTTCACATCAAAAGTTGCCTGAGAACGGTTCACGCAAGGCGGGGTATATTCAATCCCCAGCCCCTTTTTCACCTCTTGGAAATACACACCCAGCTTGTCGGTCAGGTGGATATCGCAGTTCATCACACCGGCCATGAACTCGACCGGATGGTTCGCTTTCAGCCAAGCAGTTTGATAGCTGACCACCGCATAGGCCGCCGCGTGGGATTTGTTGAAACCGTAGTTGGCGAATTTTTCCAGCAGGTCGAAAACCTCGCGGGCTTTCTTCGGCTCGACCCCGTTGGCCTTGGCACCTTCCTCGAATTTCGGACGCTCCTTGGCCATCTCCTCGGCGATCTTCTTACCCATCGCACGACGCAGCAGGTCGGCACCGCCCAACGAATACCCCGCCATGACCTGCGCGAT
>JALQUF010000180.1 GCA_023263855.1 Yoonia sp. | reverse complement strand
GTCTTCGGGCCTGCCCCGGCCCCTATTGCTCGGGTACGCGGGCGGCATCGGGTCAGGCTGCTGGTCAAAGCCGAAAAGAGCGCGCCCCTGCAACAGGCGCTCGCCAGATGGACCGGGCAATTCCGCTTGCCCACCAACCTGCGCATGGCAATCGATATCGACCCGCAGAGTTTCTACTAATCCAAGTTAGGGTCCGCGTAGGCACCCATTTCCTCGCGCCAGTGGCGGCGGCAAAGCGACACATAGCGCTCATTCCCGCCGACCACGATCTGGTCGCCCGCAGCCAGCACATTGCCGTCCTCGTCTTTGCGCACCACCATCGTGGCCTTCTTGCCGCAATGGCAGATTGTGCGGACCTCTCGCATTTCATCTGCCAGCGCCAAAAGCGACGCAGATGCCGGAAACAGTTTGCCGCGAAAATCAACACGCAGCCCGTAGGTCATCACAGGCACATTCAGATCATCGACGACCCGCGCCAATTGCCAGACATGCGCGGGCGTCATGAAATGCGCCTCGTCCAGAAACACGCAAGCACATGGCCCCTCGTTCAGGCGCGCGGCGATCATTTCAAACAGATCATCTTCGGCACCAAAGGTATCGGCGTCTGCGCCAATGCCGATGCGGCTGCCAATGCGCCCGACGCCCGCACGGTCATCAAACCGCGCAATCATCAGATAGGTCTGCATCCCGCGCTCGATATAGTTGTGCGAGGCTTGCAACAGGACAGTCGATTTGCCCGCGTTCATGGTGGAGTAATTGAAGTAGAGTTTTGCCATAGCGTGTGATTAGCGCTGGCATCACCGTATTGGCAAGACCAGCGCATCACGCAACAGGTAAAATAACAGGGGTAGGGCACCCCGAGAGTGAGTGGATCGCGACCCTAAACATATCGTGCCACTCAGCACGACAACTCATTAACACGTCTCAGAAACACGAGACTGGATATTTTCTATCAATCAGGGCATTTGCCTAACATGGGAATGGCAAGATGATTTTCCCCTGCCGTAGTGGCAGCAGCACGCAGATGGAGCACACGCATGGCGGGACATGGCAGTTACCTTAAAAAGCATACCGAAGCTTTGGTGAAAGACGTCGGGATCGAAGCGGCGTGTGAATTGACGGGTAAATCCAAGGCGACGCTGGGGCGCTATTATTCAGACAGCGCGGAACATGCTGATCGCTTTATGCCGGTTGACGCGGTTGCCGAGCTTGAAGCTGCGGCCTCGTACCCGCATGTTACGTCAGCCTTGGCGGAGCTGAAAGGGATCACCATTTCCCGCGATAAAGCCCGGTCGAACAGTCAGGGTGAGATCAACACCGATGTCATCAAACTGAGCCAGCGGTTTGCGATGCTGATGGCCGAATATAATCAGTCAATTGCTGACGGTGTCATCACCATTAACGAGGCCAAGCGGATGTTGCGCGAGACGACGACTTTGCAGCAGGTGCTGATTGACATGAAACTGCACCTTGAAGAAACGGCCTGACACGCCTGAAGTCCCTAGATCAAAGGGACGAATGGTACGCCACAGGCCGCAAGGGTCAGCAACAATCCGGCTGCAATGAAGATTTTCATGGCGGTCCCTTTTTCTTTAAGCGCGCTCAACGATGACTGAGCCGACGGAATAGCCGGCCCCGAACGAGCAGATCAAGCCTTTGTCACCCGGTTCCAAGTCATTGGAATGTTTCGAGAAAGCAATGATCGACCCGGCTGAGGACGTGTTGGCATAGTCTTGCAGAATATTGGGTTGTTCGTCGGGCGCCGGGGTGCGGCCCAAGACCTTTTTGCCGATATAATCGTTCATTGTCTTGTTGGCCTGATGCAACCAAAGGCGGCGCAAGTCAGTGGCGGCGACGCCCTCATCGGCCAAATGATCGGCGATATGTTTGCTGACCAGTGGCAGAACCTCTTTGAAAACCTTACGGCCATTTTGCATGAACTGCATGTCGCGCCGGTCTTCCATAGCGTCGATCGTCCGGCGTAAGTAGCCGTTATTGTTGCGGATATTATTGCTGAACTGGGTTGCGCAGCGGGTGGAGAGCACATTGAAACGGGGGGCTGTCAGGTCCTCATCACGTTCCAGTAGCGTCGCGGTAGCCACATCGCCAAAGATGAAATGGCAGTCCCGGTCGCGCCATTCCAGATGGGCCGAACAGATCTCGGGATTGATCACCAAGGCGCGGCGGATTGAGCCGGACCGGATCATGTCGGCGGCGGTCTGGATGCCGAAAGTCGCGCTGGAACAGGCCACATTCATGTCGAAGGCAAAGCCGCCCGCGCCCAGAAGCTGTTGAATTTCAACAGCAATCGCGGGATAGGCGCGCTCCATATTGGAGGCAGCGCAGATCACCAGATCAACGTCCGCGGCATCTACACCCGCGACCGAGAGCGCCTTTTGCGCGGCATCAACGCCGATTTCAGCCATGAAACCGGGCCGATCATCGCTGCGCGGGGTAAAGCGGGGGTACATGCGGGCCGGGTCCAGAACGCCTTCTTTATCAAGCACATAGCGGTTTTCGATGCCGGACGCAGCCAGAATGAAATCGCTTGAGGAATGCGGCTTGGCCTCGACCCTGCCAGAGGCAATCGCTGCGGCATTCTCGGCGTTCCACAGGTCGGCATAGCTGTTGAAAGCGGCCACAAGCTCATCGTTGGTGATGCTCTCGGTCGGGGTGAAAACCCCGGTGCCGGTGATGGCGACATTGTACATGAAAACCCCCAAGATCTGTCCGGCCACCCTAGGG
>JALQUF010000017.1 GCA_023263855.1 Yoonia sp. | reverse complement strand
GGGTCTGGATGACTTGCGCCATGATGCTTACGGCGATCTCGGCAGGCTGACGTCCCCCCAGATCAAGCCCGACCGGGGCGTGAATCCGCCCGATCTCTGCATCCGTAAACCCCACCTCTTTCAACCGCGCAACGCGGCCGGCATGTGTACGTGTGGACCCCAGACAGCCCAGATAAAAAGCCTCGGACTCCAATGCTGTTACAATCGCCGGATCGTCCAGTTTGGGGTCATGGGTTAACGTGACCACGGCTGTCCGCGCATCAATCTTGAGTGTGCGCAGCGCCTCATCCGGC
Source organism: Yoonia sp. (assembly GCA_023263855.1). Classification (GTDB taxonomy): domain Bacteria; phylum Pseudomonadota; class Alphaproteobacteria; order Rhodobacterales; family Rhodobacteraceae; genus Yoonia. Next base: position 38,958 of record JALQUF010000017.1, on the reverse strand, counting down.
CAGCTATCCAGCACGGTTTCTCCGGGAAAACGGGCAGCCGACCCGAAGGCGGGCCGCGGATCGACAAGAATCGGCTGATACCCGCATGCGCGCGCCATCCCGACCAGATGCTGCGCGATATGCACGGCACCCACGATGATCATACGCAAGGGCGGGTTATGCACTGCAACAAATGTGCGGCCATCCTCTTCGATCCCAGAGCGATCCGACCGGTGCCGCTCCGGATAGGATGAGGCCGCCTGCAATCGCGGGCGGCTTTGCTTGATATCGGTCACATAGACAACCGGTTGCGCCTGATAGCGCGCATCTGTCAGCCGCTCCAAAATCTCGACTGGCATAACAGGACCGACGGGTTCGATCAGGATCTTGATTTCCCCCCCGCAAGCCAGACCGACAGCAAAGGCTTCATCATCGCTTACACCGAAACTTAGCAAGCGTTGTTCGCCTTCCGCGATCGCCTCAATCGCTTCGGCGATCACGGCGCCCTCAACACAGCCGCCAGAGACCGAACCCTCCATCGCGCCATCAGCGTCAATGACCATTTGGCTGCCAGTGGGGCGCGGTGCGGACCCCCAGGTTTGCACCACAGTGGCAATCGCAACGCCCCGGCCCGCGCGGTACCATTCAAGCGCCAGTTGAGGAATGTTCGTGATCGACTCTGTCATGGTTTCAAAACCTTTTTGTTGACCCTTAATGACCTTAACACAACCAATGGCTGACCGCATCACATTCACGCCAGTATGCGCGCAACACCGCCCGCAATTATTGCTGTTTTCAGCACCTGCGGCGTGCGGCCGCAACTGTGCCCTGACCTGCCCTTGCTATCCGGGGTTCCCCGTCAATCCGCACAGCTTGCTAGCGCTATCAGAGCGCAGCATCCATTGCCCCTCCGCCGCAGAAGGCTTAGCCTGTGCCGCAAACTACGGGAGCAGTTGCAATGAACGATTCCACACCGATGAAAGCTACAGGATTTGGCCCCGATCTCGGCCCGTTTGACTGGGCTGATCCGCTACGCCTCGAAGACCAGCTGACCGAAGACGAGCGGATGTTGCGTGACGCGGCCAACACCTTTGCGCAAAGCACATTGCAACCGCGCGTGACCGACGCCTACCGCGAAGCCACCGTTGATCCGGGCATCTTTGCCGAAATGGGCGCGGCCGGCCTTTTGGGTCTGACCATCCCCGAAGAATATGGCGGGCTGGGTGCGGGCTATGTCACCTATGGTCTGGTCGCCCGCGAGATTGAGCGGGTCGATAGCGGCTATCGGTCGATGATGTCGGTGCAGTCGTCTTTGGTCATGTACCCGATCCACGCCTATGGCAACGACGCCCAGCGCCAGAAATACCTGCCCGGTTTGGCGGCAGGAACCTTGATTGGTTGTTTTGGCCTGACTGAACCCGATGCAGGCAGTGATCCTGCGGGCATGAAAACCACGGCCAAAAAGACAGCCGACGGCTATGTGATCAGCGGGTCGAAGATGTGGATCAGCAATGCTCCGATCGCGGATGTCTTTGTAATCTGGGCAAAATCCGAAGCCCACGGCGGCAAAATTCGGGGTTTTGTGCTGGAAAAGGGCATGAAGGGCCTTTCCGCTCCGAAAGTTGGCGGCAAGCTCAGCCTGCGCGCCTCGGTCACAGGTGAAATCGTGATGGACGCGGTCGCGGTCAGCGAAGATGCGCTTTTGCCCGGTGTGCAGGGCCTGAAAGGACCATTTGGCTGCCTGAACCGGGCGCGCTATGGCATTGCCTGGGGTGTGATGGGCGCCGCAGAGGCGTGCTGGCACGCCGCGCGTCAATACGGATTGGACCGCAAGCAGTTCGGCAAACCATTGGCACAGACGCAACTTTTCCAAAAGAAGCTGGCCGATATGCAAACCGAAATCGCGCTTGGCACGCAATCAGCACTGCAACTGGGCCGCCTGATGGAACAGGGCAAAGCCGCACCCGAAATGATCAGCCTGATGAAGCGTAACAACTGCGGCAAGGCGCTCGACGTTGCGCGCGCATCACGCGACATGCACGGCGGCAATGGAATCAGCGAAGATTTCCAGATTATGCGCCACATGGTGAATCTCGAAACGGTGAATACCTATGAAGGCACGCATGATGTGCACGCATTGATCTTGGGCCGTGCACAAACGGGGCTTCAGGCTTTCTTTTAGGCCAAACACGCAACATTAAACACATGTTTAGTGCCTAGTTCCCGCCTTTAAAGCTATATATTGTTCCAAGTGTAGCCGTGTGTTGTTGCGGCTTTGGAGTGATGAGTATGGAAGACCGGCAATTAGCCATTGATGTGAATCTAAAAGACCTTGGTGCCAATGATTGGCTGGGTCGAATTGACGACTTATGTGAAGACTACGGATTTTTTGAGCAGCTGGGGCGGGAACACTGCGCCGGCTTTCTTGAGGCTGGCAACTACCTGCTGGTGACGTTCGAAAACATCCAGTCGATCCGTGAAAACAATATCGACGCCGAGCCCCGCGGCTTTGCCTATGCGCGCCATGACGGGTGGTCGCATCTGTCGCTGTTCTCATTCAAGGAAAGCTGGTTCCGCGACCATCATGTCTACGCTTTCTTTGATCGTTTGGTCGATGACGGCTTTTTTGATGACTTTGAGCGGATCGTCTTTCACGGTGCCGGTGGCGGCGCGTCTTATGCGGCGGCGGCCTATTCGGTTGTGGCACCCGGGGCAACGGTGATCGCGCTGCGCCCGCAAGCCACGCTTGATGCTGAAATGGCCGGCTGGGACCCGCGCTACAAATACGCGCGCAAGAAGAACTTTAATGATCGCTATGGCTATGCGCCCGAAATGATCGATGGGGCCGAGCGCGTTTTTGTCGCCTACGACCCGATTGAACGGCTTGATGCCTGTCATGCCGCCCTGTTCCGCAAACCGCATGTGACAGCCCTGCCCTGCGCGCTGCTGGGCGACGATCTGGATCAGGCTTTTGACCGCATGGGAATCCATGATGTGCTGATCAAGCTGGCGATGGATGGGGCGCTGGACCGGTCACGCTTTCTGCAACTGCTGCGCGCCCGGCGGTATGACCCGACCTATGTGCGCGCCTTGGTGCGCAGGTTGATAGTGACAGGCCACCCGAAATCCGCCCGCTTGGTCTGTGAATATATGATCAGGCGCGGCCATAAGGCCTTTTTTGTTGATAAATACGACGAATTGAGCCCGACCGAAGATATTTAGATATAGTAGATATCGCGGTAGACGTGGCGCACGATTGCATCACGGCTTAGTCCCATGTCTGCCAACTCATTGTCGTCTAATGCCTGCATGCGCTCTACATCAGTCGAGCGGTTCTGCGCTGCAATGATGCGACGGAACGCACGTGACATGAGCGTCAAAGCGGATGATGCTTTGGGTACGGTGCGCGATTCAATTGTATCTGTATAAAAAGCCATTTGAGCGGTCCTATCGGTGAAATCTCTATGTCCGATAGTTAATCGCCCACACCGCCACGGAAACCGCCAATCCTGCAATGCCGCAATGCAGCATCTGCATGACACCGGCTTTAATCGAGGTCGCGTCTGCCTTCGATGACCTTTTTGAGCACATTAAAGATGCGTGTTCCAAAATAGCCCAATATTGCGCCGATGATCACCCCGATGACCGAGCCACTATCGAACGCGGCCGCCAGAACCGCCGCCGCCAACAGGGCAGCCATAAAGGCAATCAGGCGCTTTTCATTTGCCGCAATCGGAAAAAACCCTTCCAAGGCTTTCACAATGGGGCCTGCGACAGGCTCTTCGAGTTGCGGTGTCAAAAAACCCGCAGCAGCGGCAATCAGAAATCCCAGCATTGTGTCTCACTCCTATGATCCAACAGCCCTTGCCAGACTATCAGGAAATGTCGATCTTTGTGCAAGACCCATGACAAAGCCCTATGGCGTCCGCCCCCACAACGGTGTAACTCAAAACCATGCCTGATAGAGATTTGACCCGCCTCACCATCCGCCGCCCTGACGATTGGCATTTGCACCTGCGTGACGGTGAGATGCTCAAAGCGGTGCTGCCCGAAACAACCCGCCATTTTGCCCGCGCGATCATCATGCCCAATCTGGTGCCGCCGGTTGTAACATCACAGCAAGCAGAGGCCTATCGCGACCGGATCATGGCGGCTGTGCCTGAGGGCGACAGTTTCACGCCCCTGATGACGCTCTATCTGACCGAAAGCACCGACCCCGAAGATGTGCGCGCAGCCCATGCTGCGGGCATCGCGACAGCGGTCAAACTCTACCCTGCCGGTGCGACGACGAATTCGGCCTCTGGGGTGCGCGACTTTGAAAAGGTGCGCCCTGTGCTTGATGTGATGGCCGAGATTGGCATGCCGCTTTGTGTGCACGGCGAAGTTACCGATAACGAGATCGATATCTTTGATCGTGAGGCCGTTTTCATCGACAAGGTGCTTAAGCCGCTGCGCAAGAAAGTCCCCGATCTGAAGGTCGTGATGGAGCATGTCACAACCCAGAATGCCATTGATTATGTTCGCGACACCCACAAGAACCTTGCCGCCACCATCACGACGCATCACCTGATCATCAACCGCAACCACATTCTGGCCGGTGGTATCAAGCCGCATTTCTATTGCCTGCCCGTCGCCAAACGCGAAGCGCATCGCGTCGCATTGGTGCAAGCGGCGGTATCGGGCGACAAACGCTTCTTTCTGGGCACCGATAGTGCGCCGCATACAGACCCCAACAAACTGCAGGCCTGTGGCTGTGCCGGTATCTTTACCGCGACAAACACCATGTCCTGTCTGGCCGAGGTCTTTGCCGCGGCGGGCCGGATTGGCAAACTTGAAGACTTTGCCTCGCTGAACGGGCCGCGGTTTTACGGTCTGCCACCGAATGAAGCGACAATCACGCTGACGAAGGGTGATCCGGTCACATATCCCGCACATATTACGACAGGCGAAGGCCCTGTGACCGTGTTTGATCCGGGGTTTGACCTGCATTGGCGTGTCACAGATTGAGAGACCTGATGCCTCCGGCGGAGGGGTGAGTTGCACCTTGCAAACACTCCGGCGGAGTGTTTGAGCAACGAACGGGCAGAGCCCAGATAATGAACATGAGAAGATGAAGGCCAAACGATGATCCCTACCTCCTTTCCCGCAAAAGACGAGATTGCCCGCCTGACCGCTGGGATGTTGATCGAGATTGGCGCGATTGACTTTAATGCAAGCGATCCCTTTACCCATGCATCAGGCAAGCAGGCACCTACCTATGTGGATTGCCGCAAGCTGATTTCTTTTCCGCGCATCCGGTCAACCCTGATGGATTTCATGGCCGTCTCGATCATGCGTGAAGCCGGGTTCGAGGCCTTTGACAACGTCGCCGGTGGCGAAACCGCAGGTATTCCATTTGGTGCCCTGGTGGCCGAGCGTCTGGCCCTGCCGATGACCTATGTGCGCAAGAAACCTAAAGGGTATGGTCGCAACGCCCGTATTGAAGGCGTCATGACCGAAGGCCAGCGGGTAATCCTTGTTGAAGATCTGACCACCGATGGCGGTTCCAAACTGTCATTTGTCGATGCCATCCGGGAAACCGGTGCCAGCTGTTCCGCAACTGCCGTGATTTTCTACTACGGCATTTTTGACGGGGTTGAGGAAACTTTGGCGGACCACGGCGTCCAGCTTATTTCGCTGTGCACATGGTGGGATGTTCTGGCCGAAGCCAAAGCGCGCGGCGCGTATGATGCAGCGACATTGGACGCGGTCGAAGCGTATCTGAATGATCCGGCTGGCTGGACACCTGCCTGATTTTCTTATCCACAGGCTGTGAACAAAAGTTGCAAGTTTAGGCGCGTATCCTGCGCTGTACCGGATGCGCGCTACGAGATGTTGATCTGGACGGCCAGTATCGCAATACTGAGGCAAGTTATCCGATACTATCCACAGACTTGGAACTGGTCTGGTGCGCGGGGCGCCTGATAAGACCCCATCGGGAACAGGTGAGTAGCAATGAACGAAATAACAGCATTTAACGCGACCGGTGTGGAAGAGGCTGATGCCGATCTCATGCCGCATTCAATTGAGGCCGAACAGCAGCTTCTGGGCGCCATTCTGACCAATAACGATGTGTTTGACAGGGTCGCCTCGATCATCGGCCCCAAGCATTTCTACGACCCCGTACATGCGCGCATTTTTGAAACTGCCGCAAGCCGGATCGGGCGCAACATGCTGGCCAGCCCGGTGACGCTCAAGACCTTCATGGAAGAAGACGAAGGTCTAAAAGAGCTTGGCGGCCCACCCTATCTGGCCCGTTTGGCCGGTGCGGCGATCTCGGCGTTTGCAGCCCGCGACTATGCCCAGATGATTTACGATCTGGCGACCCGGCGCGAGCTGATCAAGCTGGGCCGCGATATCACGGACAAGGCCGCCAAAGTCGATGTCGAACACGAACCCCGCGAACAGATCGTCGAGGCGGAACAGGCGCTTTATTCGCTGGCAGAACAAGGCGTGTCCGAGAAGGGCTTTCAGTCCTTCCTTGCCGCCGTGACCGAGGCGGTGAACGTCGCCAATACCGCCTATCAGCGCGATGGTGGTCTGGCGGGGATTTCCACCGGCCTGACGGATATGGATAAAAAGCTGGGGGGGTTGCACAAGTCAGACTTGCTGATCCTTGCCGGACGTCCTTCGATGGGCAAAACCTCGCTTGCGACCAATATCGCGTTCAATGTCGCCAAAGCCTATCGCAAGGGCCAGTTGCAGGATGGCACCGAAGGCGCGGTTGACGGGGGCGTTGTTGGCTTCTTCTCGCTTGAGATGAGTGCCGAACAGCTGGCTGGCCGTATTCTGGCCGAAGCTTCTGAGATTTCGTCGCACAAGATCCGCCAAGGTGACATGACCGAAAGCGAATTCCGCCGCTTTGTCGATGCCGCCAAAGAGCTGGAATCCTGCCCGCTCTTTATCGATGACACCGCCGCGATCCCGATATCGCAGCTGGCCGCCCGCGCCCGTCGCCTCAAACGGACCCACGGGTTGGATGTGCTGATCGTGGACTATCTGCAACTGGTGCGCGGCACATCTGAAAACCGCGTGCAGGAAATCGGTGAAATTTCGATGGGCCTGAAGGCGATTGCGAAAGAACTGAATATCCCTGTGATCGCCCTGTCGCAGTTGTCGCGTCAGGTTGAAAACCGCGAAGACAAGCGCCCGCAACTGTCGGACCTGCGCGAATCCGGTTCAATCGAGCAAGACGCCGACGTCGTGATGTTTGTTTATCGTGGTGAATATTACGTCGAACGCGAAAAACCCGAAGACCACAACATGGAAGCCATCGCAGCTTGGCAGGAAAAAATGTCGAGCTTGCACGGCAAGGCCGAGGTGATCGTAGGCAAACAGCGCCACGGCCCGATTGGCACGGTCGAGCTGTCGTTTACCGCAGAATTCACCCGCTTCGGGAACTTGGTAAAGCCTTGGCAACAAGGCGAGGAACAACAATTCTAGCCCAAGGCCTATTGCCCCAACGGCACACCCCTGCCAAAAGAGCGCCATGAGTACCGGACGCCTGATCATTGACCTTGATGCCGTCGTCGCCAATTGGCGCGCGTTGGATAGTATGACCACCTGCAGAACTGCTGCGGTGGTCAAAGCCGATGGCTATGGCTTGGGTGCTGCGAATGTGGCCAAGGCGCTGTTCAAATCAGGTGTGCGTCAGTTCTTTGTCGCGGTCGCCGAAGAAGCCACCGCAATCCGCGAGGAATTGGGTCCGAAGCCGGAAATCAGCGTGTTTTCCGGCCATATGGCTGGCGACACTGATCTGATCCGCGAATTGGGCCTGACCCCTATGCTCAATTCCGTTGAGCAACTGACCCACCACCTTGAGACATTGCCGGGCCATCCTTTTGGCATCCAGCTTGATACCGGCATGAACCGGTTGGGCATGGAAATGCAGGAATGGGCCGCAGTGGCAGAACTGGCGCTGGCCCAGCAGCCGCGCCTTGTGATGTCGCATCTGGCCTGCGCGGATGAGCCGGATCACCCGATGAACCCTTATCAGTTGGCGCAGTTCAAAAAGATGACCGATGGCATTCAGGTGCCCCGCTCATTGGCGGCAACGGGCGGTATCCTGCTTGGCCCCGACTATCATTTTGATCTTACACGGCCCGGGATCGGGCTTTATGGCGGGCTGCCCTTTGAACAGGCGACCCCGGTGATTGAACTGGACCTGCCTGTCGTGCAGATACGTGATGTGGCCGAAGGCGAAGTGGTGGGCTATGGCAACGCATGGCAGGCCGAACGCCCGTCCCGCATCGCCACAGTATCAGGTGGTTATGCCGACGGGATTACCCGAATCCTGTCCGATAAAGCCACGCTTTATCACGGTGACACGGGCTGTCCGCTGGTGGGCCGTGTGTCGATGGATTTGCTGACTATTGATGTCACCGATCTGCCCGAGCCCCCCAAGAAGCTGTCACTGATCGGGCCACAGCAATCGATTGATGATCTTGCGCGTGCGGCCAATACAATCGGGTACGAGATTTTGACACAGCTTGGTGCGCGCTACACACGCAAGACATTTGGCAAATAATCCTGCCGGTGGATATGCGCTGCGCGATAGACGAAGCGTTATGAATGAAGGTCTATCATGCTGAATCTCTTGCGTATCGCCAATCTTTCATTACTGCTGCTGTTCCCCATCGCCTGGTTTGCGCCGTTGATGCGGGCGGGTCTGCTGCCGATCTTTGGCTTAAGCGAAATCAGCGTGATCTCTGGCATGCAGGCGCTTTGGGACAGTGATGTGGCGCTTGCGCTGCTTGTGACAGCATTTGCGCTCTTTGCGCCCTACCTGAAAACCATCGGTCTGGCGCTGGTCCATTTTGATCTCTTGAAGGACCAGACATTGCCCGCATTGTCATGGATCGGGAAACTGGCAATGGCCGATGTGTTTCTGATCGCGCTTTACATCGTCGTCTTTAAGGGTGTTGGCATTGGCAAGGTTGAGACCGGCTGGGGCCTTTATCTGTTCACGGCCTGCATTCTGGCTTCCATCGTGATTTCCGCGCTGACGCCAAAAGCCAAAGCAAACGCATAACCGATCATTGCCAACGTTCACCTTTTGGTCCAAAAGGTGAACATGGCCAAAGATCTTTCCTTTTCCTGCTCTGAATGTGGCGCGTCCTTCCGCAAATGGTCGGGGCAATGTGATGCATGTCAGGCGTGGAACACGATCAGCGAATCCAAAGCGCTGTCCAGTGGGCCCAAAGGCAAATCCTTGGGCGCGATCCGGGGCAAGGCGATACCGCTGACCGATTTAGAGACGCAAGAGAAAGAGCCACCCCGGACCCAAGCAGGCGTGGGTGAGCTCGACCGCGTCCTGGGCGGGGGTTTGGTCAAAGCCTCGGCACTGCTTGTGGGCGGCGATCCGGGCATCGGTAAATCCACATTGCTATTGCAAGCCGCTGCAAGATTTGCCCGCAACGGTCTGAAAGTCGTCTATATTTCCGGCGAGGAATCAAACGCACAAGTCCAGATGCGCGCCCGCCGGCTGGGCCTTGAAAAAAGCCCTGTTATGTTGGCGTCAGAAACCAACCTGCGCGATATCTTGACCACGCTTGAGATCGAAAAACCCGATCTTGCTATCATCGATTCCATCCAGACAATGTGGGCCGATAATGTCGATAGCGCGCCGGGCAGCGTGTCACAGGTGCGGTCATCGGCGCATGAACTGACCACTTTTGCCAAGCGCAACGGCATGGCCGTGGTGATGGTTGGCCATGTCACCAAGGAAGGCGCGATTGCGGGGCCCCGTGTTGTCGAACATATGGTCGATACGGTGCTTTATTTCGAAGGGGAACGCGGCCATCAGTTCCGTATTCTGCGGTCTGTAAAGAACCGTTTTGGCCCCGCCGACGAAATCGGTGTCTTTGAAATGACCGGTAAAGGACTGGCCGAAGTCAAGAATCCGTCAGCCCTGTTCCTGTCCGAACGCGGCACCCCTGCCCCCGGTTCAGTCGTGTTTGCAGGCATCGAAGGGTCCCGCCCTATGCTGTGCGAGATACAGGCACTTGTGGCACCTTCGCCACACAGCCAACCCCGCCGGTCGGTCGTCGGATGGGACGGTGGCAGGCTTGCCATGATCCTTGCAGTGCTGGAATCGCGATGTGGTGTGCCCTTCACCGGATTGGACGTATACCTCAATGTAGCAGGGGGTTTGCGCATCTCTGAGCCCGGCGCAGACCTTGCTGTGGCCGCTGCTTTGGTGTCAGCACGCGAAGATGCAGCGCTACCCGCTGAAGCAGTTGTTTTCGGTGAAATCAGTTTGTCGGGCGCGCTGCGTCCGGTCGTACAAACCGAAAATAGATTGAAAGAAGCGCAAAAACTTGGTTTTACAACTGCGATACTGCCACAACAGGCCAAACAGCCCAGCGTGGAGGGCTTGGGTCAAAGGCATGCCACCGACCTGGCTGGTTTTGTAGAAGAGGTATTCGGCGCAAGGTAGCGTCAATCGCAGGAGAAGGCCCATGGAAGGTTTCACACTCGTCGACGCAGGCGTCGCCATTATTATTTTGCTGTCGGGTGTTTTGGCCTACAGCCGGGGCTTGGTCCGCGAGACGATGGCCATTGCCGGCTGGATCGGTGCAACAATCGTTGCCTTCATCTTTGCCGATCAGGTCGAACCACTTGTCCGCCAGATCCCGATCCTAGGTGATTTCATCGGTGACAGCTGCGAATTGGCCATCATCGCGGCCTTTGCAGCCGTCTTTGCGGTGGCCCTAGTGGTCGTGTCCATTTTTACCCCGCTCTTTTCCAGCGTCATCCAACGCTCCGCACTTGGTGGGATCGACCAAGGGCTTGGCTTTTTCTTCGGGGTCTTGCGGGGTATCTTGCTGATTGCCGTGGCCTTCTTTGTCTACGACACCATCTTTGCCACACAGCAATTTGCAATGATCGACGACAGCCGTTCAGCACAGGCCTTTGCCCAGCTGACCGGCCAGATCGAAGAGCAGAACCCCGAACAGGCCTTGGGCTGGATCACAGAGCAGTACCAGCAGCTTGTTGGCAGCTGTGGCGCGCCAGCGGAATAAGGCGCACCAAACAGACAGTTTCTGAGGGCCACCGCACCGTCGGTGGCCTTTTTCGTTTAGATTGCTTGAAGCCGTTTACCGGTCTTGATCTTCGGTGGGGCGCTCTTGTGCATCCTCACGCCCGGCTTGCCACGCTTGCTGTGCCGCTTGGTTAATATCTTCATCAAACAATGTCGGGCCATCGGGGCGTGTTCTGAAATAGACCACGACCAAAATGATCAAGAAAACCACCATGGGGCCAAAGAAATATATCACGTTGAGCAGTGTCATATGCACGACTTAAGCGCCTTGATGCCAAAATCAATGCGCAGGTCTGTTTGGTGGGCATGGCCAGCGCATCTGCCAACTGATCGCCTAGGGAAGCGTGAACATGACCTGGGTGTGACGCGATGACATCATGTTTTTGGCACTTTAGCGCAGATGCTTCCGTGACACGCGGCCCCGGACCCACTAAGACAGGGGCAGACCCTGCAAACGGATTCGGAGCTGCCCCCTTGTCCACCTCGATGCCCCCCGCCCATCCCTTTGACGATGACAAACTGCGGGAGGAATGTGGCGTGTTTGGCGTTGTCGGCGTGACCGATGCATCCAACTTTGTCGCTCTTGGCCTGCACGCCCTGCAACATCGCGGGCAAGAAGCAGGCGGGATCGTCACCCATGACCCCGAAACCGGCTTCAACCAGCAACGGCGCATGGGGCTGGTGCGCGACAACTTTACTTCAGCCTCAATGATGAAACGCCTGCCCGGCACGATCGGAATCGGGCATGTGCGCTATTCCACCGCAGGTTCCAAAAGCCAGACGGCGATGCGCGACGTGCAGCCCTTCTTTGGTGAATTTTCAATGGGTGGTGCTGCCATCGCCCACAACGGCAATATCACAAATGCCTTGGCGCTGCGCCGCGAACTGATTGAGCGCGGATCCATCTTCCAAAGCTCGTCCGACAGCGAATGCATTATCCATCTGATGGCGCGCTCAATGGGCCGCACGATCCCTGACCGCATGGAAGAAGCGCTGCGCAAAGTCGAAGGCGCGTTTTCCATCGTGGCCATGACCCGCACCAAACTGATCGGCTGCCGCGACCCGCTGGGTGTGCGCCCGTTGGTGCTGGGTAAAATCGGTGACGGCTGGGCGCTGGCGTCGGAAACCTGCGCGCTGGATATCATCGGGGCCGAATTTGTCCGTGAAATCGAACCCGGCGAAATGGTGGTGGTCACTGAAAAAGGTGTCGCCAGCCATTTTCCTTTCCGTCCCAACCGCCCCCGGTTCTGCATTTTTGAACACGTCTATTTCAGCCGCCCCGACAGTATTCTTGGCGGCCGCTCGGTCTATGAGACCCGCGAAAACATCGGACGTGAACTGGCCAAAGAAGCGCCTGTCGAGGCCGATCTGGTGTGCCCCGTCCCCGACAGCGGCACGCCTGCGGCGATTGGCTATGCGCTGGAATCCGGTATTCCTTACGCGATGGGTATCATCCGCAACCAGTATATGGGCCGGACCTTTATCGAGCCGACCGAAAGCATCCGCAACATGGGTGTGCGGCTTAAACTGAATGTCAACCGCGCGTTGATCAAAGGCAAGCGTGTCATTCTTGTGGATGACAGCGTGGTGCGCGGCACCACCAGCCGTAAAATCAAAGAGATGATCCTTGATGCGGGTGCCAAGGAAGTGCATTTTCGCATCGCCTCGCCCCCCACAGCCTGGCCGTGCTTTTACGGGGTCGACACGCCGCAACGCGAAAAACTGTTGGCAGCAACGATGTCAGAAGAAGAAATGCGCAAGCATCTCGAAGTCGACAGCCTCAAGTTCATATCGCTCAACGGGCTATATCGGGCCGTCGGCGAAGCTGGCGGGCGTGACCCGAATGCACCGGCCTATTGCGACGCTTGTTTCTCAGGCGAATACCCGGTGGCCCCGTCAGACATGATCGAACAAGGGTTTCAGGCCAAAACCGCAGCGGAATAGCGCAACCGGCAAATTCACGCCGATGTGACGGTATTTCGCCCGGTGTGCCGGCCAAACGCGGCGTGAAAAAGACGCACCCCCCTTTAGCTTTGCTGCGTTCTCTGGCAGGTGCGCCACACGCATCAAAAATAAGAAGCAGTTTTTCACAATGTCAGACAATGCAGCAAACACCGGCCTTGCCGGAGTCAACGCCACGGTGGCCGACGCGCTCGCGCTCAACGCGCTTGCCGTGATCGGCGTGATGGATGCACATGACGGTGCCTCGGCGCTTTTGCGTTCGTCGCGCGGGCAAATCGCGCGGGTTCATGTCGGAGATGAAGCGTTCGGCGTGCGGATCACGGCCATTGGCGCGGACCAAGTCCTGCTGACCGACCGTTGGGGGCGCACCCAGTCGCTGGCCCTGCCACAAAGCTAGGACTTGACCTCTGGCGCTGTTCGGCACATCACGCAAATTATGACAAAAACAGCACTCATCACCGGCGCGTCACGCGGTCTCGGGGCCGCTTTGGCTAAAGCACTAGCGCCCACCCATCACATCATCGCGGTCGGCAAGACGGTCGGCGCGCTGGAAGAACTGGATGACGCAATCCAGGCCGCCGGCGGGCAAGCCACGCTTGCGCCGATGGACATCGCGGTGGATGAGGCGATGCAGCAGCTGTGCCGTGGCATTTTTGATCGCTGGGGCAGCCTTGATCTGTGGCTGCACACGGCCATTCATGCAGCCCCTCTGGCCCCGGCAGGCCACATCGGGCCCAAAGACCTTGCCAAATCCATGACGGTCAATATCGAAGCGACAGCGCGCCTGATCGCCTATGTCAGCCCCTTGCTGGGTGCAACGGGCCAGGCCGTGTTCTTTGACGACCCACGCGGCGGCGAGCAGTTTTTTGGCGCATACGGGGCCACGAAAGGCGCACAAATCGCGCTGGCCCGCAGTTGGGCCGCTGAAAGTGTGAAAACCGGACCAAAGGTCCAGATCCTGACGCCCGCGCCCATGCCGACAGCGACCCGCGCCCGGTTCTACCCCGGCGAAGACCGTGCAGCACTGGCTGATCCCGCGTCAGAAGCGGCACGACTGTTGCCAATGATCCTCGGCGCATAAGTTGGGCGCAGGCACCACACGCGCTTGACTTGCCGCCCGCCGCGTCTGCGCATAGGAACAATGCATCAGCAAAAGGGGCGGCTAAATGCGGATCTTGATCACCAATGACGATGGCATCAACGCACCGGGCCTGCGTGTCCTGACCGACATCGCACATCAGATTGCCGGAGCGGACGGCGAAGTCTGGACCGTCGCCCCTGCCTTTGAACAATCAGGCGTGGGCCACTGCATCAGCTACACCCACCCCACCATGATTGCCGAACTGGGCCCGCGCCGCTTTGCCGCCGAAGGCTCGCCTGCTGACTGTGTCATTGCCGGGCTCTATGATGTGCTCAAGGACAATCCGCCCGATCTGCTGCTGTCCGGTGTCAACCGGGGCAATAACGCCGCCGAAAATACGCTCTACTCGGGCACCATTGGTGCGTGCATCGAAGGCGCGTTACAAGGCGTGCGCTCAATCGCATTGTCGCAGTTTTATGGCGCGGACAACAAAGACCTTGAGAACCCGTTTGAAGCCGCCGCCGCCCATGGCGCGGCCACAGTGCGCGCCCTTTTGAACGACACACTGTGGGATGATGCGGACTATCAGGTATTCTACAATGTAAACTTCCCCCCCGTCCCTGCGGCTGCGGTCAAGGGCATGGCCGCAACAACACAGGGCTTCCGTCTCAACACCCGTTTCCGGGCCGAGGCACAGACATCGCCTACGGGGCGCAAATTTCTGTGGGTCCGTGGCGGGCCACAACATGAACCCACGGCACCCGGCACCGATGCTGCCGCCAATCTTGACGGCTATGTCTCGATCACGCCGATGCGGGTGGATTTGACGGATTACACGATGGTGGACAAATTGAAGGACGCGCTCAAGTGACCTTCGACGCCGCGACGAAAATGCAGTTTCTTTATGCCTTGCGCAGCAAAGGCGTGACGGACGCGCGCGTTCTGACAGCCATGGAGCAAGTCGACCGCGCCGACTATGTCAAAGGTACCTTCGCAGATCGCGCCTATGAGGACATGCCGCTGCCCATCGCCTGCGGGCAGACCATCAGCCAGCCCTCCGTGGTGGGTCTGATGACACAGGCCTTGCACATCAGCCCGCGCGACAAGGTGCTCGAAGTCGGCACCGGCTCTGGCTATCAAGCCGCCATCCTCAGCAAGCTGGCACGCCGTGTCTATACCGTGGACCGGTACCGCCGCCTTGTGCAGTCCGCCCGCGCGGTGTTCGAGGCCAATGACATCACCAACATCACGACATTCACCGCCGATGGCAGCCACGGGTTTGCAGAACAGGCCCCATTTGATCGTATCCTGCTGACAGCCGCAGCAGAAGATCCACCCGGACCCCTGCTGGCCCAGCTGCGTGTTGGCGGGATCATGGTCTTGCCGGTCGGACAGTCCGATGCGGTGCAAAGCCTGATCCGTGTCACACGCACCGAAACCGGCCTGGAATACGATGAATTGCGCGCCGTGCGCTTTGTGCCCTTGCTAGAAGGGCTCGGACAAGAGTAAACTACCCACAAAATATGGTACGACCCCATAGATAAGGGGCGGCTAGGCAAAGGAGCGGTAGGATGGCGAACAGGCAAATTCCTGTAAGACGCGTGGTGATGACGGGTGTGGCGATGGTTGCACTTGCGGCATGTGAAGATTTTGACTTCGATCTGCGCGACATGGGCAACGGGTTTGATACATCCTCTGCAGTCCAATCATTACCCGCGCGGCCGCGCCCCGATGATCGCGGCGTGATCTCGTACCCCAATTATCAGGTTGTCGTCGCCCGCCGCGACGACACAATTCGTGGTATCGCGATCCGGCTGGGCCTCGATGCAACCGAATTGGCCGATTATAACGGCATCGGACCAGATGTGATCCTGCGCCGCGATGAAATTATCGCCCTGCCCTCACGTGTGACAGAGCCGTCACCGGCGACGGGTGCGATCGCTACCGGACCAATCCAGCCACTTGATGTAACAGCTGTAGCAACAACAGCGCTGGACCGCGCCGATGCAGCAGGCACCACAGCAACAGCCGCACCAGCTGCCCCAGCGGCGGCCCCCGCACCCGTTGTGCGCGGCAATGAGCCAATCCGCCACCAGGTTAAACGCGGTGAAACCGTATTCTCGATCTCGCGCCTTTATAACGTGCCTGTGACAAATATCGCCGAATGGAACGGCCTTGATGCTGCATTCACCATCCGCGAAGGCCAGTACCTGTTGGTTCCGCAAGGCGGGACAGCACCGGCCCCAACGGCCGCAACAGATGTGACAGCCCCCGGAGCCGGCACTGCAACACCAGTTCCCCCCAGTGCGGCGCTTCCACTGCCAGCTGAGACACCAGCGGCACCGGCAGCTATCGCTGCCCCTGCAACACCGGACCTTGGCACATCGGCTGCACAGCCCGCCAGCAGCGGCGCGCGCTTCCTGATGCCCGTGCAAGGTGCGATCATCCGTGACTATGCCCCCGGATCAAATGAAGGCATCGACATTGGCGTCCCTGCCGGTACTGACGTAAAGGCCGCAGGCTCGGGCACAGTGGCCGCTGTGACGACGGACACCAGCGGTGGCGCGATTGTCGTGCTCAAGCATAGCGATGGCCTGTTGACGGTCTACACCCAGATGGACGGGCTGACAGTTGACAAAAACGAAAGCATCTCGCGGGGGCAAACCATTGGTAAGGTGCGCAATGCTGACCCGAGCTTCTTGCACTTTGAGGTCAGACGCGGCCTGCAAAGCCTCGATCCGAACGACTTCTTGCAGTAAACAGCCGCTTGAATAAGGTCATTGGCGTCTTACGCCAGTGACACCCCACGCCGCCCTGCAAGATCGGTAAAGTACTGCCACGCCACACGGCCAGACCGACTGCCGCGCGTGGCTTGCCATTCGATCGCCTCGGCGCGTAGCGTCGCATCATCAATATCAACGCCGTGGGCATCGCAATAGCCCCGGATCATTGCAAGATATTGATCCTGATCGCAGGGATGAAAGCCCAACCACAGCCCGAAACGGTCAGACAATGACACCTTTTCCTCGACCGCCTCGGACGGTGAAATGGCAGAAGAGCGTTCGTTCTCGATCATGTCGCGCGGCATCAGGTGACGCCGGTTCGACGTCGCATAAAGCACGACATTGTCGGGCCGCCCTTCGATCCCGCCGTCCAGCACGGCCTTTAACGATTTGTAGTGCGCATCATCGTGGCCAAAGGACAGATCGTCGCAAAACAGGATGAAACGTTCCCGCGCACCGCGCAGCAGGTTCAAACAGCGCCCGATTGTCGGCAGGTCCTCGCGTTGCACCTCGACAATCTTCAGGCCCGGATGATCGACATGCACCGCGCCATGTATCGCCTTGACAAGGCTAGATTTTCCCATGCCCCGCGCGCCCCATAAAAGCGCGTTGTTGGCCGGCAATCCAGCGGCGAACTGTGTGGTGTTTGCCAGCAATGTATCGCGCGACCGGTCCACACCAACCAACAGATCCACGCCTACCCTATTCACCCGCGCCACAGGTACCAGCCGGTCAGGATCGGCGTGCCAGACAAAGGCCGAGGCGGCGCCGAAATCCGGCGCCTCCCCCGGTGCAGGGCTCAGGCGTTCCAGAGCCGCTGCAATACGCTTCAGGGCCTTCTTGCTCACGCTTTGGGGTCCTCGGGTTTGTCTGCCTCATCTTGGGCATCTGCGGCGGCTTCACCTGCGCTGACGTCATCATCATCGTCAAAGTCAAAAAGGCTCTCATCCTCACCGATGATCCCTTCGGCACGCGCGGCACGGTCTTTCTTGCGCTCAACCGCCGCGACAAGGTGGATCGATATTTCATAAAGGCCGTAGACCACCACAAACAGGATCACCTGCGTTGTGACATCAGGTGGCGTGACAAGTGCAGCCACGATCAAAATACCAACCACAGCATATTTGCGCGTACCCCGCAGGCCGCGCGAACTGGCCAAACCAGCCGAGCCCATTAGCGTCAACAGAACCGGAAGCTGGAAACACACACCAAAGGCCACGATCATCTTGAGCGTGATATCCAGCGTTTCATTCACCTTGCCGTTAAAGACGATATCCACGCCTTCGGATACGGACGGTGCAACGCTGGGCAATGCCAAACCACCAGCGGCCCCCGGCAAAAGCTCTGCGCCGGGCGGTGGAACGGCACTGGCCATAATGGCCGAAACAAATGACGGCAGGTCTGCAAACCCAAGGAAAAAGGCCATCGCCAAAGGTACGACTACATAATGCGCAAAGGCGGCACCGATCAGGAACAGCACCGGCGAGGCAATGATAAATGGCAGAAATGCGTTCTTTTCATTGCGGTACAGACCGGGCGCCACAAAGCGCCACAACTGATAGGCAATCACCGGAAATGAAATCGTCAGACCGCCGACAACCGAGATGCGGATCAGGGTAAAGAAGTATTCTTGCGGGGCCGTATACTGCATGACCGGGTTCGGATTACCCAGATCACGCATCGTTTTCTCAATTGGGCCCAGCAGGAAATCAAGCAACATCCCCCCGAAAGAGAAGCAGATGATCATGCCAACAAGAAATGCCATGACCGAATAGATCAGGCGCGAGCGCAGCTCTGTCAGATGCTCAAGCAGCGGGGCCGAGCTGTCTTCGATGTCGTCTTGGGTGCTCATGACTTTGCCTCTGGCGCGGGGCTCTCAGAGGCCGCGGCCTCGGCCGCCGCGGCTTCTTCGGCTTCGCGGGCTTTGCGCGCGATGGCCGCATCACCCATGGCCTTGCTCATTTTCTCTTTCGCGGCCTGCCGCTCTTCCGAAAGTTCGGTCGTCGCAGGGCCTTTGGTCATGCCGGTCGCTTCTTTCAGCTTATCGGTACCAAATTTCTTTGGATTGGCCGCCGCGTTCAGCGTCTTGGACACTTCCTTGATACCTGCCTCATCAGCGGCCTGGTTCATCGCATTCGAAAATTCGCGCGCCATCATGCGGGCCTTGCCCGTCATCTGCCCCATGGTACGGAACAATCCGGGCAAATCCTTTGGGCCGATCACAATCAGCGCCACGACGCCGACAACCAGCATTTCGCTCCAACCAAGGCCAAACATCAGGCGCGGTCCTTTTTGTCAGGCAAAGCGATCAGACTTTGTCTTTTTCTTCTTCAGGGGTCACGTCTTTGGCGTCTGCCATGCTGTCTTCGATCTCTTGCTTGCCGTCATCGACACCTTTTTTGAAGGCTGTGATGCCTTTGCCGACTTCGCCCATCAGGCTGGAAATCTTGCCGCGTCCAAACAGAACCAGAACCACGACGGCGATCAATAGAAGACCGGGAAGGCCAATGTTGTTAAGCATGTCTTTTCTCCTATAGCGGGCGCGCGGCCTCGCGTAGTTTATCTCTCTGCTCTGACAAATAGGACCGGATCGACGCCAAGGGAAGCACGAACTGCGCAAATCGGACCCTCCAACACCCTTTTTTGCAAGGGTTTTTAGAAATTAGTGACAAAAACTTGTCAGTTGCCAGAAAATTGACAAAGCTAACGCGAATCGAAGGGAAGACCATGCGCCGCGCCGACCGTCTGATGCAGCTTGTTCAAATATTGCGCGATGGCACGCTGCACCGTGCCAGCGATCTGGCGGCGGCTGCCAACGTGTCAATACGGACTATCTATCGTGATATGGAAACGCTGGCCGCCTCTGGTGTCCCGATCGAGGGTGAGCGCGGCATCGGCTACCGGGTGACGGCCGCGATCACCCTGCCCCCGCTGAACCTGACCATGACCGAGATGGAGGCCCTGCATCTGGGCCTGAGCGCCGTCCGCCACAGCGATGATGCTGAACTTTCGGCGGCGGCCCGCACCCTGTCAGACAAGCTGGACGCCGTCATGCCCGAGGACCGCAGCCGCGCCCCCAGCGGGTATGGGTTTGCCATCTATCCCTTCGCCGACGCCGCACGCGGCTTTCAGCATCTGCCGATGCTCAGACAAGCGGTGCGCACCCGTCAAAAGATGGAGCTTGTGATACAGGACACAAAACGAACCGTGCGGCCCTTGCAGCTTGATTACTGGGGGCGCCTTTGGACCTGCGTGGTCTGGTGCGAGACAACAGGCGCCTTTGACGAAATCCGGATTGACCAAATCACCAGCCAGCGCATCCTGCCCAGTCTGTTCGTCGATGAGCCGGGCAAAGGGCTGGCCGATTACACCCGGCTGAAAACCTAAAGCCAGTCAGCAGGCGGCACCAATGGCCGGAAATAGGCCATCATCCGCATCTCGCCCGGCGCATCCTCGGGCCAAGGGGCCACCCCGTGCAAAAGATGCCGGTCCAACAAAATCGCCTGCCCCGGTGCGGCTGTCACTTCGATCCGCTCACAGGTCTCAAAAACGGTGCGGCGCGTCTCTTTGTAGATGTCGGTCACATCCACATCGCCCCATGTTTCAGGCGGCAGACCGGCATAGGCCTGCTGAAATGCTGCGCGCATCATCAGGTGACTGCGACGCCAGACAACAAGCGGGCTGGCGCTGACCTGATCCAAAGGCAAACCCAGAATAAACCCGTGTGGTTCACGCAGATGCCGGCGTTTGCCCTGTCCTTCAGGCAAAAGCCCGTCAACATGGGCCGCATCGCGGTTTTGGCGAAACCTGTGGGCTGCATCGCTCTCACCCGCGTCTTGCTGGGGGTAGCGGGGAAACACAACTGACAGCTGGGCGCGATGCCACAGAGGCGGCGCATCAATGTAAGCGCGCCACGCACCTGCCAGCGGGACACCATTCACGCTGCCATCCGGGGCGTTTGGCAACGCATCGACGCCAACAAACCAGGTGCGCCCATGGCGGCGCTCTCCACCCTGCGCCAGCACCTGCAAACCCGCATCATGTGCCGCTGCCGCCCAGGCTGCAACGTCGGGATCATGCCCGAAAATGGCAAATCCGTCGCGCGCAAGCTCTTGGGCTGTCATCCCAGCACCTTGCGCAGCATGTTAAACGCGATCAGCAACAAGAACACGCCAAATACCCGTTTCAGCCGCTTGGCATCCATCTTATGCGCCAAAGCGGCGCCCCAAGGCGCCGTGATCATTGTCATTACCACAACCAGACCAAACGCCATGAAATTCACAGCGCCCACGGTAAAGGGCGGTGCGACAGCGACATCAACCAGCAGAAAGCCGATGACCGACGGCACAGCAATAATCACCCCGAAACCTGCCGCAGTCGCCACCGCGCGGTGGATCGGCACGCCATACAGGGTCATAGTCGGCACACCAAATGAGCCGCCGCCAATGCCCATCAGGACCGACAAGAAACCGATCATCGGTGACAGCACCGCGCGCAAAACACCGCGCGGCATCTCCGGGCCCAGCCGCCAGCTTTCGCGCGCAAGGGTCATGTAAACCCCGACAACGATCACGAGCACGCCAAAGATTGCTTGCAAGACCTCGGATCGCAGCGATGTGGCAACCAGAACGCCCAGTGTCGCCCCGATGGCAATACCGACGCCCCATCCCCTGAGGATGGGCCACGCGACCGCGTCTTTCTTGCTATGCGCGGCAACCGAGCGCAGCGAAGTCACAATGATTGTCGCCAGCGATGTGCCCAGACAGATCTGCATCAATTCAGGGCTGTCAAAGCCCAAGACGCTGAAGACGTAAAAGAAAGCGGGCACAAGGATGATCCCGCCCCCAACGCCCAACAGACCGGCAAGCACACCCGCAAAGGCACCCAGCGCCAAAAGCAGCGCGGCCATCATGGCCAGCGTCATCATGTCATCCATTGCGTGCCCCTACGCTGCCAACTGCGTGATATGTTCCAAAGCCGCCAGAACCACCTCGGGGCCCGCACCATCGGCATGGACATTCTCAGACAAATGCCGCCGCCAGCCCCGTGCCCCCGGACGGCCCTGAAACAGCCCCAGCATATGCCGGGTGACCTGCCCCAAGCGGCCGCCCTGCGCAAGATGGTCTGCAATGTAAGGCAACATCAGATGCACGACCTCTTCGGCGCTACGGCCCAACGGATCGTCAAAGATGCGCGCGTCCGCCTCTAACAGGATGTCGGCAGGCGTATGATAGGCCGCACGTCCAATCATCACACCGTCAAGACCACGCTCTAGAAAGCCCTCGGCTACATCCAATGAGCCGATACCGCCATTGATGGACAGATGAAGATGGGGAAACAAGCCTTTCATTTCCATCACTAAATCATAATCAAGGGGTGGAATATCCCGGTTTTCCTTGGGCGAAAGCCCTTGCAGCCACGCCTTGCGCGCATGAACCGAAAAACGGTCGACACCAGCCGCGGACACCTGCGCCAGAAAATCGGGCAGCACCTCGCGGGGCTCTTGATCATCAACACCAATCCGGCATTTGACGGTGACAGGCACATTGACGGCGGCACGCATCGCTGCGACGCAATCGGCAACCAGCGCGGGGTTTTCCATCAAGACCGCGCCGAAGCTGCCTGATTGCACCCGGTCGGACGGGCAGCCGCAATTGAGATTGATCTCGGCATAGCCATAACCTTCGGCAATCCGCGCTGCCTCGGCCAGTTGCGCCGGATCAGATCCCCCCAACTGCAAGGCAACCGGCTGTTCATCACTGTGAAACCCTAGCAAACGGTCCCTGTCGCCATGCACAACCGCTGGCGCCGTCACCATCTCGGTGTAAAGCAAGGTGTGACGCGACATCAGACGATGCAAGTAGCGGCAATGGCGATCCGTCCAATCCATCATCGGAGCCACGGACAGTCTGCTACCTACGCCAATCTGCGATTTTATCGCCTTTCCCAATACTTAGCTCCGAGTGTTCAAGTTCGTTTATGTTCGATATTTCGCCGTTTAGGCCCATTGTCGGCTACATCTACAACGCGTGCAGTAAAATGAAAGGCCCTGTCGCAAATTGTGGGAACCTTCATAAAGCGTCGTCGCAAGAATGGCACCATAGCTTGGCTCGCACAAATCTGAGTGATGCGGCAAGGTAAAGTCCTATTTCGGACAAGTCAGACATTCGAGCGCAGATCAACCGCTGCGGCGTAAATCGAAAACCGCGAAGAAAGCCTGGCGCGACCCGGTGCCCTTGATACGCTCAAAGCTCAACCGAAAAGCAAGAAGACACAGACCCTGAGCGTGACTGAGTGGGGATTTTTACCACGTCATCAATGCGCGACCATGTCAGGCGACTTGCGCGCTGCAAGGTGCAATGCACGCAGTGCGTAGTTGGTAAAGCTGGTCAGTTTCATGGGTGCATCTTGTTGTCGCACTTAAACTTACATTTCATTTATTGCTTTTAATACGCGCCATGCTAGATCGCCTTTACAGAACGATTTGAAAGATAGGAAATACGCGATGACACAGAAAACCATCGATATGTCTGACAAAAATCGCGGCTGCCGCAGCAGCGCCCACGCGCCCTTTGTGCAACCGGAACTGAACAAAACGACCTGATTAAGAGGAAGGCTCCCATGTTCGATAGCTTCACCGCTGAAACGTTGGCACGAATGCAATTCGCATTCACCGTGTCGTTTCACATCATCTTTCCCGCGTTTTCCATTGGTCTTGCAAGCTACCTTGCGGTGCTGAACGGGCTGTGGCTCAAGACACGGGACGAAACCTATCTCACACTCTTTAACTACTGGAAAAAGATCTTCGCCGTCGCCTTTGGCATGGGTGTCGTGTCGGGTATCGTGATGTCATACCAGTTCGGCACAAACTGGTCAGTATTCTCGGATAGGACCGGTCCTATTCTGGGGCCACTCATGGCCTATGAGGTGCTCTCGGCCTTCTTCCTTGAGGCGGGTTTTCTGGGCATCATGCTGTTTGGCCGCGAACGCGTGGGCGACAAACTGCATATGTTTGCCACAGCAATGGTTGCATTCGGCACCTTAATGTCGGCGACATGGATCTTGTCGGTGAACTCGTGGATGCAGACACCCGCAGGCTATAGCATCAACGAAATGGGGCAATTCGTCCCCGAGGACTGGTGGCAGATCGTCTTTAACCCGTCCTTCCCGTACCGCCTGACGCATATGGTGCTGGCCGCTTACCTGACGACTGCGCTGGTTGTTGGCGGCGTCGGTGGCCTGCACCTGTTGCGGGACCGTGCGGATGTGGCGGCACGGCGGATGTTTTCCATGGCCATGTGGATGCTGATCGTCGTTGCCCCCTTGCAGATCGCCGCCGGTGACTTCCACGGCATCAACACGCTGGAACATCAGCCCGCCAAGGTCATGGCGATGGAGGGGCACTACGACAGCCACCCCGACGGCGCGCCGCTGATCCTGTTCGGCATCCCAAACCCGGAAGAAAAGCGGATCGATTACGCGATCGAAATTCCCAAATTGTCCAGTATGATCCTCAAACACCACTGGGATGCGCCGCTGGACGGGCTGGACACGATCCCTGACGATGAAGAACCCCCCGTGGCCATCGTCTTCTGGAGCTTCCGCGTCATGGTTGGCCTCGGCTTTGCAATGCTCGGGCTTGGGGCGTGGGCTGTATGGCGCCGGTATCGGGGGCAGCTTTACGATTCACCTATGCTGCACCGCGCGGCCATCGTGATGGGACCCATGGGGTTTGTGGCCGTCCTTGCAGGTTGGATCACCACCGAAGTCGGCCGCCAGCCCTTTACCGTCTATGGTCTGATGCGCACTTCTGACAGCCTTGCACCTGTGGCGGCATCGGCAGTTGCGACCTCTTTGGTGGCCTTTATCGTGGTCTATTTCTTCGTCTTCGGCGCGGGCACGTTCTATCTGCTGCGCATGATGAACAAGCCTGCCGGAACGGTCAAACTGGGCTTGCGTGACGGGCCGATCCGCACTGCCGGCATTACGCCGATTGCCCAGACCAACCCAGACGCCATTCCCGGCGAATAGGAGTAATACGTATGTTTGATCTATCCTTTATCTGGGCCGGTATCATCGCCTTTGCGGTCCTGACCTATGTCGTCCTTGACGGGTTTGATCTGGGCGTTGGCATCCTGTTCCCGTTCGCCAATGGCGAGCGCGAGAAAGACACGATGATGAACTCGGTCGCGCCGATCTGGGACGGGAACGAAACGTGGCTGGTTCTGGGCGGCGGCGGCCTCTTTGCGGTGTTTCCGCTGGCCTATGCCGTCATCATGCCCGCGCTTTACATGCCGATCATCCTGATGCTTCTGGCCTTGGTGTTTCGCGGTGTTGCGTTTGAGTACCGTTGGCGCACCGCCCGCTGGAAACCGGTCTGGGATCTTGCGTTCTTTGGCGGCTCGCTTGTTGCGGCCTTTATGCAGGGCATTGCTTTGGGTGCTTTGGTGCAGGGCATCAAGTTTGCCGACCGCGCCTATGCCGGCGGTTGGTGGGACTGGTTAAGCGTGTTTTCCATCCTGACCGGGTTTGCCGTTGTCGTCGGGTATGCGTTGCTTGGGGCCACATGGTTGATCCTGAAAACCGAAGGGCCCCTGCAACGCCAGATGCAAAGATATGCATGGTGGCTCGGTGCGGGTACGCTGGCGTTTATCGGCATTGTTAGTGTCCTGACCCCTTTTCAGGACCCCGTCTATTTCGAGCGTTGGTTCAACCTGCCCGGCTCTGTGCTGAGCGTCTTGATGCCAGGCGCGGTTCTGGCCGCATCGTGGGCGCTGTTTACAGGGCTGAACGCAGGCAAGGATGCCCAGCCGTTTCTTGCGTCGCTTGCACTGTTCGTTTTGTGTTTCATCGGGATTGGGATCAGCTTTTATCCCAACATCGTGCCGCCCGGCCTGACCATTGCTGCGGCTGCGGCACCGGATAAAAGCTTGCGGTTCGCACTTGTGGGCACGGTGGTTCTGGTGCCGATTATCCTTGGATACACCGCGTACGCCTATTGGGTGTTCCGTGGCAAGATTGATCCGTCAGAGGGGTATCACTGATGCGCACCGCCAACTTACGCAAAATCGCATGGTTTGTCGCGATCTGGCTTCTCAGTGTCATGGCCCTTGGCGTCGTGGCATATGCGATACGGCTGGCGATCAACCCTTAAAGCTCACTTCAGATACCATAAACACTATCATGCTGTCTGTAATGGGGGCGACAGAACGGATGGGCGGCGCAGTGTTGCGCGATGCGGCCGACAAGACATGCGCCGCATCGCGTTCCGGTCATCCCGTCCCGGGCGCGAACGAGACAGCCCGCTTTGATCTTGAAGACAGTGCCGCCCACCCCGCGGCCCTTGCCGGATGCCCCGCGCCCTCTTCGCCATGCGCCCGCCCCCGAACTTGTCGCGCGCCCCTTTTGAGGCGCGCTTTGAGACGGCACGTCAGGCGGGCGTCCGCCACCTTATCTGCGCTTCGGTCTAAGGGGCCGACCTTGGTCGATAGCGGCCGTTATGTCCGCCCTCTACACGGTTCAGCGGTTCAACCGCGCAGCCCCCGTTAAGCTTGACTTCAATCAGCTTAAGGGCCAGGCCCCGGAGACTTGGCAACCTACATTGAGCGCGCGCGATGCATTGGCGCATGACAGCGACTAATGTTTTGCCTGCTTTGTAAGAGAGCCGACAATAAGAGCAGTAGGTGTTAGACGACGCCCAGATAGCGTGGTCCAGACCTATGCGGTTTAAGCCCCCGTTGAAGACCAGGCCGGCGCATTACAGCGTCGCATACCGCTCACAACATTTTCTTACTGTATTGGTCAATTACTTGGCGATCTTGATCATTTCTGCTGTTCTTCACGCCATTTCCGGACACCCCTACCCAAAAATGCTGCTGTGCAGCAATTGTTGCTTAGCTGTCATAGTCAACGCCTAGACCATCGTCACAAGCGATTGATGGAAAGGGTTGCTATGAAAGACCTTAATACAACGCAAGATGCCGATAATTCCTTAGTTTCCAGTCCCAAAGGTGCGGAACGCCCGCTCCGGCAGCACCTTGCCAGCGTCACCGGTGGCAGCTCGCCTGCATCTTTGCTGGCGATGTGGACGGACTGGAGCCTGCACTTGGCGATGGCACCCGACAAACAGGTTGCGCTGGCGCAGACAGCGGGCGAACACTGGTTGAATTGGATGAATTACGTTATGCAAGGGGCCCCTGACGACCCTGATACGCTTCCGATTTCGCCACCAAAGACCGACCGCCGTTTTCAAGACGAAAGCTGGAGGCAACTTCCTTTTGCTGCACTGGCACAAGGCTTTTTGTTGGCGGAAGACTTTTGGGACAAGGCCACGACGGACGTGCCCGGATTGAACCCAGCGCATGATCGCACAATGACTTTTTTAATGCGGCAACTGCTGGATTCTGCCGCTCCCTCGAATTTTGTGGCAACCAACCCTGAAGTACTTGCACGCACAGCCACCATGGGCGGGTTGAATTTACAGCACGGCTTCGCGCGCTGGCTACGTGATCAGCAAGATCAGGGGCAAACCACCGGCAACGCGCAGGTCGGCGACAAAGTCGCCATAACGCCCGGTGAAGTGGTGTTCCGCAACCACCTGATGGAATTGATCCAATATGCGCCGACTACTGACAAGGTGCACCCCGAACCAATCCTGATCGTACCGGCATGGATTATGAAGTACTATATCCTTGACCTAAGCCCCGCCAATTCGCTGGTGCGCTATCTCACCGAGAACGGGTTCACGGTCTTCATGATTTCATGGCGAAACCCCGATGCGAACGATGCAGCGTTGGGTATGCAGGACTATCTGGATCAGGGGCCGCGCGCCGCGATTGATCACATCGCCGCCTCAACCGGCGCGCAGAAAATCCATGCCGCGGGCTATTGCCTTGGCGGTACGTTATTGTCGATCGCAGCGGCGGCAATGGCCCGCGACGGGGACGACCGCTTGGCCAGCATGACCCTGCTTGCCGCCCAGACCGATTTCAGTGAACCGGGTGAACTCAGCCTCTTTATCAACGAAAGCCAGGTATCCTTCTTGGAGGACGTCATGCAAGCGCAAGGCTATCTGGATGCGGAACAGATGATGAGCGCCTTTCAGATGATGCGCTCGAACGATCTGATCTGGTCGCAGATGATCCGCAAATACCTGCTGGACGATGATGATGTTCCGATGAACGATCTGATGGCGTGGAACGCTGATAGCACGCGGATGCCTGCGCGGATGCACGGCGAATATTTGCGGCATATGTTCTTGAACAATGATCTGGCGGCCGGGCGCTATACTGTCGATGGCCATATCGTTTCGCTACGCGATATTCGCGTGCCAGTCTTTGGTGTCGGAACCGAAACCGACCATATCGCGCCTTGGAAATCGGTTTTCAAGATCCACAATCTTGGCCATGCCGATGTGACGTTCGCCCTGACAACCGGCGGGCATAACGCGGGCATCCTGTCTGAGCCCGGCCATAAACGTCGCCATTTCCGCATGCTTACCACACGCGATGTCGATAATGCGCTGGGTCCTGATGACTGGATCACCGAAGCGACACCGCAGGACGGCAGCTGGTGGTCCGCATGGGCGGCCTGGCTGGCTGATCGGTCCGGCAAACCGGCCAAGCCCCCCCAAATCTCCGAAACGCTGGCGCCTGCGCCCGGCACATACGTCATGATGGAGTAAGCCATGCTGCCACAAAATGAACTGTTGAAGGGTAAGAAGGGGCTGATCGTCGGGATCGCCAACCGGCACTCTATCGCGGCGGGGTGCGCGGCTGCCTTTCGCGCGTCAGGGGCCGAGCTTTGCATCACCTACCAAAACGAAAAGGCGCGCGGGTTCGTTGAACCCGTGGCAGAGGCGGTGGAGGCCGCAATGTTTCTGCCGCTGGATGTGACGGATCACGACCAGACCGCTGCGGTGTTCGCGCAGTTGGAAAAGACATGGGGCAAGCTGGATTTTCTTTTGCACTCAATCGCTTTTTGTCCAAAGGACGACCTGCATGGCCGGGTCGTGGACTGTTCGCAAGCCGGGTTTGGACTGGCAATGGACGTCTCTGTCCATTCGCTTATTCGCCTTGCCAAAGGGGCTGAGCCCTTGATGAAAGACGGTGGCACGATCCTGACCGTGTCGTATCATGGGGCTGAAAAGGTGGTTGATCATTACAATGTCATGGGCCCCGTGAAGGCGGCACTTGAAGCAACCACGCGCTATCTGTCGGTCGAACTAGGGCCACAGAACATCAGGGTGAATACGCTGTCGCCGGGGCCACTTCAAACCCGCGCTGCCTCTGGCATTGACCACTTTGATACGCTGATCGATGACGCCAAGGCCCGTGCGCCCATGCACCGGTTGACCACGATTGATGAGGTTGGTGCCTTGGCCGCCTGTCTTGTGACCGATTTTGCCCGTTCTGTCAGTGGCAATACGGCCTACATCGACGGTGGCCACCATGTTGTCTGAGCCTGACCCCGCATTGGAATTCATCGAAAACCGCCCCTTCGACGAAATCAAGCTTGGGGATTTTGCGGAACTGGTCCGCACATTGTCAGCACGCGACATTGACGCCTTTGCAATTGTATCCGGTGATGTGAACCCCGCGCATGTGGACAGCGATTTTGCCGAAGGTGACATTTTTCACAAAGTGATTGCGCATGGAATGTGGGGCGGTGCCTTGATCTCGAACGTGTTGGGCACCCAATTACCGGGACCAGGGACCATTTATCTGGAACAATCGCTGAAGTTCCTCAAGCCTGTAGGCATTGGTGACACGGTGACGGTCCGGGTTACGGTCGTCGAAAAGAATTTCGAAAAGAAGCGCCTGATCCTTGATTGCACCTGCACCAACGGGGACGGCAAGCCTGTGATTGCAGGTCAGGCGCATGTCATCGCACCCGACCGGAAAATCCGCAGACCGCGCGTGACGATGCCCGATCTGGTGCTGCATAAACACGGGGCCGTGCACGGTGATCTGCTGGCCCGCGCGCAGGCGTTAGAGCCCTTTCCTGTCGCCATCGTTCACCCTTGCGATAAACCTTCGCTTGCGGGCGCAGTCCACGCGCATGCTCTTGGCCTGTTAGAGCCGCTGCTTGTAGGGCCAAAGGACAGGATCGAGGCCGTTGCCGCAGAGCATGAACTTGATATCAGCCAACTCACCATCATTGATGCGCCGCACAGCCATGCCTCTGCCGAAGTGGCGGTCGCGCTGGCACGTGACGGCAAGGCACAGGCTTTGATGAAAGGCGCCTTGCATACGGACGAGATCATGTCAGCCGT
Organism: Yoonia sp.; assembly: GCA_023263855.1. GTDB lineage: Bacteria > Pseudomonadota > Alphaproteobacteria > Rhodobacterales > Rhodobacteraceae > Yoonia. The sequence goes on along the minus strand of JALQUF010000017.1, from coordinate 8,797 downwards.
TGTGTCAAAATCCAGTGGTCTGCGGACAGAACGCAGGATGAGCCATGTTTATGTAATGGATGTCCCGACCTATCCTAAACCGCTGATTATGACGGATGCGGCGATCAATATTGCCCCTGACCTGGCGACCAAGGCGGACATCATCCAGAATGCGATTGATCTCGCACTTGCCATTGGTATCGCGGCACCCAAAGTGGCGCTCCTTTCTGCGGTTGAGACGATCACACCGCGACTGCAGTCAACGGTGGATGCAGGTGCGCTATGCAAAATGGCCGACAGAGGGCAGATCACGGGTGGGCTGCTGGATGGTCCACTGGCTTTTGACAATGCGGTTTCGATGCGCGCTGTGGCAACCAAGAATATCACGTCGCCCGTCGCCGGACAGGCCGACGTACTTGTGGCGCCGGATCTGGAGGCCGCCAATATGATTGCCAAGCAACTGATGTATCTTGCGGGTGCAGAGGCCGCAGGCATCGTCCTTGGCGCACGGGTCCCTATCATACTGACAAGCCGTGCGGACGATGATCGGACACGCACTGCTTCGGCCGCCATTGCGGCCTTGTTTAGTTCCGCAGCGCGCGCATGAGCGGTATTCTGACACTGAACGCTGGGTCGTCTTCACTAAAGTTCGGACTCTATGAGCAGGCAGATGACCCCAGTTTACTGGTACATGGTCAGATTGACGGGATCGGGCAAAATGCGCAACTGATCCTGCATCACGGCGCGACCACAGTGCGCGATCAGATTCGCGCCGAAACGCAACACGACGCGTTGCAAAGCGTCATGAACGCGCTGGCTCCGCACATGCGCGGCATCCACATCGCTGGCGTCGGTCACAGGGTCGTGCACGGAGGTCCGGACTTTGCTGCACCGGTCGTGCTGACCCCTGAAATTCAGCGCGCACTGGCGGAGTTCAGTCCGCTCGCACCCTTGCACCAACCACATAATCTGGCCGGAGTGACCGCCGCCCATGATCTCTTCCCGGACGCCATTCAAGTGGCCTGTTTTGATACGGCTTTTCATCGCGGGCACCCTTGGGTGAACGACACCTTTGCAATACCAAATGTGCTTTATGATGAGGGTATCCGGCGCTACGGTTTTCACGGACTGAGTTATGACTATGTGACAGATGTGATTGCGCGGGATTTCCCGGAATTGCACGCAGGTCGGATGATCGTCGCCCACCTTGGCAATGGCGCGTCCATGTGTGCCATTCGGCACGGCAAGAGCGTCGGATCTACGATGGGGTTTTCCGCGCTGGATGGGCTGCCGATGGGCACGCGGTGCGGGCAAATCGACCCCGGCGTCGTGCTCTACCTGATGGAACAAAAGGGGATGACATCGCATGATGTGCTGAGCCTGCTGTACAAGCAAAGTGGCCTTCTGGGGCTATCGGGTATCTCTGGCGATATGCGCACACTATTGCAATCCGACACAGCCGAGGCGAAGCGGGCCATTGATTATTACGTGTTTCGGGCACGCCGCGAAATCGGCGCGCTGACGGCTGTTCTGGGCGGGTTGGACGGCCTGGTGTTTTGCGGGGGTATTGGTGAAAATGCCGGCGTGATCCGCAAGCGGATCACCGAAGGTCTCGAATACCTTGGCCTTCGGATAAATGGTGCGGACCACACCAACACGCGCGAAATCGGATGCGGACCGACACGTATCCTTGTGATCCCCACAGATGAGGAACGTGTCATCGCAAGAGCAGTTCATGCGGCCGTCGTGGCAAACTCGTATTAACAACTGCAAAAGCAGCTTCGCCGAGCAACAATGCCAATGACGGCCGGTGCGCGCCCACGCAACGCTGTCTCGACGAATGAAAGTTCTGCTGAGGCACCTCGCCTGTACGGCAGCTTCCAACCTGCGTTCTTTTGCATGGCGCGATAGGCCTTCGGTGTCATGCCCGCCAAATCGGTCAGCTTGCTGCTTTCATTTTCTTTGGGATGCGGTTCTGAGGCGCGGTGTCGCGCAAGACTTCATGATGAATGAACGGTGACTCGATATATGGTTAATGCAACGCAAAAAGCATACTCGGTAGCTCAGGACATAAACCTATCAACCTAGAACATTCTGGATATTAAGTGAACCAATGGGGTAATTTTATCTTCATTGTTTCTCATTTTGCTACAATGGCGTTCTCGTCGCCCTACCCGTCATTGATGATGGGGTTTGAAATTGAAGCAACAAATAACGTCGGAAAGCACTCTCCAGCGCCGAATAGACAGGTTTTGAGCAGACCTGATGGCGATTGGCCGTGGAAACCAAAGCCCCGTTCCGAAAACGACAGACCACATTAGCGGGGGCGCCTTCCCATTTGCCTGCTTGCGCCGCAGAACCGATCAAGGCTCAGATAACACCCAGCAGCTTCCACCACAGGAAATCCAGAGGCACAAGAACCAGCACGGTGATGGCAGCCAAGGCCACAGTGACCTTCAATAGGGGCCGTGTGCTTTCTCCCGCCAATCCCATCGCAACGATCAACGGACCAACCTGATACGGAAAGATCACGGTGGAAAACCCGATCACCTGCGTCATCAACACCGCATTGAGCGAAAAGCCCGTGGCGGCGGCCAAATCCGGTGCGAGTGGTGTCAGAACAGCCGGCACACCCGGAACGGTCGCAAAGATCGAGGTGCCGATCCCCAAAAGGGACAGCGAGATGAAGTTTACAAAGTCCTGACCCGCTTGCAGGGGCAGCATCGTGAACGCCTCGCTCGCAATGATATCGCCCAAGCCGCTTGAGCTGACAATTGTCCCAAGCGTCAGGGCACCGGCCACAAACAGCAGCATCGAAAAATCCACCGATGACTTGAACACAGGCGGCGGCACAAAGCCCAGTTGCGGCACCATGAGAACCAAAGATGCGGTCAAACCGATCCATGCCGCATTGATCCCGTGCAATTGATCGGTGGACCAGAACCCAAGCGTTAGCAACAGGATCGCCACCAGCGCCATTTGTCGCCGCCCGGCCCCCGCGTCCTTTTGTTGTGATGTTGCCACGGCCCGGACCTGCGCCGGAAAGAAGAACAACACCAGCCCGACGATCGCCGCTGATTTCAACACACCCAGCACGGGGTAATGCAGCAAAAGGTAGTTGGCATAGCCAAACTGCACCCCGAGCGATTGTTCGGCCACACCCGACAAAATGATGTTAGGGATATTCGACGGCAGGATCGCAAAGCTGGGCATATTCGTCCCGATCGCAATCACCACTGCAACGCCTGTCCGCCCTTGCGAGCCTTTTCCCAGACCGAAAGCATCCGCCAGCGCCATGCCGATTGGCACAAGCACAGCCGCCCGCCCAAGCGACGACGGCATGACAAATCCAAGCCCCATGCCAAGCAGCATCAGCCCCGCGATCAACGTCGCATAGCTTTTGGACAGATGCGGCCGTGCGATGGCCCCCATGCGCGCACCCAACCCCGAATGTGTGATCGCCGCACCGATCACAAAGCCTGCCACGACAAGCCAGATCGCCGATGATGAAAAGCTGGAAAACACCTCTTGCGGTGTGGCCAAATCGGCCAAAATCAACGCGGTAAACAAAAAGGCGGACCCAACATAACCCGGCACCACCCCAGTTGCCCAGATTGCCAAAGTCACAAGCATCACGCCGAAAGTCAGGGCTTGCTCGGCCGACATGGCAGCGGGTTGGACCAGCGCGACACCGGCCGCGACCATCACGGCCAGTGCGAAGATCAGTTCTTTTGCGTGTGTCATGCACGCCCCCCTCTCGTTGTTTGCGTAGAGCTACCGCTGACAGCGTTTACGTGATAGAACGACAAAATGACAAAAGATGTTTATTTTCAGCCAAACCCGCGTGCGGGCGTCATTGCATGGTCGGGCGTTCTGGAAAAAGGCACGCGCCCCGCGACCCAAGACACAGCCCGCGCGCAAGTGCTGTTTTGCTATGACGGGTTGATGCGGATCGAAGCAGACGCAGACCGCTGGTTCATTCCGGATCGCTTCGGGATCTGGCTGCCCCAAGGCAGCAAGGTTTCTGTCGACGTGGCCCAGCGGATCGAGTTCCAGAGCTTTTCGCTGCATACGCGCCTGGCACAGCACTTGGGCATGCCGGACCGGCCAACCGTTTTGCGCGCGACCCCACTTATTCGCGGGATTGGCCGGCGTTTGATGGATGCAGACGCCCTGCCCGCTGCTGTGCAGCGCCGCCTTGGCACGGTCGCTTTGGATGAAATTGCGCGGCTGGAGCACCCAGATATGCATTTACCGGGCAGCGGTGACACGCGCGTTTCAGCGGTCATGTCACATTTGTTGGCACACCCCCATGACGCCAGCAGCCTTGCGACGCTCGCGGCGCGCGTTGGCGCAAGCGAACGCACGCTCAGCCGCCTGTTTCAGGCAGAAACCGGGATGAGCTGGCGCGCATGGCGTGACAGAATGCGCTTTGTTCTGGCATTGGAAGCCCTGCAAATAGGGCGCAAAACCACGGAAATCGCGGACAGGCTGGGTTATTCCAGCCCATCCGCCTTTGTCACAGCCTTTCGGCGCCAAAGCGGGATGACACCCACACAGTGGCGCCATCAACGCTAGGGGCATTTGCGTCACCGGTCAGCAGGCGCCACATCGGAAAAAGCGCGGGCCTTGTCGGCCCGCACCAGTTTCAAAGCAACCGGGTTGAGAAGTACCAATCGACCGTCTCGTATCCTTCGTCCGCGCGGGCCATTGCCGCCTCGGGTGTGGCAGGCGTCGGTACGATCACAGGCTGACCCGGTGTCCAGTTCTCGGGCATCGCGCAGGCGTTTTCATCCGCAGTCTGCATCGCAACCAGCAGGCGGTAAATCTCATCAACCGAGCGTCCGGCATTCATCGGATAATAGACCATTGCCCGCAGCACGCCTTCAGGATCGATCAGGAATGTCGCCCGCACAGCGGCGGTATCAGATGCCCCGGGCTGGATCATACCGTAAGCTTGGGCCACGGCCATGTTCAGGTCTGCGATGATCGGGAATTTGATCTCGACACCGAATTTTTCCTTGATGTTCAGCATCCACGCAATGTGGCTGTAGTGGCTATCGATGGAGAGACCCAAAAGCTCGGTATTCCGCGCTGCAAATTCATCATGTTTCTTGGCAAAAGCGATAAATTCTGTGGTGCAAACCGGTGTGAAATCGGCAGGGTGCGAAAACAGTACCAGCCACTTGCCGCGATAATCCTCAAGCGTTTTGCGGCCATGGGTCGTCGGGGCGTCAAATGCCGGTGCGGGTTCATTCAAACGTGCGCCGGGTTGTTGTGTTTGCTCTGTCATTTTTGCTGTCCTTCTTACTATCAGCGTCTCGATGACACAGAGATAGTGGATGGACAGTTATAGGTGAAATTGAATATTAAGATCATAATTATAGGATTTCTCTATCAATGCTGACCCTGCGCCAACTCCGCTTTCTGACCGCCGTTTCCGAGACGCTGAACTTCTCGCGCGCTGCCGATCTTTGCTTTGTAACGCAACCGACACTCAGCGCAGGGATCAAGGAACTCGAAGACCGCTTGGGCGTGCAACTGATCGAACGGACCCGGCGCAGCGTGATGCTGACCCCATTAGGCACAGAGATTGCCGCAAGGGCCCAGCGCCTGCTGCTGGATGCCGCCGAGATTGAGACACTGGCACGGGCCCATCAAAACCCGTTTGAAGGCGAGTTGCGGCTGGGCTCGATTCCCACGATTGGCCCCTACCTTCTGCCACATGCCCTGCCCGCGATCCGCAAAGCCTATCCTGATCTGCGTATCTATATGCGCGAAGAAATGACCGAGAGCCTGATTGAAGGCCTCAATGCGGGGCGCCTTGACCTGATCCTGATCGCGCTTCCGTTTGACACTGGCGCCTTGGACATTCTGCCGCTTTTTGAAGACGGGTATCAGCTGGCAACGCCCCCTGATTGGCCGGTGCCACATGACACCGAAGTGTTGACGCAAGGCGGGCAGCTTATGTTGCTTGAAAAGGGGCATTGCCTGCAACGCCACGCGCTTGAGGCCTATCCGGGGCGTCATTTGTCAGTGCAAGACAGCTTTTCAGCGACCAGCCTGACGACGCTGATTGCGATGGTGTCGGAAGGGTTGGGTGTCACCCTTTTGCCAAACCTTGCCGTATCGGCAGGTGTTGCCCGCGGCAGTGACGTGCGGCTGACCCCGCTGCCTGATGCCTGTCCACGACGCGTGGTGCTGGCATGGCGTCCGGGATCGTCACGTGACGCGCTTTTTCGAAAGCTGGGGCCCTTGCTAACGCGCGCAGAATGACGCAGTCGCCGCGACAGGTTTCGCCTGCGTGCAGAAAAAATTGGCAATCGTCCGACGGAAACCCGCAGCAGGTGCATAAAAGGGGCAAGCTTGGTCATTGATATCGGCCAAGGCAGGAAGAAAACCCGTAAATGAAACCGCCACTCCAAAGACAGGTGCTGTCCGCACAAGGCCCCGCGACCGGAACCCCAAGTCGGATCGCCGGTACCTTGCTTGTCGTGGCAACGCTTTGGACGGTGTCCAGCGAAGGCTACTAAGCCATTGTCGCCGCACGCGGGCTTGCAGACGGCTATGATGGTGCCCCCATTCTATTCACGGTCTATTACTTGGGTTGGGCGGCGATAGCGGCCTTTGTCTTTCGCGGGCTCTTCGCCGAAGTTCTCAAGCGCGACGGCATGGCCCGCGAAGGGCTGGCCCTGTTTCCCATCCTCGCAGCCTTTGGTCTGTTTGCTGTCTACATCCTCCCACTCCTCCCCACTGTGTCAGAGCTGCGCGCGCCGCCCAATCCGCCCGAATTCATGTTCGCCACAGCTTGGTATTATCTTCCGAAATCGGCTGACATTCTATTCCAGCAGGTGTTGGTTGCCGCGCTGATCCTGACGGGATGGCGTGCGGGGTTCAGGCTCAAGATGTTGAGCATCAGCCTTGGTGCAGCATTCGGGCTCTTTCATCTTGATCTCGCATTTGACGGGTTTCTTTGGTTCTACGTCGCCCGCTTTACGCTGGCCGCAACGCTGTTCGGCACGCTCCTGCCGTACCTCTATCTGCGTGTCCGCAATGGCTTTCGCTATGCCTATTTACTGCACCGGGGCTTATACGCCGCAGACGCCATTCTCACCCATATCATCCTCGCAGCGCCACCGTGGGCGCAGGGCTGACATTTACAAAGACGGACCAAGGACTACCCCGATGAGAGCGATACGCAGCACACTCTGGATCATACTGGCTGTTCTCAGCCTGACATGGGTCATCGCCAACCTGCCCTTCCCCGAAACCCTGACGGTGATCACCGTGCGCAACCTGCTTGTGCAATATTCCGGTGTGCTCAGCATCTGCGCGATGAGTGTGGCGATGATCCTCGCCATGCGGCTGCCGGTGCTTGAGAACTGGCTGAACGGGCTTGATAAATCCTAGCGTCTGCACAAATGGCTCGGGATCGCGGCGCTTATCACCGCGATTGCGCATTGGGTCGCTGTCAACGGGCCGAAATGGGCCATGTGATTGGGGCTGATGAACGCACCGAACCGTCAACGCCCCTCTGGTGCGATGCCTGAACTTGGGACAATTGAAACCGCTTCGCGCAGTCTGCGCGACCCGGCCGAAGGTCTGGGGGAAAAGGCGTTCTATCTGGCCGCCCTGTTGATCGCCATCGCGCTGATCCGCCGCGTGCCCTACCGGCTGTTCGCAAAAACCACACACTGATCGCGCTTGCCTATCTGGTTTTGGTTTTCCACAGCATCGTCTTGATGGACTTTGACGCATGGACACAGCCTGTTGGCCTGATCACTGCGCTTTTGATGGCAGGGGGTGTTGTGGCCGCAGTCTTGACGTTGACGCGCCAGATCGACCGGCTGCGCAAGGTACCGGGCACAATCACCGGGCTGCGCCAGTTCCCTTCGATGAAAGTGACCGAGGCCGAAGTCACCGTTGCCCCCCCGCTGGCCGGGGCACAATGCCGAGCAATTTGCCCTTGTGACCTTTGATCGCAAGGAAGGTGCGCACCCCTTCACCATTGCCTCAGCATAGGATGCGAACACATGCGCCATCACCTTTATCAGCAAAGCCTTGGGCGACTACACAGACCGCTTGCCCAAAGGCGTTGGCGGTGGGCGATGAGGTTACTGTGGAAGGACCTTATGGGCGCTTCACCTTCGACGATGCAAGGCACGCCAGATCTGGATTGGCGCAGGGATCGGGATCACCCCCTTCATCGCCCGGCTCAAACACCTTGCCACAGAGCCTGATGGCAAACAGATCGACCTGATCCATTGCGTGCCTGAAATCGCCCCGCAACCCCAAGCACAGCTTGAAGCTGACGCGACAGCGGCAGGCGCGGCATTGCATCTGATGCGCGATACCGAAGACGGACTGCTGACCGGCGCGTGCCTGCGCGAGATGATGCCGGACTGGTCTGATGCCAGTATCTGGTTCTGCGGGCTTTCGCCTTGATGCTGAAGAAACCGTCACAATCCGCGCCAAGTCGGTCATCCTTTGCACCGGTGCGGACGGTTTTAAACCCAATGGCTTTCCCTTGGGTGATCTGACCCATGACGGCACGGTCATGGCCTACCGCATTGGTGCGAAAGTAACCGGCAAGGAATGGAACGACGGACATACCACGCGCAGCGAAAACCCAGCGGCCACCTTTGATGGCTGGGGCGACATGTTCGAACGGGTGCCATCCACCAACGGGATCGAGGTGCATCACGATCTGGGCGCCGACCTGAACTATAGCGCCTATGTCAACGGCAACCCCGTCGCGGGCGGGCATGGCTATTCACAAATCCGAAGGACTGGTGCCCTACGACGCGCGCTGCCGATC
>JALQUF010000179.1 GCA_023263855.1 Yoonia sp. | reverse complement strand
CGTCGATCAAGAGCACAACCTTTCCATCAGCGCCGAAGGCCTGCCACAGTTTGCCCTGTTTGATGTAGTTGGCCACGTCATGCACGCGGGCATCGCCCAACTGGCTGTCGCGGAGCCGGCTGACCGCATCGTATTCATAAAGACCCTGCTGCGCCTTGGTGGTGGACTTGATGTGCCACTCGATCATTGGCAGTCCAAGGGCGGCACTGACCTGGCGCGCAAGCTCGGTCTTGCCGGTGCCGGGCTCGCCTTTGACCAGAAGCGGACGTTCCAGTGTGACGGCGGCGTTGACCGCCATCGTCAGGTCGTCGGTGGCCACATATGTGTCAGTGCCGGTGAATTGCATGGTCTCGCGCCTTTGTGATTTCATGCGCAACCTAGCAGGTCATTTCGGATCATCAACACCCCGCGAGCGCGGTAAAAAGGGGGGGTGACAGCCTTGATCGAACGGAGTAAACCCGCCCCAAAATCGGGGTGAAAGCAGCGCAGAGACTTTCATCGCGCTGCTGGAGTGAAAGGGATGAAGATGAAGGCCGAAGTGTTTCTTGCAGACGACTATCGCCCAGCTGATGACGAACCGTTCATGAACGAAAGACAGACCGAGTATTTCCGCCGGAAATTGCTCAACTGGAAAGCCGAACTGCTTGAAGACAGCCGCGACACTGTCGCAGGCATGAAAGACCAGACCCGCAATATCCCAGATGTGGCTGACCGTGCGTCTGAAGAAACCGACCGTTCGCTTGAGCTGCGCACCCGCGACCGCCAGCGCAAACTGGTCACCAAGATCGACGCCGCTTTGCGCCGGATTGACGAAGGTGAATACGGCTATTGCGAAATGACCGGTGAGCCGATTTCGCTCAAACGTCTGGATGCCCGCCCCATCGCGACCATGAGCCTTGAGGCGCAAGAGCGTCACGAGCGTCGCGAAAAGGTTCATCGGGACGACTGAGGTGAGCCAGAACCAAAGCCGTGACATTGCCGTGATCGGCGGCGGCATTGGTGGTTTGACTGCCGCGCTGGCTTTTGCGCGTTCCGGTGCGAATGTCACCGTCTATGAACAAGCCCCCGCACTGACCGAGGTGGGTGCGGGCCTGCAGATCACACCCAATGGTGCGCGCGCTTTGGATGCGCTGGGTCTGGCACAGGCGCTGGCCGCATCTGGCGTCACAGCCCAAGCCGTGGTGCCGATGGATGCGATGTCCAGCCGCGAAATCACACGCTTTGATCTGCGCACACAGTCGCCGCAGTACCGTTTCTATCATCGCGCGGCTTTGATTGATATTCTGGCGCGTGGCTGTGAAGGCGCGGGTGTTGCCGTGAAACTTGGCGCGCAAATCACCGCTCTGAATCCCGATGGCAGCTTTGAAGCAAACGGCGCAACCGTGCGCCCTGCGCTGACAGTCGGGGCCGATGGCATCCATTCTGTGGTGCGCCGGATGATCAACAAACCGAGCGGGCCGTTCTTTACCGGCCAAGTGGCATGGCGTGCCACGATCAAGACCACCAAAACCGATCCTGTGGCACGTATCTGGATGGCCCCGGGCCGACATATGGTGACATATCCGTTGATTGGTGGCCGTCTGAATATCGTGGCCGTGCAACAGCGCAGCCAATGGGCCGAAGAGGGCTGGAATCATAGCGATGACCCCGGCAACCTGCGCATGGCCTTTGCCGATTGCGGTTGGGAGGTCAAAAGCATTCTCGGAGAAGTCGAAAAGACAAATCTTTGGGGTCTGTTCCGGCATCCTGTTGCCGAAAACTGGCATGTGGGCTCTGTTGCGATTCTGGGCGATGCAGCCCACCCGACGCTGCCGTTTTTGGCGCAGGGGGCGAATCTGGCGATTGAGGATGCTTATGCGCTGGCGCGTTGCTGTGATGCAGCCGCATCACTTGATGCAGGGTTGCGCGACTATCAGGTCCAGCGGCGCGCGCGCGTGGTCAAAGCGATTGAGGCGGCCAATAAAAACGCCCGCAACTACCATCTAAGCGGGGTGCAGCGCCGTATCGCGCATGCGGGGCTGCGGACGATGGGCAAGGTCGCACCTGCGGCGTTTCTTAACCGGCTGAGCTGGCTTTATGATTACGATGTGACCGCGTGACTTACCAGTTCCGGCTGGCCTGATCTGTCACCCGTTCCAGCACCTTGTGGCTGCGCCAATCGACACGGTAAATTTCGTCTTCGATACGGAAGTAAACCCAGCCATCGCTGACCGTGGGCAGCCCGTAGTAGCGGGCGTTCATGATCATGGAATACCGGCCCCGTTCAAGGGTTTCACCGATCTCAACAGGGCCGGGATCAGGAGTCAGGGGCTGCGGGATCGCCACGCAGTTTGTGCCTTCAACGGCAATGCGGCACTGCGCATGCGCCAGTGTCGGCAGCAAGGTCGCGGCAATCGCGGCACTGATTATGGGGCGGAGCATGGCGGCTCTCCTGAACAACAGGCCCATATCCTACCCTGTTTTTCTTTTATGCGGCAAGATCGACCCAAACGGGCACGTGATCTGACGGCTTTTCACGGCCCCGCACTTCGCTTTCGATCCAGCAATTGTTCAGCAAATCGGCACATTGCGGGGTCAGCAGGAAATGGTCGATGCGGATGCCATCGTTCTTGTCCCATGCGCCGGCCTGATAATCCCAGAAAGAATAATGGCCCGCACCCGCCTCGCGGGCGCGGAAGGCTTCGGTGTAGCCAAGGTTCAGGATGCGGCGAAAGGCCTCGCGGCTTTCAAGGCGGAACAGCGCGTCATCGCGCCACGCATCAGGGCGGGCGGCGTCCTCGGCCTGCGGAATAATGTTGTAATCCCCG
>JALQUF010000178.1 GCA_023263855.1 Yoonia sp. | reverse complement strand
CGGCGCCCTGGTGCAATATCTTGGCCAATGAAAATTTTGGCTGCTTGGTTAGCGAGGCGGGGCTAGGGATGACCTGGGCCATCAACAGTGGCGAGCATCGCTTGACGCCATGGTCGAACGATCCGGTTACCGATGCGCATGGTGAAGTTGTCTATCTGCGCGACGAGGCCAGTGGCGAAGTCTGGACAACGACATCACAGCCGGCCGGGCGGGACGCTGACTGTCAGGTCAGACATGGTGCCGGCTTCACGCAGTGGACTAAGAACAGCCACGGATTGCAGCAAGAGATGTTGTGCTTTGTGCCGGTGGATGATCCGGTCAAGGTTGTTCGCCTCCGGCTTGCCAATCTGTCAGATCAGCCCCGCCGGATCACAGCTACCTACTATGCTCACTGGTTGCTGGGCGCGCTGGAAAGTACATCGTGCTCCCATAACATCAGCCGCTATGATCCAAATCTCAAGGCGATCATAGGGCGCAACCTTTGGAACGCGGAATTTGCATCGTGCGCGGCCTTTCTGACCGCAACGATGGATGCCCATAGTGTCACCGGCGATCGTTCTGCCTTTCTGGGGCGGGAGGGTGATATGGCCGATCCGGACGGTTTGCGGCGCTGGGATCTGGGCGGACACTTCCCCGAAAGTGGCGACGCCTGTGCTGCATATCAGGTGCATATCGATATTCCACCAGGTACGCAGACCGATGTTGTTTTTGTACTTGGCGAAGTCGGGGATGCCACCGACTTGGCGCCGATGATCGAGAAATGGCAGAACCCGGAAACGACGCAGCAGGCGTTTGAGACGTTACAGGCAACATGGGCCGCAAGGCTGGGCGCTGTTCAGGTGAAAACGCCTGATCCGGCGTTTGATCTGATGATCAATCGGTGGTTGGCATACCAGAATCTGTCCTGCAGGATCATGGCACGTGCAGGGTTTTACCAAGCAGGTGGTGCCTACGGTTTTCGTGACCAGCTACAGGATGTGCTTGCGTTGCTGCTGACTGATCCGGGTAAGGCGCGTCAACAGATCTTACGTGCGGCACATTATCAGTTTGAACAAGGCGACGTATTGCACTGGTGGCACCCGCCGCTGGGGCGGGGCGTGCGCACGCGGTGTTCTGATGACTATGTGTGGCTGGCCTATGTGACGGGGCGCTACGTCGAAGCGACCGGTGACACGGATATACTAGATGTCGAAATCCCGTTCCTGCGCGCACCTGAACTGGCTCCCGAGGAACATGACCGTTACGCCCTGTTCGAAACGGGGGAAGTTGGCACATTGCTCGATCATTGTATGCGCGTCATGGAGCGGATGATGGTGACGGGGGCCCATGGTTTGCCGCTGATGGGTGGTGGTGACTGGAATGACGGAATGGACCGCATTGGTGATAAGGGGCGGGGCGAAAGCGTCTGGCTTGCGTGGTTCCAGATTGCAACGATTGGTATTTTTGCACCGTTGGCGCGACGAGCGGGGCGGGCGAAGGCTGCTGATCGCTGGGAGGCCCATGCCCGTGATCTGGTTGGCGCACTTGATCGCCATGGATGGGATGGTAGTTGGTATCTGCGGGCATTTGACGATGACGGCATGCCTTGGGGGTCGGCCGGTAACGACGAATGCCGGATTGATCTCATTGCGCAGGCATGGGCGGTCTTATCAGGGTTGCCGGTGGACGCGCGCGCGCAATCTGCTTTGCGATCGGCAGGCGGCAATCTTGTTGATGATCGGGACCGGCTCATCCGGCTTTTGACACCGCCATTTGACAAGACCGGCCGCGACCCTGGCTATATTCGGGCCTATCCGCCCGGGGTGCGCGAAAACGGCGGGCAGTATACGCATGCTGCGGCATGGCTGGGTATGGCTTATGCGAGGATCGGGGACGGTAACCGCGCGCATAATGTATTTGACATCATTAACCCCATTGGTCGGACCAGCGCGTTGCATGACGCAGAGCATTACCGCTGCGAACCCTACGTGCTGGCCGGTGATGTATCGGGTGTAGGGGCGCAGACCGGTCGGGGGGGGTGGTCGTGGTACACGGGTTCAGCTGGTTGGACATGGCAGTTGGGTGTTTCAGGCATTCTGGGCATCCAGCCAGAGCCAGATGGTGTACGGTTGGATCCTTGCCTGCCGGACGGCTGGGGGCATGTCGAGGTTATCCTCGAAAGTGAGCATGGTCGGATCGACATAACGATCAAAGATCCCGAGAAAATCGGTCATGGTCTGACGCGGATTGCGGTCGACCAGTGTGCGATAGAGGGGCAAGTGGTCCCCTATCCGGGCAAAGGACATAGCTGTCAGGTTGTTGTCACCATCGTTGCATCGCCCGAGACGCCGACACACGCGGAATAATCTGGGCAAAAGTGCTGCCACAGAGGCATTTGGAGCACTGAAATTACGTTTTGTGCTCACTTGTTACGTCTGCTGCGGAAAGCTGAGACCGGTTCACATTCGCTTGGCAGGACCCGACCGCTTGGCCTAGCGGCCCAATGGCTCCATATCCAGCCGATAGTCCTCGGCCACGGTGTAGATCGTCTTGTTCGGCACCTCATACCAGATTTCGTCAGGTGTCACCGGTTCGGAGGCGATTTCAACTGCGCGGTAGTCGGTGTTGTGTTCATGATGCACGTGCGGCTTGCCGCAGATAGGGCAGTCGTAAACATATTCCCGCACCAGATAGTGCAGTGACCGATTATAGCGCGAACCGATCACATGATGCCCGTCGGTTAGCACAATGTTTAGCCCCACAGGCCTGTCCGGTGCTATTTGCGCAGACCACGCGATCACCTGTTCCAGCCCTGCGCGAACGGTTTCTTTCAACCCCCTTTCGGGATGCTGCAGAAAAAGGCCCATGAGATAGCGAAAGACATGCTCGCTGTCGGTGGTTCCCGCGATTTCGACACGGTGAAGCGGGTCAGTGTGCTCAA
>JALQUF010000177.1 GCA_023263855.1 Yoonia sp. | reverse complement strand
ATTTGAAAAAACGTCTTTTCGTGATTTTGAATGATAACGAGATGTCCATCGCGCCGCCGGTGGGCGCATTGTCGTCCTATCTGTCACAGCTCTATGCAGGCGCCCCGTTCCAAGATCTAAAAGAGGCCGCCAAAGGCGCAGTTAGCTTTTTGCCCGAACCCTTTCGCGAAGGGGCCCGCCGCGCCAAAGATATGCTAAAGGGCATGGCCGTCGGCGGTACCTTGTTCGAAGCTTTGGGCTTTTCCTATGTTGGGCCAATCGACGGCCACGATATGAACCAACTGTTGCCCATTCTGCGCACGGTGAAAGACCGTGCAACGGGACCGATCCTGATCCATATCATCACCAAAAAGGGCAAAGGATACGCCCCGGCCGAGGCCGCGATCGATCGCGGCCATGCCACCGCGAGGTTTGATGTCCTGACCGGAAAACAGCACAAGGCACCATCCAACGCCCCGTCTTATACCCGCGTTTTTGCCGATGCCCTGTTGAAAGAGGCCGCAGCCGATCATCGCGTCTGTGCAGTAACGGCCGCGATGCCCGATGGAACGGGTCTCAATCTATTTGCGGAACGCTATCCATCGCGGTGTTTTGACGTTGGGATCGCCGAACAACACGGTGTCACCTTTGCCGCCGCACTGGCCGCCGGTGGGATGAAGCCGTTTTGTGCGATTTACTCCACGTTCCTGCAACGCGGGTATGATCAGGTCGTCCATGACGTGGCCTTGCAAAACCTGCCAGTACGCTTTGCAATTGATCGCGCCGGTTTGGTCGGTGCCGATGGCGCCACCCATGCGGGCAGCTTTGACATCGCCTATATGGCCAACCTGCCAAATATGGTTGTAATGGCCGCCGCAGATGAGGCTGAGCTAACCCATATGGTTGCGACCGCCGCCGCCTATGACGATGGACCAATCGCGTTCCGTTATCCCCGTGGCGAAGGCGAAGGCATAGACATCCCCGACCGTGGTCAGGTACTGCCCATTGGCAAGGGTCGCATTGTTCAATCTGGGAAAGGCGTTGCAATCTTATCTTTTGGCACACGCCTTGGCGAAGTCATCAAAGCCGCAGAATCTCTTGCCGCTAAGGGGATTACCCCGACAATCGCGGACGCACGCTTTGCCAAACCGTTAGATCGCGACATGATCCTGGGCTTGGCATCAGATCATGACGTTCTCATCACCATCGAAGAAGGCGCGGTCGGCGGCTTTGGCAGCCATGTGATGCAACTTTTAACCGACGCAGGCGCGCTGGATACAGGAGCGTTAAAGATGCGGTCCATGGTATTGCCCGATGCCTATATCGATCATGGCAGCCCACGTGACATGTACGCCGATGCAGGCCTAAACGCTGAACATATCGAGGCAAAAGTTCTAGCGCTGTTAGGCATTACCCAGCTGAGCGCATCACTTTAACGCGGTTTGTAAATCCTTTGACGCTTGTTGCGCCAGCATCGCCACATCGGACACACCCGCCACAAAACGATAGCCAAGCGCACGCAGATCGGCCCAATCACGCCCCGCGCTACAGACCGTCGCCAAAGGCATATTTGCGGCGTTGGCGGCTGTTTCGATCCGCGCAAATAGCGCCATGACCTCGGGGGCATCCAGGCGTTCTAAGTACCCTGCAGAGGCACCCAGATCATTCGGGCCTACAAAGATCGCATCAATCCCATCGACCGCACAAATGGCTTCAATCTGATCAACAGCGTCGATGTGTTCACATTGTAACATAATGGTTAGATCGTGATCCGACGTCTGCAGCGCATAGGCCGTATCCGCACCCCAATTTGACCCACGTACCACGGTCGCTGCATATCCACGATGGCCGCGTGTCGGGTAATAAAACGCAGAAACCACATGACGTGCGTGTTCGGCTGTATTGATCATCGGGATGATGAAATTCTTGAACCCACGGTCCAAGGCCCGTTTGATCATCGCATCATCGGCGTCAGGCAAACGCAAAATTGGCGTACCGCCCGCCGACACAATCGCGCGGGAAATATCCACCCAATCCTCTAGTGTGCCGGCCCCATGTTCGCCATCAATAATGATATTTTTCCACCCAAAATGAACCAAAACTTCGGCCGCGTTGGCGGACCCAAGCTGTGACCACGCGCCAACGGCCATCGTCCCCGTGCGCAGTGCATTTTTGAAATTGTTCATGTGACCCTCTTGCGGACATTACAGGATCAAGATTGACCTTTTTCGGGTCGTTGTCCATCAAAAGGATCAATAGATGCCAAGGTCATTCTGCCGCTTGGATTTCCCCATTTTCGATTTGTTCGCGTTCGATGCTTTCAAACAAGGCTTTGAAATTGCCTTCACCAAATCCATCATCGCCCTTGCGTTGGATAAATTCGAAAAATATCGGTCCAACGACGGTTTTGGAAAAAATCTGTAGCAATATCTTGGTTTCGCCGCCGTCCACGACACCTTCGCCGTCAATCAGGATACCGTGCCGCTTCATGCGATCGATCGGTTCTTGGTGCCCAACCACGCGGTCATGACTTAGGTCGTAATAGGCATCGGGCGGAGGTGGCATATAGGCAATGCCATTTTCCGCAATCACGTCGGTGCTGTGATAAATATCATTAGTGCCAACGGCGATGTGTTGAATGCCTTCGCCTTTGTATTTCTTAAGATAGGCCACGATCTGCCCCGTTTCGCCGCGATCTTCGTTGATTGGAATGCGAATGCGACCACATGGCGACGTCAAAGCGCGGCTAAACAGCCCGGTAAATTTGCCTTGGATGTCAAAGAACCGAATTTCACGGAAATTGAACAGATCACCATAAAATTTGAACCATTTGTCCATGTTCCCACGGAATACGTTATGCGTCAGGTGATCCAAATAATAAAATCCTACGCCGCGTGGTTTCGATTGCGCGATCCAATTGAATTCATAGTTATAGGGCGACGTATTGTAATATT
>JALQUF010000176.1 GCA_023263855.1 Yoonia sp. | reverse complement strand
ATCTAGCAGAATCCCACTTTAATAATGGCCGTTTCACAATTGATGATGCAGTGCAGGGAATTCAAAGTCATCGTGTCAAAAGATACTCAGAGGGCGGATCGGGAAGTGAATGTAGGCAATACACAAATTTTGCATGGCTACATCATGAGGGCATCCTGATGATAAAGACGCTGGCCGCGTTGCTGGCTAACATCACCGAAACGGCGATTGCGAGGGTGAACATCCGCCGTTTGCGCACGAATTATTTCGGTAAAAGCCACAAAAGGCGGCGGCCCTCCAGGCCGATGAGGACGGTAGAGCGCTGTCAGCCTGCGACCTGATCCGCCAGCACTACGGCGACCACGCAACCAGCCGGAGGACAGGCTCAGCAGGCCGATGATGATGACGATGTCGTTGAACCGTTTGAGAAGCTCAAAGGGTTTGTCACCTGCGGCAAGATTCTCGCGCGTCGTGGTGGTTGTCGGAGAGGGCAATCAGGCCGGCGGCCCGTTTTTCGTTGATCAGACCGCTGGCGACAGCGGCGCGGATATCGTCGCCTTCCATCATCCGCCGATTCTTTCCACCGCCAGGTTGCCGTTGGTCATCATCACACTGCCACCGGCCAGCGCATAGTTGCCGCCCGATCCCATGGCGACAATGTCGTGTTTGGGTGTCAGGGCGTTGCCCACGCTGGTGATCAGGAAAAGGTCTTTGCCGCTGTTGATGATCAGCATCGCCTCCAGTTTTTGCGGGTATTTTCGGTGCACCAGTCTTTGGCCAGATTCACGTTGGCGCGGGTGAATTGCCTCGGCGAGGCTTCGAGTTTGCTGTCCAGCCGTTCCAGCAGGGTGAAGGCATTCGCTGTGGATACCGCCAATCCGCAGATCACATCTTGAGCAACGGGAAAAAGCCTGCGGACTCTGCGAGCGCTGCTCTTGATTACGTTTTGGCCAAGGCTGATCTGCCCGTTGCCCACGATCATGACCCTTCCGCCCTTGTGCACTCCGCCGATGTTTCTGCCGCGCCAGCCGGGAAATGCATCTTCTGTTATCCATCGCTCCTTGTGATTGTGTTTGGGAATTATATGGCGGAAGCTAACCCTGCGCTGCCGTCACGAAAGACGGCGCTGCAGTCAAATGCGGGGTTGTCTTACGGCAAGTGCCGGTCGTCAGACAAAATTCGGCAAATTTCGTCAAACTTTTGGCCCAGCAGGAAATGGCCCGCATCATCGAAGCGGTGGATCGCGGCATTCGGCATCATGTCGGCCATGTCCTGTGCGGAGGATGCGGGGCAGATCGGGTCTTGGTTGCCATGCAGGAAAAGCAACGGGACGGGGATCGCACGCAGGTCATGCGTCCAATTGCGTTGCAGGTTCATCACCTCGTCCATCGAGGTGTGGATTGCCTGATTGGCGATCAGCCGTAGCCAATCGGCCAGCTGGCCGTCGATGAATGCGGCGTGGAGCGTTGCTAGATCGGCGGGTGACTGGCGATACATGTACGACAGTGCACGCTGGGCAAGATTGGGGGCGCGGGCAATAGTGTTGTAAAGCCGTGTCATGCCGCTGACGACAAAGTGATCCTGTTTGATGCGTGCCGAAACCTCGGCGAAGAGGGTCCGCTGGTCGGTCACCGGCAAAGCCTGCGGTGTCGATGCCAGAACCAGACCGGACACCCTGTCGGGATTTGCCGCCACAAAACGGGTGGCCCAGCCACAGCCGGCGCTGTCACCGATGCAAAGCAGTTTATCCTCTGTCAGGTAATCAAGCGCGCGGGCAAGCGAGGATATCGCGCGGTCCTGCCGGGTATCGGGGCTCATCGCGCTTTCGAGGCCGACGAAATGGCGGGGCATCATCAAAAGGCGCAGGTTCTGCGCCACCAGTTTGCTGTGCAGGTCACGGGTAAGAATGACCGGCGCAAGCATGCTGTGAAAGTAAAGCACCGGACGCCCTGATCTGGCCCCGAAATCCCAGATCGGAATCTCAGGGCTATCCGCGACGCTGATCCGGTTGATTGTGATGGTCTTGCCATAGTGCTTTTTGGCCAGCAGCGTTTCGGCATCATGGGCTGGCTGGGCGAGAAGTTCGTTCACAAGCCAGACCGTCAGATCCAGGGCCAATGTGCGCACAAGTGCTGTCTGGGAATTCAGCCCCAGCTTTTCCAATACTTTCTGGATCTGCTTGCGTTTGGTGTCATAGGTGGCGCCGACGCGGGCTGCGGCGGTTTTCAGGTCAAGCCCTTCCAGCAAAAGTCCGACAAGCTGGAATTCGCTTGGCGTCAGCTTGCCGTGCGGCGCGGTGCCCACGGCGATCGAGACCAGTTGTGCGGGCGAGATATGGGCCGCAACGAATGCCGCGGATGACGGCACATCCGGCCAGCGGTCAAGGCCGTCAAACGTAAAGTACAAGCCATCATCCGCAAGGATAAAACCGCTGCCTGACTTTTGCCCTTCGGGACGGACAAGTCGAGGGGGGAACGGATGCCCCATCGGATCGGATGTGACCAATCCGTTGGCCTGATCATAAAGTCCGACCGACAAGTGGCTGTGCCCGAAGGTGCGGTAAAAGAACCGCTCTTCCGCGGTATCGGAAGAGGCCTTTGTGAGGTTTTGCTCGATCGTGTCATCTGCCCATGAGGGCAGGGCAGTGCGCAGGGTTCGCGCCAGACGCGGGAGCCGTTTCATATGCTTGTTCATGGCGTTCCTGCAGGGCTTTGGGGGTTCGTCATCTTCATCTCATTTTGACTTTCGCATATTATACGAGACTTTTCTGCAACACCCCCCCCTAAAGGGGGGTGAAACGACCTCGGAAACGGCGGAACCTTTGTGTTGCGTAAGGGTCTCGGCTGACGACCTGCGCTGTTTTGGGAAATGGATGATGGTTTGTTGCGACTGAAACCCCAATTGCGATTGCTGGCGGTCCCTTTGGGCGTTGCGGGACCGACAGCTGTCATCCGGCAGGCCTGTCCGTCGCGCGCCCCTGGCCTGAACTCTGCCCCACATTCCGATTGCCCCCCACACT
>JALQUF010000175.1 GCA_023263855.1 Yoonia sp. | reverse complement strand
ATGCGCAATCTGGTGAATGCCGATGTAAACGTCACGATGTACCGTGAGTTTGGTCGGGGGCTTTGTGAGGTGCTGGGCAAGCCCTATTTGCAGGCGCCGTTTGGCATTGATTCAACCACGAAATTCCTGCGCAAGTTAGGTGAGTTGACGGGTCTTGACCCGGAACCATTCATTGAGCGCGAGAAGCATTCGACGATCAAACCGGTCTGGGATTTGTGGCGCTCTGTCACGCAGGATTTCTTTGCCACTGCCGAATTCGCCATCGTCGCGAATGAAACCTACGCCCGCGGCGTGCGCCATTTCCTTGAGGGTGATCTGGGCTTTCCCTGTGCCTTTGCCGTGGCCCGTTGCCGTGGCAAGAAAACCAACAACGAAGAAGTGCGCAGCCTGATCCATACCAAGCGCCCGCTGATCGTTTTGGGATCAATCAACGAGAAAATGTATATGGCCGAGATGAAGGCGGGGCATGGACCAAGCCCTGTGTTTATCCCCGCCAGCTTCCCCGGTGCTGCGATCCGCCGTGCCACCGGCACGCCGTTCATGGGCTATGCCGGGGCAACATATCTGCTGCAAGAGGTCTGTAACGGTCTCTTTGATGCGCTGTTCCATATTCTGCCCTTGGGCAGTGAGATGGACGCAACCGATGCCACGCTGACCCCGTTGCGCCGCGATTTCCCTTGGGATGCGGATGCACAGGCCAAGCTGGATGAGATCGTGGCGACCCACCCGATCCTGACACGTATTTCTGCCGCCAAAACGCTGCGCGACGCAGCCGAGCGCGCAGCCCTCGACGCCGGCAACGACCGGGTCGTCTTAGAGACAGTCGAAACTCTGGAAGCATCCAATGGAGGACGCAAATGACCGATTTTACAACAGATATCCCGACCTCACGGGTCCGGTCCGCGCCGCCAAAGCGTGAGTACTACGCCTATTTTGGGCTGATCTTTCTGGCCACGCTGCCGCTTTGCATCCTGACTTGGGTGTTGTCCGCGGCGCGCCGGATGGAGCTGCCTGAAAAGGGCCCCTTCGCAAAGGCCTGGACACAGGCCCGCATTATTACGCCACAGATCTTCAGCGCATGATCACTGGCACACCAGTTTTGCCCGGAAACGGGCATCCGACGTTCATCATTCCCCCCCGGGATGATGGATTGGGGCAGAGGAAGAGCTTCTGTCGTAACCCGGCCGCGGGGGGTGCGCGGCGTCAGTACTTAATTTTGGAGACAAAACATGGCTGACAAATCTGACCTGTCTTTCACAGGTCTCACAGACGAGCAGGCCCAAGAGCTGCACGCAGTTTACATGAGCGGGTTTACGATCTTCACGATCGTTGCCGTTGTTGCTCACGTGCTGACGTACATCAAGCTTCCTTGGTTCAGCTGGTAGGAGAGGAATAGCACATGGCACAGTTCTACAAGATCTGGCTGGTATTCGACCCACGCCGCGTTTTCGTGGCTCAGGGCGTATTCCTGTTCCTTCTCGCAGCGATGATTCACCTCGTCCTGCTGAGCAATGAAACCACAAACTGGTTCACACTCGCCTTTGGCGGCGGAATGTAATCGGCTTTTGGCGCAAGACTAAGCTGCGGGCGGGCCAGTTCCGCCCGTAGCAAACACCGACATTGACGAAGACAGGGCGCACCCGAACGGGGATGCAGGGCCTGTCTAGAATGGAGATTGGAAGATGGCACAGCTCAGCTTCGAGAGAAAATACCGGGTCCGTGGCGGGACATTGGTAGGCGGTGATCTGTTCGACTTTTGGGTGGGGCCATTTTACGTTGGCTTCTTCGGGGTCACGACGTTCTTTTTCGCCGTCCTTGGGACAATATTGATTTTTTACGGGGCCAGCCAAGGCCCAACATGGAACCCGTGGTTGATTTCCATCGACCCGCCGCCGCTTGAGTACGGCTTGGGAGCCGCCCCGCTGATGGAAGGCGGCCTTTGGCAGATCATCACGATCTGCGCGATTGGCGCATTCGTCAGCTGGATGATGCGCGAGGTCGAGATTTGCCGCAAACTGGGTATCGGCTATCACGTACCCTTTGCCTTTGGCGTTGCGATTTTTGCTTACGTCACGCTGGTTGTGATCCGTCCGGTTTTGCTGGGTGCCTGGGGGCATGCGTTCCCATACGGCATCTTCAGCCACCTCGATTGGGTCAACAACGTAGGCTACACCTACGGGAACTTTCACTACAATCCGGTCCATATGATCGCGATCACGTTCTTCTTCACCACCTGTCTGGCGCTTGCGCTGCACGGATCTTTGGTGTTGTCGGCCGTGAATCCGCCCAAAGGACAAGAGATCAAGTCACCTGATCATGAAGACACGTACTTCCGTGATCTGATCGGCTACTCGATCGGGCCATTGGGAATTCACCGCCTCGGCCTGTTTCTGGCGCTGAACGCGGGTTTCTGGTCTGCGATTTGTATCGTGATTTCCGGCACCGTTTGGTTCGAAGAGTGGATCATCTGGTGGGATTGGTACTTTGAACTGCCCTGGTGGGTTGATCTGTAGGAGGATATGAACAATGGCTGAATATCAAAACATCTTCACCCAGGTTCAGGTCCAAGGACCGCCTGAAATGGGCATCGACGGATACGATGGTGCCGCAATTGAACGCGGCAAGACAGCGGGTTTCTCAAAGCTGGCTGGCTTGTTCGGGAACGCGCAGTTGGGCCCGATCTATCTGGGTTCCTTCGGTGTGATCTCGCTGGCGACCGGTTTGATCTGGTTTGTCATGGTCGGTTTGTCCTTTTGGGCGCAGGCTGACTACAACCCGGCGATCTTCTTGCGGGATCTGTTCTGGCTGTCGCTTGATCCGCCTTCACCGGGCTACGGTCTGAGCATGCCCCCCATGAATGACGGCGGTTACTTTATGATCGCATCGTTCTTCCTGCTGATTTCGGTGCTGACATGGTGGGTACGTACCTACCTGCGCGCCGAAGCACTGGGCATGGGCAAGCACGTGGCATGGGCCTTCGCCTCTGCGATCTGGTTGTTCCTGGTGCTGGGTCTGTTCCGTCCGATCCTGATGGGCGACT
>JALQUF010000174.1 GCA_023263855.1 Yoonia sp. | reverse complement strand
ACCGCGTGCTCTTCACCCGAACCACCGACCTGGTTCAGAAGCTGCAGCAAGCCCGGCGCGATCTCGTCCTCGAAAGCGCCATCGCGAAGCTGGATAAATTCCACCTGCTGATCCTCGACGACATTACCTACGTCACCAAGGATCAGGCTGAAACGAGCGTCCTGTTCGAACTCATCAGCGCGAGATATGAGCGCCGATCCATGCTGATCACGGCAAACCAGCCCTTCGGAGAATGGAATGCGATATTCCCCGATCCGGCCATGACGTTGGCCGCCGTCGACAGGCTCGTTCATCATGCAACCATCTTCGAGATGAACGTGGAAAGCTATCGGCGCCGCGCTGCTGAACACGCAAAAGGCCCTGGACGCCCAGCCCAAAGAGCCACACCAGCCAACACCAAACCTGATTGACGCGCCGCGACAATCAAAATCAATAAACACCTTGATCGTGGCGGGAAACCTCGCCACCATCACAAATGTCGCGACCATGGATTCTCACCCTGATTGACGCGCAAATCTCATCCAGATTGTCGCGCTACATCAAAGGATGGGTTGTAGTCCTGACTGGCGAACTCTCCCAGAATGGATCGAGCCTCCCTCAACGCCCTGATGATTTCAGGACTCGCGACATCTGGCAGTTGTTTCTCTGGTGAAGACATTCCGACGATGGTCCGCAGCAAAACCGCGAACGACTGCCTGATAAGATCCATAGTATACTCATCACACCAAATGTCGCCAAAGCCTCGCTTGCGTATTTCGCCTTGCCATTGCGGGTTGCGCATAAGGACAAGCGTGTCACCAATGTTTGAGGTAACACCATGGGCAATGTTGTTTCGGATGGTGAAGCCGCCGCGAGCTGCTGCGCACCATGTAGTGATCAGGTCTTGCTCTTTTGACGAGTTGCAGTTTTGGGCATGATCCTCAAGCATTTCAATCAAGGCAATGATTGGCCTTGCATCGGTGCGAGGTCGTTGCCCTCTAGGATCTTGATTGTCCAATCTCCAAATCGCGCGTTCAAGATGGAATTCAATATTGCCAGAGAAAATTATGATCGAAGCAATTTGCTTGGACGTTCGTTCGTCAAGGCTCAGCGCCCGATCTATTTCATCAGCTCTACCAATCTCGTGAACTTTCGACTTGAATCCTTCAACCATGTTCATCCTCGAACAATTGTCCAGACTCCAGTTCCGGTAAATCCCGTAGGCTCTGCAGATCGAACATCGCCAGGAACTCAGCTGTCGTAACAAACGTATGCGGTGCGCCCGGCCGCGGGCTTTTAGGTCCGTTGCCGATTAGACCCTTGTAACGCAGGCGGCTCAACAGATCGCGGTTGATCTCCTTGCCGAAGATGTCGGCCAGCCCGGCCCTGTCGATAGGTTGGTGATAGGCGACGGCGCAGAGCACCCCCATCTCTTCCTCAGAGAAACTGTGGCTTTGTTCCCCGACATCCGCAGCGGTTCGGATCGCCGCCGCATAGTGGGATCGTGTCCGGAACATCCAACCACCCGCAATAGGTACAATCTCATAAGGCTTGGCTCTTAGATCAGCCTGGATGTCCTCAATCAACAAATCAATGTTCGCGCCCTTCCCCACCACAAGAAGTAAGGCTTCTCGCTCTATCGGTTTGCTGCTGGCGAAAATCACCGCCTCGATCCGGTTCATCCACTCGCGCCAACGCAGCTCGTCGGGCAGATCGTCCAGCTCAAGATCCAGCACCTCCAGGTCTTCGTCTTGTTTGTGCGCGACCGCCATCATGCCACCCCGTAGAGCCGGAACGTGGCACGACCGGTGAGCTCACGGACGACACCAAGTTCGATGAGGCGTACGCAAAGCCTCCGTGCGGAGCGGGGTGTCATGGGTATGTTCGATCCACGGATAACAGGCGACAACATCGTAGATGGCAAAACAGCATCTTCAGAAAGGAACAGGCGTACCGCGTCCTGTGATCCCTTTGTACGCAGTTTTGGTGCCACTGCGCGGAGATGCGCGGCGCGACGCGCCAGGTCATGCGCCAATCGGATCGCATCCTGCGCAGCGCGCGTGACCGCGTTGTGACACGCGATCCGGACATCCTCGCCGTTGGTGACCGCGCGCAGCGCCTTGCGGCTCACATACAGTCCAAAAAGCGGAAGCGGTCGCGCCCATCCAAACGACCGGGCCAGAATGATGTCAGCGCAAAGGAGGGCGACCGCTTCCTGGCGCGGAAAGGACTGAACGATGTTGGTGAGGACCAAAACCGATTTGGCGATGGGATTGGCTCCAGCCTCTTCAGCGCGGGCGATCCAGTCTGGAAGAAGCACTTGCATATCTTCCAGCAGCAAAGCCTGCAGTCGCTCGTGCCAACCAGTTTCAGGCAGCGACCGCCTATGCCCGAGCGAAATCGCGGTGCCAGCGCGCCAGAACGCCAGCATGTCTCCGTCAGGACCCATCGCATCCCCCGGCACCGTGAGGAGATAGGCATCGCGCAGTTCGGCCTCCGTCACCCCCCTGCCCTCGATCTTGCATCCATGCACGGCAGCGCGCAGCGCCAGCCGGTTTCTAAGAAGATCGACCGGCACCGCACTGTTGGGGCCACTGAGCAACACATGCAGCAAAGAAAGCGCCGCCCCACTGGAAAACGCAGCACCTTCAAGGCAGTCTGGTGTCTGGTGGTCGAAGACCCAAGCGGGCAGAATTGGCTTTGGGAGTGCATCTTGAGCATGAGTTAGCGGCTGGTTCATGCAAATCAGTTTATCTTACAACGGCGCTTTATGCTATCAAATAGAAAACAAACCGCCCCAGCTTACAGTTCTCATTTATGTCCAATAAGATTGCATTATCGGACATAACTAAATACGCTCCTCGCCATGGCAGAAAACAACGACAAATCGCGCTCAGCAGCGCTCAACGGGCCTTCGGCCGACGAGGACAGCGAGACAGACACCGCGCCCGACCATGCTTTGGCACTCCCGTCCCATGTCGCCGGCTCGGGTGCACTCGATCGCCTGGTCGACACCGCCCGCGACTACGCCCGTGCCGCGGCGTCGGAGAACACACTGAAAGCATATGCGAAGGACTGGGCGCAT
>JALQUF010000173.1 GCA_023263855.1 Yoonia sp. | reverse complement strand
CTTCAGGTCAACCGCACCTGGGATAGCCGCTGGTATGCAGACACCAAAGACTATGGCGACCTTCTGCTGGAAGACCTCAAGATCAAGGCTTTCATCAAGAAAGAATGCGCACAGTCCGGCGTCAGCCGCGTGATCATCGAACGTCCGCACAAGAAGTGCCGCGTGACGATCCATGCAGCACGACCTGGTGTGATCATCGGCAAGAAAGGTGCAGACATCGAAGGTCTGCGCAAGAAGCTTGCCGCGCTGACAGACTCTGAGCTGCACCTGAACATCGTTGAAGTCCGCAAGCCCGAGCTTGACGCAGCCCTGGTTGCCGAAAGCATTGGTCAGCAACTTGAGCGTCGTGTGTCTTTCCGTCGCGCCATGAAGCGCTCGGTTCAGAACGCCATGCGCATGGGCGCCCTGGGTATCCGGGTCAACCTTGCCGGCCGTCTGGGCGGTGCCGAGATTGCGCGTACAGAATGGTACCGTGAAGGTCGCGTCCCGCTGCACACACTGCGCGCCGACATCGACTATGCACTGTATGAGGCAATGACGCCTTACGGGATCATCGGCATCAAGGTCTTCATCTACAAAGGTGAGATCATGGAGCACGATCCTTCAGCGCACGACCGTAAACATGCTGAGCTGCAAGAGGGCGCTGTCCCTCGCGGCCCACGTCGCTAAGGGAACTGAGTAAATGCTACAGCCAAAGCGTACAAAACACCGCAAGCTGCACAAAGGCCGTATTCGTGGTGAAGCAAAGGGCGGGTCTGACCTGAACTTTGGCACCTACGGCCTGAAGGCGGTTGAGCCTGAGCGTATCACTGCGCGTCAGATCGAAGCTGCACGTCGTGCCATGACGCGTCACATGAAGCGTCAGGGCCGTGTCTGGATCCGTATTTTCCCAGACACACCAGTAACCTCCAAGCCCGTCGAAGTGCGTATGGGTAAGGGTAAAGGTTCCATCGATTTCTGGGCATGCAAGGTCAAACCAGGCCGCGTAATGTTCGAAATCGACGGCGTGAACGAAACAATCGCCCGTGAGGCGCTGCGCCTTGCTGCGATGAAGCTGCCGATCAAGACACGGACCGTGGTTCGCGAAGACTGGTAACCCGACGATCCCTTCGGGATCGGCGGAGTGCGGTGTAGCGAATTTGCGCAGCAAATTGGCGGGCCGCACCCGGTAGAAATAGAAAAACCCCCGCTGAGAGATCAGCGGGGGTTTTGTTTTGCAATTGGCCTTCTTCGGAGAGTCCTGGCGGGCTGCGCTCGGATTGGGGCTTTGCATGTTTTCGCCTGAAATGATCCATCGGATCATTTCCGAGACGGCGCAAACGCTCCTCTATGGGCAGGGCGTTTTTACGGCGGTGCAAGCCGCATTACCTCAGCAAGTATTCACGAATTTTCGCGCTTCAGGCGCGTCGGTGCGCCCACTCTTAGGTCCGGTTGCTGCCCTGTGTTGGGACCGTCACCCCCAAGCGTAATTGAAACTCACCGACACCCGATCATCTTCGGACATGTTCATTGGCACCTCATGCCGCAGCCAGCTTTCCCAAAGCAGCACGTCCCCGACCTCAGGCTTGGCGTAGTAAAACGTGCGCAGCTCGTCCCGTGCATCCTTGACCCGCGTCGGCGCCGCCATCATCATGGGCAGGCGCGGGTCTTCGAGTTTCAGCGCGCTCGCCCCGTCAGGCATTGACACATAGGTCGTCCCGCTGATCACGGAATGGGGGTGGATGTGGCTGGTGTGGATGCCGCCTTCGGGCAGGATGTTGATCCAGATATCTTCGAGTTGCAGTTTCTTATCGCCCAAATCGAATTGCAGGTCCTCGGCAAAAGCTGCGACATGGATGTCGAGCGCCTTGACCACATCCGCAAAGATCGGGAACCGCCAAGGCAGATCTGAAAGCGAGGCATAGGACGTATAGCCGGCATAGCCGTTTGCCTCGCACCAGTCCTGGCCAGCTTCATCATCGTCGGCGATGACAAGGCAGGAGTTTTCTAGCTCGGATGGGTCGATGGGATCGCCAAGTTCTGAAAGCTGGGCGTGGTACAGGCGGGTCGCGAAGAGGGATTTTATGTTTGTCATATTGCGTACATAGCGAGGCAGAACAGCTAGGTATAGTGTGGCCGTCACGCATGGGGTGCGACAACGCCCGACTCTTTATGCACAAGGGGTTGCTTTATATTGGGATGGGGTCTAAACGGCGCACTTCTACCCACCTCCACCGGGGAATCGGGTCACGCTAATGCGGCCTGCCGGTGATGTTGACAAAGGAAAATGGCATGAACGCCAATGAACTGCGGGATAAGACGCCCGATCAGCTCCGCGAAGAGCTGGTGAACCTGAAAAAAGAATCCTTCAATCTGCGCTTTCAGCAGGCCACTGGTCAGTTGGAAAACACAGCAGGCATTCGTGCGGCCCGCCGCAACGCTGCCAAGGTCAAAACCATTCTGAACGAAAAGGCCGCTGCTGCGGCATCGGAGGCTTAATCCATGCCTAAGCGTATCCTGCAAGGGGTTGTCACAAGCAACCAGAACGCCCAGACCGTCACAGTGTCGGTTGAGCGCCGTTTCAAGCACCCGCTGCTTCAGAAAACTGTTCGCCGGTCCAAGAAATACCGGGCCCACGACGAGCAGAACTCTTTCAACGTAGGTGATACAGTCCGCATTCAGGAATGTGCCCCTAAATCGAAAACAAAACGCTGGGAGGTTATTGCTTCCTAAGCAGTAACACCCCGGTTCAATCGAAACCCTGGGCCCCCGGACAGAAATCGGGACTTGCTCATAGGTCGGAAAAGGAAACCAAATGATCCAGATGCAGACCAATCTGGATGTTGCTGACAACAGCGGCGCTCGCCGTGTTCAGTGCATCAAGGTTCTGGGTGGGTCCAAGCGGAAATACGCGTCGGTGGGTGACATCATCGTCGTTTCCGTGAAGGAAGCCATCCCGCGCGGTCGCGTGAAGAAAGGGGACGTCCGCAAGGCCGTCGTCGTGCGCACCGCCAAAGAAGTCCGTCGCGAAGACGGCACAGCCATCCGTTTTGACCGCAACGCCGCCGTCATCCTGAACAACGCAGGTGAGCCCGTCGGTACGCGCATCTTCGGCCCGGTTGTGCGTGAGCTCCGCGCCAAGAACTTCATGAAAATCATCTCGCTTGCCCCG
>JALQUF010000172.1 GCA_023263855.1 Yoonia sp. | reverse complement strand
ACTGGGAGGCCATTGCACGTGAAATTGGATATCGCCCCACCGATGTCAAAAACCGCGTGCAGCAGATCGTTGACGCGATGGTGGCCAACAAAGTGAAGGTCACAGCCGCAGTGGCGGGACTGCCAGGTGCCGCTGCAGGTTATGTCACGCAAACGGCTGAAGCAGTCGAAAATAACGCTCTGCGAACAGCAGCGAGGCTGTAGTGGTGTAGAAAGCCGACTATCTTCTTACGGACAGCAAAGTTACCGGTATGCGACGCTGAAGGACCTTTCGAACCAATGAGAAATCTTGTCGAAGAAGTGACGACCGACGTGGCGCAGGTGGATGCTCGAAAGGCCTTTCGTTAGATGAAACCCATCTTTTCGTGCCTTTTGGCCGCTCCACTCCTTTTTTTGAATGTTGCAGCGCTCTGCGCGGAGCATGTCACGTTGAGGTCCCGCGTGGGCTCCATGGAAGTATCCGGTACGCTCTTGGGCTTTGACGGAAACTATTATCGGGTCGACACACAATATGGCGAATTGACGGTCGACGGGTCCGGCGTTCTTTGTGACGGGCCGGGGTGCCCTTCTTTGACGCCGTTTGTGGCGGAAGTTTCAATATCGGGCTCTCGCAACATTGGCGATGTGCTGATGCCGGCCTTGGTGGAAGGCTTTGCCACGCATTCTGGGATGAAGGCGGAGCGTGTCAAGATTGACGAAACCCATTTCGAGTATGTGCTTTCGATGGCTGCGACAGATACGCCCGTGGGGCGATTCCGGTTTCGAGTGACGAATACTGATGAAGGTTTCGCCGATTTGCTTGCCGATGAAGCTGATTTGGTAATGGCTGTGCGTGAAATCCGTAAACGTGAATTGGCCTTGGCGGCCGAAGTCGGTTTGGGACAATTGGATGACGTGAACCGCAGCCATGTGCTGGCTTTGGACGCGTTAACGGCAATTGTGTCACCCAAAAATTCAATCTCGGCCATTTCAGTTTTGGACTTAGCCCGCATCCTTGGGGGAGAAATCGACAATTGGCGAGACTTTGGTGGGCCGGATGCGCCAATCTCGATCCATATGCACGATGACAACACCGGGATCGCGCAGGCGATCGAGGACCGGATTATGCGGGAGGCCGGTTATTCACTAGTCGAAGGTGTTACCCGACACGCCACCAGCATGGGTTTGGCGCAAGCGGTGACACAAGATCAATGGTCGATTGGCGTGGTGAGTTATTCCGATATCGGAAGCAGCAAGCCTCTGGCGCTGACCGGACCCTGCGGATTTGAACTGCGCGCCAATCGCTTGACAATCAAGACCGAGGACTATCCACTAACCGCACCATTGTTTCTCTATAATCCAGCCCGGCGCCTGCCAAAGTTGGCGCGAGATTTTTTATCCTATACCAAAAGTGCTTCTTCGCAGATCATCAAGCGTCGTGCCGGCTTTGTGGACCAAGCGCCTGAGGAGATCGATTTGAATGCGCAAGGAGACCGATTTGCCAACGCCATCCGCGTTCTAGAGGCGGAGGAAGATTTGGCCACTCTTAAACAGATGGTCGAAAAATTGGCTCCATCGCAGCGTTTGTCCACGTCGTTTCGCTTCGAAGCTGGCTCAACACGGCTGGATGCGCAATCCCGGTCAAACGTTCAACACTTGGCGCATGCGATCAAAGCCGGCGTATACGATGGGCGACGATTGATGTTCGTGGGCTTCTCGGATGGTGAAGGTCCAGCTGATGGAAATCTACGCATCTCTCAGCGGCGCGCTCAGATCGTGAAAAACGCCGTCGAAGCCGCGGTCAGCGCCGCAGATTTACCGAAGGTGCTGATGTCGACAGCAAGCTTCGGTGAAGCGCTGCCAATGGCGTGCGATGACACCAGTTGGGGGAGGCAAGTGAACCGCAGGGTCGAAGTCTGGGTGCAATAAGTTGCCCGATGATTTTGTTCGGCGATAGGACTGCCGAGCATGTGAAATTGTCAGTTTCTATGGTGATTGCAGAATACAAAGACAGACGGGACGGTACGCTTTCCTGCACCAAGAAAATGCTGCGGCAGAAAATCCTTGCAATGCTGCAGTGCAGCAAATATGTTTGGAGCATCACCAACGCACAGCGGGGCGGACCCGCCGAGCTAAGAAGGATTTGCGACAATGAATAAAGCGACAGACATGGCGGCGACCCTCAAGGAGATGATGGACGCGTTCCCGGTTGATACAAAATCGATGGAAGAGGCTTACAAGAACTCGCTGGCCTTGACCGAAAAACTGTCTCACGCTGCCATCGAAGCAGCGGACAAGTCTTCTGAAATTTCCCAAAAATGGACCAAGGACACGCTCGCGAAACTGGCTGAGATGTCGAAAGCCAAAGCAGAGCCGGCCGATTATGCGCAGGCGATGAGCGATTACGTATCGGCCCAGGCAGACGTCGCAACCGAGAACATGGCTGCCTTCGCAGAGGTGGCTAAAAAACTCCAGATGGAGACCTTCGACCTTATGATGGCTGCCAGCCAGGATTTCTCGCGCGCAGCGGGTACGGCATACAAGAAGTCATCCACCGACACAGGTAGTGCTGTCAAAAAAGCGGCAGCTGCTGTCTAACCTTCTTGCAATTTGGTTTGCTGCTGCAGCCCGAAAGTGAGACCAGATTTTAAGGTCGGACCCCTTGAGGGTCCGGCCGTTTTTGTGACCATGGTGAGGGACGATCCAGTTTTGAACGGATGTGCAAGCGTTCACCTCATATTCGAACATTATCGCGTATTGACGCCTACCAAGGGGTCTTCCGCCAACCATTCATTCAGTTTTGACCATCTTTGGCGCCCCGCCACATTCTTCACGGCAATGGCCACAGCCTTCTTCTGCCCGACCAACACCACCAGCTTCTTGCCCCGTGTAACCCCGGTGTAGATCAGGTTGCGTTGCAGCATCGCGTAATGCTGGGTCATGACTGGAATGACCACGGCGGGGTATTCTGACCCCTGGCTTTTGTGAATCGTGGCTGCATAGGCGGGGACCAGCGTGTCGAGTTCGCCAAATAGGAAAGTCACCGTGCGGCCATCGAAGTTCACGGCAACCTCACCGTCGTCGAGGTCGACGTCTTCGATCAGTCCGATGTCACCGTTGTAGACGTCCTTGTCGTAATCGTTCTCGATCTGCATCACCTTGTCGCCCGGCGCGAACGTCCAACC
>JALQUF010000171.1 GCA_023263855.1 Yoonia sp. | reverse complement strand
GAGCCTTCCTCAGCGGTGACAAGAAACGCGCGTGCGCGGTTCCAATCAAATGAGACAGCATTCCAATCCATGCATAATTGCATAGCAGAATTACAATATAGGTCAATTTTGTTGATATCTGTGATGCGCTATTCCATCTGCATCGTCGCAATGACCAATACCACCGACCTGACGTAATCACCGTCTATGCAATCGGCCTGACGGCCTGTCGCAAGACGCCACTGCCAAACGAAAGGACAAGCCATGCAAGGTTTTTCTGACCCCCTGTCCCGTTCATACGCCCGCTGGACCGGTATCTTCTATCTGGGCATCGCGATTGCAGGCGGTTTTTCCATCGCCTATGTGCCCTCTCAAATCGTCGTCGCACAAGACGCGGGCGCAACTGTCGCCAACATCCTGACAAGGACCAGCCTTTACCATATGGGCATCGCCGCCGATCTTGTTGTGATGGTCTTTGAGCTGATGGCCATGACAATGCTGTACTTCATGTTTCGCCACGTGTCCCAAACACTATCCTTTGCTGCGGCGATGGCACGGCTCAGCATGGTCAGCGTTATGTCAGCAATGCTGTTCTTCCACGCCGGTGCCGATCTCTTGGCACATTCCGATCAGGTCATGACACATTTCACGGCTGATCAACGCGCCGATCTGGCGGGATTTTTGCTGGAAATGCACCGTGCCGGTGTGTGGATCTGGCAGGTGTTCTTTTCCATGCATTTGTTGCTGCTGGGCTATCTGGTGGTGCAATCGGGCCGTTTCCCTGTGCTGCTGGGGTATGGGCTGATGCTGGGCGCCGCAGGTTATGCGCTTGATTCCATCTATGCCTTTGCGTTTCCCGACGTCACATGGCTGGGCATATTGCGCGTTGGACTGCTGGCAATTGTGACACTCTCCGAAGTCGGCTTTGCACTTTGGTTGATAATCCGTGCGCCAAAGGCCCCTGAAACCGTCAGACCGGCTCTCGCGCCGAACCGCCTGCAAATGCCAGCTTAAGGCTAAGACATTCATCACATACAGGTTCCTGTGCAAGGCCCCCGTCGTGGGGCCTTGATCGTCATTGATACATATCAAAGAGACCTCAAGCCCCATGCTATACCCATGATATAACAAAAGTCTGCGATGCAGGGATGCGACAGCGACATGACTGAGGGTTCAAAAACCAGCGCGGATCAGGATCAGATCGCCCTGATATGTGAGCGCTACCATAACAATCCACACCGGATGCTGGATATTTTGCGCGATGTGCAGGACCAGTTTCGCTTCATTTCACGCCCCGCCATGCAGACGGTGGCTGACAAAACCGGGCTGACACAAGTCGCGGTGGAAGGGGTGGCCAGTTTTTATGCCTTCCTCTCTTTAGAACCCAAAGGCCGTGTGACGATCAGGCTGTGTGACGATATCGTTGATCGGTTTGCTGGCCTCGCGGCAGTGACCGAAGCATTTGAGAAGGCACTGGGTATCACCGTGGGTGAAACCTCGGCCGATGGTGCGTTTTCGCTCGAATACACCCCTTGCATCGGCATGTGCGATCAGGCCCCTGCGGCGATGGTCAATGATGTTGTGCTGACCGGGCTCACACCAAACAAGGTGCATAAGATCGCCGTGGCGTTGCAAGACGGCCAGCCCCCCGAAGACCTGATCTCGGACCGGTTTGACAATTTATCGCCGCATGAAGGCGCCACACGGATGGTCGCCAATAACATCAAACATGCAGGTGCTGTTTTGCTCGGCCCTGTCCCGGGTGATGCAGGGTTGAAAGCCGCGCTCGACCAGACGCCTGCCCAGATTATCGACCAGATCGAAGCCAGCGGCCTGCGTGGCAGTGGCGGCGCTGGTTTCGCCACCGGCAAGAAATGGCGTTTCGCGTCAAAGTCCCAAGATGAACACCGGTTCATTGTCTGCAACGCAGATGAGGGCGAGCCGGGCACGTTCAAGGACCGTGTACTACTGACCGAGCGGCCCCATCTATTGGTTGAAGGCATGACCATAGCGGCCCGCGCGGTCGGTGCACGTGAGGGCATTCTCTATCTGCGTGGCGAATACGTCTATCTGCGGGCGCTATTGGAAGAAGTATTGGCAGAACGCCGCAAGGCAGGTTTGTTGGGCAAAGACATCTTGGGCACCGCGGGTTTTGATTTCGACATCCGCCTGCAAATCGGTGCCGGTGCCTATATCTGCGGCGAAGAAGGCGCGCTGATCAGCTCATGCGAAGGCCTGCCGGGCGAACCCAAAACGCGACCGCCCTACCCTGTGACCGCTGGCTATCTCGGCCATCCCACGGTCATAAATAACGTCGAAACCTTCTGCCACGCCGCCCGCATCCTTGATCGCGGGGCGCAGTGGTTCTTTGACATGGGCACCGCAGGCAGCCACGGCACCAAGCTGTTTAGCGTGTCCGGCGATTGCATCAATCCCGGCGTCTATGAACTGCCCTACGGGCTCTCGGTCCGCCAGTTGCTCGACATGGTCGGGGGCGAAGATGCCGCCGCCGTGCTGGTCGGTGGCCCCAGCGGCACGATGATCGCCCGCGATACCTTTGACCGTAAGCTGACCTTTGACGAGCTGGCGACCGGCGGGGCCATCGTCGTGTTCTCAAGCGAACGCAACATCCTCGAAATCGTCGAATACTACATGTCGTTCTTCGTCCATGAAAGCTGCGGCTACTGCACCCCTTGCCGGGTCGGGAACGTCTTCTTGCAAAAGGCGGTCGCCAAGTTCCGCCAAGGTCTCGCCAACCCCGCCGATATTGCCTACCTCAAAGACCTTTCCGCGACGATCATTGAGACCAGCCGCTGTGGGCTTGGCATGACATCGCCCAACCCGATCCTGTCGACGCTTGAGAACTTTCCGCTGGTCTATTCGGCCATGGTCAAACCGCCCAAGGACCGCCTGCGCGCCACCTTCGATATTCAGTCGGCTATCAGTGACGCCCGCGTTTTGGCCAAGCGCCGCTCGTCGATTTATGACAAGGATTTCAGCAGATGACTGCTTTTACCTTTCAGATTGATGGGGTGGAAATTACGGCGCAAGCGGGCCAGACCATCATGGAGGCCGCCGACGCGGCTGGCATCTACATTCCCCGCCTTTGCGATCACGAAGGGCTGCGCCATCAGGGTGGCTGCCGGGTTTGCACGGTCAAGGCGGGCGGACGCAGCGTGGCGGCCTGC
>JALQUF010000170.1 GCA_023263855.1 Yoonia sp. | reverse complement strand
AAACTTCAAAAACAGGATGACCGGATGAACAAGCTGGACCGAAAGACGATGATGACTGCCCGCACAGCGCTGAGTGTGGCGGCATCCGAGGATGCGCCCCATCAGAAGGCCTTTGCTGCCTATCTGCGCTCGGGTGATGACGACGGCTTGCGCGGCCTTGAGATGGAAGGCAAGGCGATGGGTACGGCGGTGGCCGCTGATGGCGGCTATCTGGTTGATCCGCAGACGGCCGATACCATCCAGAACACGCTGTCCTCGACAGCTTCGATTCGGTCGATTGCAAGCGTCGTGAATGTGGATGCGTCGTCTTATGATGTGCTGGTCGATCATTCGGAAATGGGGGCCGGTTGGGCCACGGAAAGCAGTGCTGTTTCTGAAACCGATACGCCCAAGATCGAGAGGATTTCTATCCCGCTGCACGAGTTGTCGGCGTTGCCCAAGGCCTCGCAACGTCTGCTGGATGACAGCGCGTTTGATATCGAAGGCTGGCTCGCTGGCCGCATCGCCGACAAGTTTGCCCGGTCGGAAGCGATGGCCTTTATCAGCGGGGATGGTGTGGATAAACCGACGGGTCTGCTGACATATCCCACGGTCGATAACATCCTGTGGACATGGGGCAACCTGGGCTATGTGCCGACCGAGACCGCCGGCGGGATCACCCGCGCTGATCCGATCATTGATCTGGTCTATGCGCTGGGGGCTGAATACCGCGCCAATGCCACCTTTGTGATGAACTCCAAGACCGCAGGGCACATTCGCAAGCTCAAGGACAATGACGGGCGTTTCGTTTGGGTCGATGGCCTCGCCATGGGCGAGCCTGCGCGCCTGATGGGCTACCGCGTGCTGATTGCCGAAGATATGCCCGATATTGCGGATGGGTCGATGTCGATCGCCTTTGGTGACTTTAGCGCAGGCTACACTGTGGCCGAACGCCCCGACTTGCGCGTGCTGCGCGATCCGTTCTCGGCCAAGCCGCATGTGCTGTTTTATGCCACCAAACGCGTCGGCGGTGCTGTCAGCGATTTTGCGGCGATCAAGCTGCTGAAGTTCGCAACCAGCTAAAGCTGTGTTGTGAAGCGGGTGTCGCGCCGAAAACGCGGCATCCAACCCCCGGGCGCACATGACGACAATCCTCGCATTGTCTAGCAGTTTCCTTCCGTCCGAGCAATGCGGGGGGCGGGTGCGCCCGGGGCCCTGTCAGCCGATTGGCCCAAGAGTTTCGGAGTAATTCCATGATGTTAGTCGAAGAGACCACCGTGCCCGCGTCGGCGCTTCCGGTCGCTGAGTTCAAAGACCATTTGCGCCTGGGATCGGGGTTTTCCGACGATGGTGTTCAGGATGCGGTGCTCGAAAGCTATCTGCGCGCGGCAATGGCGGCGATTGAGGCGCGGACCGGCAAGATCCTGATTGAGCGCGCATTCAGCTGGTCCCTGACCGCGTGGCGCGATGCGCGGCGTCAGCCGCTGCCTGTGGCTCCGGTCAATACGATCAGTGGGGTGACGCTGCTGGATAGGCTGGGGCAGGAAACGGTCTTTGAAGGTTGGTATCTGGCGCCCGATATGCAGCGGCCCAGCTTGCAGCCTGTGGGGGCGTGCTTGCCGGCGTTGCCGACCGGTGGGTCTGTGCGGATCGGGATGTTGGCGGGCTTTGGCCCGGATTGGAGCGATCTGCCAAGCGATCTGGCGCAGGCCGTGATGCTGTTGGCGGCCCATTACTACGAATACCGCCACGATGTGTCCCGTGCGTCGCCTGCCATGCCGATGGGTGTACAGGTTTTGATTGAAAGCTACCGCACGGTCCGCCTGTTCATGGGGGGGCGGGTATGAGTACGCCGCAGTTGAACCGCTCGCTGGTGCTGGAGGCCCCGGTGAAGCTGGCCGACGGGGCGGGGGGCTATACCCGCAATTGGGAGCCTTTGGGCGTGCTGTGGGCCGAGGTGAAGGCAGGGGCAGGCCGTGAACGGGCCGAGACAGCGGCGACGCTGAGCCGCGTGCCTTATCGCATTAACGTGCGTGCCGCGCCTTACGGGGCGCCTTCAAGGCCCGTTGCCGGACAGCGCTTTCGTGATGGAAACCGCGTGTTCGCGATTTACGCGGTGGCTGAGACGGATGCGCAGGCGGCCTATTTGACCTGTTTTGCCCAAGAGGAGGTTGCCCCATGAGCTATGGTGTTGCGGCGGCCTTGCAACGCGCTGTCTTTGCGCAGTTGCGCGCGGACACTGCGCTGGCGGCTTTGGTTGGAGCGGATATCTACGATGCTTTGCCGACGGGTGCTTTACCGACTGTTTACGTGGTGCTGGGGGCCGAGGATGTCAGGGACGCCTCGGACAAGACTGGGGGCGGGGCGTGGCATCAGTTTACGGTGTCCGTTGTTACCCAAAGTGCGGGCTTTGCCACGGCGAAGGCTGCAGCGGCGGCGGTAAGCGATGCCTTGGTGGATGCGCCTTTGGTGTTGGATCGCGGCACTCTTGTTTCCCTGAGTTTTTACAAGGCGAAAGCGGCCCGTGTTGGCACGGGTGCTGTCCGCCAGATCAACCTGATTTTTCGTGCCCGCGTCGCGGATGACACGTCACCCAACTGATATATGAGGAGTACGCCAGATGGCTGCACAAAATGGCAAGGACCTGTTGGTCAAAATCGATATGACGGGCGGGGGTATGTTTGAAACGGCCGCCGGGCTGCGCGCCACGCGGATCAGCTTGAACGCCGAAACGGTCGATGTGACCAGTCTGGAAAGCACCGGCGGCTGGCGCGAATTGTTGGGTGGGGCGGGTGTGAAAACCGCGCAGGTTTCCGGTTCGGGCGTGTTCAAGGATGACGCGACCGATGAACGTGCGCGCCAGATATTTTTTGATGGGGAAACGCCTGACTTTCAAGTGATCGTGCCGGGGTTCGGCACGCTGCAAGGGCCGTTCCAGATAACGTCAATCGAATACGCAGGTTCGCATAATGGCGAGGCGACCTATGAGCTGTCGCTGGCCTCTGCCGGTGCACTGACCTTTGTGGCGCTGATCTGATGGCGAACCCTTGGACAGGTGAGGTCGCGATTGTGATTGATGGCGTCAGCCATGATTGCAAACTGACGCTGGGCGCCTTGGCGGAACTCGAAACCGCACTTGGCGAAGGCTCTTTGATTGATCTGATCCGCCGGTTTGAGGGGGCCGCTTTTTCCGGCGCAGATGTGATGGCCGTTGTTATGGCGGGATTGCGCGGCGGTGGCTGGACCGGCACGGCGGCGGATCTGATCACGGCCGAGATTGCGGGTGGTCCGGTGGG
>JALQUF010000016.1 GCA_023263855.1 Yoonia sp. | reverse complement strand
GTGTCAGGCGAAAAGGTCGAAACAATCGCCAAAGCCATCCTGCCATTCCTTGCGGTGGAAATTCTGGTGATCTTCCTGATCACCTATATTCCCGCCATTTCCATGACAGTGCCATACCTTGCCGGTTTCTTGGGTTGCGGCCCAGAGGTCGGGTTTAGCGCCTGCATTAGCCCACCACCGGGCATCAACTAACAGCATCAATAGGGAGAGAATTATGCTGAAACAGTTCACGAAAGTCGCGGCCACCGCCGCCCTGCTAGCGACACCGCTCGCGGCTTGGGCACAGGATTTCACAATCCGCGCCACCGCCAACTCGAATGAGAACGACGAAGACTATGACGGTCTGGTCGTGTTCAAAAACTACGTCGAAGCGGCCTCGAACGGGCGCATTGCCGTGGAGCTTTTCATCGGCACGCAGCTTTGCGCCACCGGTGCGGAATGCCTCGAAGGTGTCTCTGAAGGCTCCATTGACGTCTACATTTCCACATCCGGCGGTGCCGCGGGCATCTTCCCATATGTGCAGGTGCTTGACCTGCCCTACCTGATGTCATCTGACCGCGTGGCCGAAGCTGTGTTGTCTGGTGATTTCGTCCGCACCATGCGCGACAAAGCGCTTGAGGACAGCGGCAACACCATCCGCCTGATGACCATCGGCAATACCGGCGGCTGGCGCAACTTTGCCAACACCGAACGCCGCGTAACCGGCCCTGCCGATATGGAAGGCCTGAAACTGCGCACCGTCGTGGCTGATCTGCCTGTGCAACTGGTCGAAGCCATGGGGGCCTCTGCCACACCGATCCCGTGGCCAGAGCTGTTCACATCGCTGCAAACCGGCGTTGTCGAGGGCACAGCCAACGGGATCACCGACATCATGGGCATGAAATTCCCTGATGCGGGCCTGCAATACCTGACACTGGACGGCCACTCCTACATGGGTGCGCTGTGGTGGATGAACAACGACAACTTCATGGCGATGCCAGAAGACCTGCGCCGCGTGGTTGTTGATGGTTTCTCTGCGCTTCAGCAAGCGACCTTTGCATCACCCAAGCGCAAATCCATCGAAGCCTATGAAGCCTTTGTTGAAGGTGGCGGCGACATCTATGTGCCAAGCCCGGAAGAGAAAGCCGCCTTCGCCGCCGCAGCCGCACCTGTCAATGACTGGTTCCGCGAGAATGTGGATGGCGGCAGCGAAATGCTGGACGCCCTGCAAGCCGCCGTTGCCGAGGTCGAGGCCGAGTTGGACGCCGCCTATGCCAGCGACCTGAACTAACGCCTGAACATCTCACGAATGCAAAAGGCCGCCCGATGGGGCGGCCTTTTTTGGTCGCTTCAGCTGTGCGGGTTCATCCAGCGGTGTCCGGCACAATCAGCCGTTGCTGCCATAAAAACGCCAGTGCACCGGCGACGTCCCCGCAAAGACGATCGCGCGGTACATCAGGGTAAAGCTCTTGCATCACCTCAACCATTTCCAGCCCGGTCAGTGGCGTATCCAGCAGTTTCCAGATTACAGCCGACACAGGGTTCAGACGATGAATAGCGATACCTGAACCATCAGCAAGAAAAAGACTGGTCCCTGTCTCGCATTCAGTTGCGTCCGGCAACTTGCAAAATGCCTGCCCCAGATCGACCGGCAAAAGACACTGCACCGCGGGCAGATCCAGAGGCGCCAAGGGCAACACCCCCGGTTGGTCGGCTTTGGGCATCCGGGCCGCAGACAGATCACGCAATGCGGGGCTCTGATCCAACAGAGCCGCCGCTTCGTCGACCGCATTATAGCGCAAGCGCAGCACAGGTACCGAGCGCGTCAACACATCCGTCACCCGCAAGATTGCACCCGCATGCACCTGCCGCCCAAAATTCTGCGTCACAAGAACGCCCATCGCCTCTTCCTGCGTCATTGGCGTCAGCGTCGGGGGCTCTGTCAACGTAGGATCACCCTCAAGCACGACGATCGCGCCCACCGGGGCCATGACA
This sequence comes from Yoonia sp., assembly GCA_023263855.1. Classification (GTDB taxonomy): domain Bacteria; phylum Pseudomonadota; class Alphaproteobacteria; order Rhodobacterales; family Rhodobacteraceae; genus Yoonia. The sequence goes on along the minus strand of JALQUF010000016.1, from coordinate 37,750 downwards.
CCTGATTGCGGCAGGTCAATCCCGGTCAGATATCCATATTGCTTATTGCGCGGACCAATGCGCCTCGTGATCCAGTTATCAAGGCTCTCTGACAGATTGTCCGGCAAGGGCAGCCGCAGACGCGGCGCAATGCCATTGGCGATCCCGCGGATCACCTGCGTCTGCGCGTCTACACTGAGGGGGACGAAATCGTCAGAAAACACCGCATGCCCCAACTGCGAAAGCGTCGCGGTCAACAGGCTTTTTCCCGCGCGGCGGGCGTTTGGAAAGATCACAAGGCTATCGCCGAACGTCAGTGCCGCCGCGTGCAGACATAACAAATCAGGATGACTGCGCAGGCGCTCCCACGACATCTCAACCACAAGGTCGCAAATTGCATTGACCGGATTGTGGTCAACCACCGGCTTGGCCGCGAGCGGGGCTTCAAGACGCCACTTCTTGGCATCACGCGGACCAAGGGTGGCAAAAGCAGGCTTGGCTTGCGGGTTATCGCCCGGCACCTCTTCAAAGGGCCACCCGCCTATCACAGGAGAAAGCAAAGGGCGCACAACATCGGGCTGGACCACCCGCAAAGGCGCGTCCAAACCTGCGAAGTCCAAGCAAATTTCCGCTGTCTCATCCAACGCAACGCGCCCCCTGCGAAGGGGACACGTCACAGTGTTCAATCACAGAACAGTTCAAACGCATCAGATCATCGACCCGAAACAAAACCGCCCGCAATCAAGAAGAAGATTTACATCTGCTACCCGACCAATCCCAAGTACCGCCCGCTTCGCTGCATGAGCCGGAATCGGTTGCGCTTGACGGACCGCTTGGTGTGCTGGTCTGGCTTGGCGCACTTGCCGTACTTGCCGTGCTGGTTTCGCTTGGCGTGCTTGGTGCACTCGGCTCACTTGGCTCACTTGGCTCACTTTGCGCACTTGGCGCGCTCGCGGCGGATGCAGCAGACGCACTATCCGAGGCATGTGCCATCGACATTGTCGTAAACGCAGGTACCGCATAGGCGGCAGCAGCCAAACCACCGATCCGTGTCAGCAGGTGGCGGCGCGATAGCTCTGTTGTTTTCTTCTCTGTCATGTTGTCCCATCTTTCTTAGTCTAGGTGTTTCTACACGCTTCTTTTGCGCGCTTGGTTCAATGCGCGGTGCCGCAGGGATACCGCGACGCCATGACCAGACCATGGCGCAAAAAAGTCAGGCCTCTCAATCGAGTATTGGTTTAAACCATACAAATAAACCGAAGGTATATGGCGGATTTCTATGCGAATTGGCGCTATGATGACGTGACTTTGCCCTTGTTTGAAAAGCCACTGCGCCGCTGTCTAGCGAAACGGATACATCCACGCCTTATAGTCATCCACCAGCAGTTCCGCCTGCGCCCGTTCATCCGCACTCAGCCGCGGCGTGATCAATTCCAGCGAATCCAGCGCATCCGGGTCCCCGCCTATTGCCGATAAAGCATACCAAAGATAGGCTCGTACCATATCAGGCGCGGGGATGCCCCGGCCCACTTCATAGTACCACCCCAGCCCGGATTGCGCGCCTGCATGCCCTTTCAAAGACGCCCGCAAATACCAGTCAAACGCCCGCGCATCGTCGCGCGCGACACCAAGACCAAGGGCATACATGACGCCTATCAGCTCTTCGGCCTCAGCATTGCCAGAGCGCGCATATACCTCAAAAAGCGCGCGCGCTTCGGCGTATTCCCCCGCCTCCATCAGATCGCGCGCCACTTCCATATCCGCCCGTGCCGCCGTGCCGAAAAAGAGCAGGGCTGCACAAACGTATGTACAGGTTCTGTACGCAGTATGTACGCGATGCATATAGGCGTCCTCGGGTTATGCGTCAGCGCCAATCTGGCAACCGCACAGGGGATCAGCGCGGATGATTACATCCCCACCGACCCGGATCAAGCCCGCATCGGGCAACTGCTTTTTTACGACAAAATCCTGTCTGGCAACAAAAACATCTCCTGCGGCACCTGCCATCACCACGATCATGCAGGCACCGACGGGCTGTCGCTGGGTATCGGTGAAGGCGGCGTCGGCGTTGGCCCTGAACGTACCGCAGGCACAGGCCCTGATGCCATTCGCAAACGGATCCCACGTAATGCGCCAAGCCTTTGGAATCTGGGCCATAATGACATTGACGTCCTGTTTCATGATGGCCGCCTCAGCCGGTCTGACATCTACGGCAACGGGTATGATTCCCCCGCCGAAGAATGGCTGCCTGCGGGGCTCGACACCCTCGTTGCGGCCCAGGCCCTCTTTCCGCTGATCGCCCAGTTCGAGATGGCGGGAAACCCCCGCGAAAACGAAATTGCCGGCGCAACCCACGACCGGATCGACAAGGCCTGGCCCATTATCGCCAAACGCGTCCGTACCATTCCCGCATATGGCGCGATGTTCGTCCAGGCCTTTGATCATATTGAAGAACCTGCTGATGTCAGCATTGTCGAAATCGGCAACGCGCTCGGGGCGTTCATCATCAGCGAATGGCAATCCTATGACAGCCCTTACGACAAATGGCTCGCAGGCACACCGCTGCCGGCCTCCGCCGAACGGGGGCGTCAACTTTTCTTTAACAATCGCTGTGCATCCTGCCATGCGGGTGATTTGTTCACCGATCAAAGCTTTCATGCTCTTGGCCTGCCCGCCTTCGGGCCGGGGCGCACACGGCAATGGGATCAGATTTCACGCGATCCGGGGCGGATGGCCGAAACAAACCTGCTTGAGGATGCCTATAAGTTCAGAACACCGTCTTTGCGTAATGTGGCCCTGACACCCCCCTACGGTCATAACGGCGCCTACCCGACACTGACCGCCATGATCCGTCACCATGCCGATCCGCATGCCGCCCGCTCGGCATGGACGCAAGATCAGGCAAATCTGCCACCGGCCCCGTGGCTGGCCGCCGCCGATTTTTCCATCAGACAGGACAGCCGCGAAATGACCCGGCAAACGCAAGCTATCACCATGCGCCCCATTGCGCTGACCGAGGCCGAAATCGCAGACCTTGTGGCGTTCCTGCATGCGCTGACGGGCGAAACCGCACTGACCCGTCCCTTGGGCCGCCCCGCAAGCGTGCCAAGCGGGCTACCTGTCGATTAATCATCGCGGCACTTTGTTATTACTGGCCCAAAAATATCCCCGCCGGAGGCTCCGAAGCTGCCAACCTGCTCAGCCGCTTCGGATCATCACACCCAGATCAGCCACATTCGTCCCTGTCGCATCGGTCAGCAGCAAATCACCCGCCTCGTTTAGCGCGGCATAGCTGTCATTATTGGCCAGGCGCGCATCCAAATCCGTGATTTTGCCGAGCGTATCCTGATCCACCAGCCCCCCTGCCGCATCGGTCGGCCCATCGCGTCCATCGCTGCCGCCTTGCAGGCAGGTCCATGCACGCCATCCACGCCGCTTTGCTTCCACAGCGATCCGCAGGGCCAGTTCCTGATTGCGCCCTCCACGTCCGCTACCACGCAGAACAACCGTGGTTTCACCACCCCAAACTGTCGTGCCGATGACCGCACGATCACAGATCACGCGCGCGGCATCTGCCACATCGCCGACAATTGGCTCTGCAATCACATGCGCCGCGCCTGCCGCCTCTTTCATGGCAGCCACGCTTTTTGCGTTCGAGCCCACCAGCATGTTGCGCGCGGCGGGCAAAGCCACCGGCTGCTGCGCTGTCTCCAGATGCTGCCGCACAGCTTGCGGAAGGGCCGCCCAAAGCTGTGCCTCTTTCAGCAGCAAGATCGCCTCTTGCGCGGTGCCAATCGGGCCAACTGTCGGGCCGCTGGCAATCGCTGACAGATCATCACCAATAACATCCGACAAGATCAGCGCCGTCACCGGCTGGGGTGCCGCATGGCGTAAAAATCCGCCGCCTTTCAGATCCGAAAGTTGCTGGCGGATCAGGTTCATCGCGACGATATCCAACCCGGACCCCAGCAACATCTCATTGACCTTTGCCTTATCCGCAAGGGTCAGCGCACCGGCTGGCGCGGGCAGCAAGGCGGACCCGCCCCCCGAAATCAACGCCAGCACCGGGCCATCTGCGGCGTGCAAAGCTGTGATCACAGCCTTTGCCGCTGCCGCACCATTGGCATCCGGCACCGGATGGCCCGCCGCCATCACTGTCGCATCTTCCAGCGGTGCGGCGTTTTCATAATTCGTCACCACAAGACATGTCACACCAGAAAACCGCGCCAATGCCGCCTGCGCCATCAGCCGCGCTGCCTTGCCTACGGCCACGATCAAAGCGGGGGGCGCCACATCATCCAAGGCATCTGCGACAGCCGCATAAGGATCGGCCGCTTTCACGCCAGCCTCGAATATCCGCAACGCCTCGGCCCGTCTATTGTCCATCAAGCTTCCTTTCCTGTGTCGCTATCAGCGCCGCCATGCGCTGCACCACCTGCAATTCCAATTCAGCCGATGGGGATGCCCCCAGCGACGGCATGGAGAGCGCAACCAGCACCCTTGGGTGTGGCACCGCCAGCAGGATATGGGTCGCAGAGTAGCGTGCAAAGAGATAGGCGATGTGATCATCGGCCACCGGCCCTAATTGCGGCGGATCCACCCGGCGCAAGACAGGGGCGGCCGCGAAAATCGCATCCAACACGTCGTCTTGCAGCCCCTCAAGGCTTTCTGCGCTGACAACAACTGCCCCTTCCACCCGCGGGTGATCTTGCAGGTCACGCAAAAAGGTCATCGGATCATCGGTGCGGGTGGTCGCCAGTTGGCGTAGCAAGCCAAGGCTTTGCTCTTCCAAGCGCAACGCGCGGGCATCCGTCAGGATGGCGACCACGAAAACCGTGGTCATGACAGCCGCAATCGTCAGCAAGAAACCATCCCGGCCATGCTGGGCAAAAAACCCAAGCATCCCTCCGACAATGACCGCCGCACCGACCATCACCGCAAGGTTCACCATCGTGGCGCGGTGGCCCAGATAGGTCCGTCCCAGCCCAATGGCCAGCCAGCACAAAATCAGCACCCCCAACGCCGAAAACTGGATCGGCAAACCGATTGAAAGCAACAGAAAATCCCCTGCGGCCAAGGGGATCAACAAGATCAGTGACAGCCCCAGCCTCACCACCATTGCGTTTTCACCCGCCGACAATGCGGCCTTGTCGCGCGCAACGATAAGCCAGCCCGACAGCACAAACCCCAAAAGCTGAAACGCCAGCAAGGCATATAGACGCGCCGGATCAATGCTGTCCGAATACCACAACGACATCACAGCAAAGAGGACAGCCCCCACCCCGATCACCGCCTTGACCAGTGGGGGCGCATGGCGGCGCAGCAGCCCTTCGGTCAGGAGCAGCACCGCCAGCGGGATCACGGCGGCGGCAAAAAGCACCAGAATACGAAACGCCTCGATCCCTGTCAGGATCATCAACGCGCGCCCGGCAAACAGCACCATCGTCATGCGCACTCCGAACAGGAACCGTCTGTTGATCGGGTCCCACGGATCGCGGCGCACCAGCACCGATTGCAAGACAAACAACCCCAGCAGGGCCGCGCAGGACAGGAACAACTGGGTGATCATCATGGCGGCAGCAATCATTCGTCGCGGGTCCTGTAGGGGCGCAAGATAGACCACATGCGCGTGCTATCCGCCCAGTGTATCGCGGGTAAAATTACCCGGCGCAAAGCCACCAATCCACCGGTCAGCAACAGGCCAAGGACAGCCGATTTCGGCACATCGCGTGCCAGATAGCTGCGCATTGCCGCCAGATCCATCAGGCCCAATTGCAGCACATCATCGCCACGGGTGTAGTCCAATGTCTCTTCACAAAAGCGATTATAGCGCGGGTCGCGATGCTTCGGGGCGGCTCGCCATGTCTTTTTTAGATCATCAGACCCACCGGTGTAAGCATCTGTGATCACGAACCTTTCTTCATCAAAACCTGCGTCATCGCCCACGCCAAACACCTGCCGATGCGACGCCATGATCGCGCGCGCCAAGAGCAGATGGTTCAGCGTCCGCCGTCCTTGGTTCGGGCCGGGCCAGACATCGGAAAACATCTCGCTGACCATACCGACGACCGCAGGCACCTGCGTGACATTCGAAATCCAGACCGGGCGAAACTGACGGCGAAAGAAAATCAGAAAACAGGTCAGCCCATAAAGCACCCAAGACAGGTTTTTGGACCGCTCATCGGGGTCCACCATCACAAGACCAAGGTGCAAGACATCGGTGGGATGTGGCGCGGTATCCAAAACCATAACTGCCAATGCATTGAACGCCACTGGCGTTCCGTCACGGCGCGACACCAGCGTGATAATCACCGCCCCCATGCGGTCCTTATCACCCGAGAACACACCATAGGTCAGCTGGCCCGCATCCAAAGTGCGCGCTGCAACGCTGCGCAAGTCAGCACTCAGCGCCGCAAGTGCGGCATCGTCCATCCAAAGCCCCGGGCATTCGACAATACGCACCAGATAGTCGGCCCCGTTGCGCAGGGTCACGTCCATATACTTGCGCCCGAAGGTCTGGAGGATTGTGCCGATCACCGTGTCACACCTATCGCTGTCCCGCCACGTTAGGGCTGGGGTCAGGCAGGCACAAGTGCCGCGCTCAGAGGTAGCGGTTCACAAGGTTTTCCAACCGCTCCTGCCGGCCTGATCGCGGCTGCGGATTGATGTCTGCGGACAGAACCTTGGCCGTGATCCGGTCAAGGTCGCTGCGCAACAAATCTTGGCCCTCAGCGGTATCCCAACCAGCGTAGCGTGCGCTGCGCGCCGCCTCCAGCTTGCCGTCTTCCAGCATGGCCGCTGCCGCCTTCAGTCCTGCGGCGCAAGCATCCATGCCGCCGACATGGGCAAGGATCAGATCTTCGGGGTCAAGCGACTGGCGGCGCAGTTTGGCATCAAAATTGGTGCCACCCGTGGTGAATCCGCCCGCGCGCAAGACCTCGTAATAAGCGAGCGCCATTTCAGGCACATTGTTGGGAAACTGGTCGGTGTCCCATCCTGACTGATAATCATTGCGGTTCATGTCGATCGAGCCAAAGATGCCCAGCTCGCGCGCCAGTGCCAGCTCATGCTCAAACGAATGGCCCGCCAAAATGGCATGGCCCTGCTCGATGTTCATCTTCACTTCGCCCTCAAGCCCAAAGTCCTTGAGGAAGCCGTAAACCGTTGCCACATCGTAATCATATTGGTGCTTGGTCGGTTCCTGCGGCTTGGGTTCGATCAGGATCGCCCCTTTGAAGCCGATCTTATGCTTATAGTCGACCACCATCTGCAACATGGCACCCGCCTGCTGCCGTTCGCGGCCCATGTCGGTGTTCAGCAGCGTTTCATAGCCTTCGCGCCCGCCCCACAGGACATAATTTTCACCACCCAGTTTCAGGGTCGCATCCATGCAGGTTTTGATCGTGGCGGCAGAATAGGCGAAAACATCCGGATCGGGGTTGGTCGCGGCCCCCGCCATGAACCGCTTGTGCGAGAACAGGTTTGCCGTACCCCAAAGCAGCTTGACGCCTGACGATTCCATTTTTTCCGCAAAATAATCAACGATTTGCGCAAGGTTCTTCGTGCTTTCCGCAAAGGTCGCGCCCTCGGGCCGCACATCGGCATCATGGAAGCAGAAATACGGCACGCCCAAAATCTGGAACATCTCGAATGCCACATCTGCCTTCATGCGGGCCGCGTCCATGCTGTCACCAAACCAAGGCCGGTCAAAGGTCTGCCCGCCAAAAGGGTCGCCACCGGACCACGCCAAGGAGTGCCAATAGGCGGCTGCGAAACGCAGATGATCCTTCATCGGTTTGCCCATCACCATTTCGTCCGGGTTGTAGTGGCGGAAGGCAAAGTCGTTGTCGCTGGCAGGGCCTTCATAGGTGATGGCGGGAATACCCTTGAAGAAATCGGTCATGTCAGTCCTTTCAACGCGTCATAGCTGGCGCGGTAGCGTGCGTGCGCCTCGGAAAAGGCGCTGGTGAGGGTTGTATCGGGCTCAATGGTGCGCGCGATTTGCGGCGCAGTCGCGATCGCGACCCCTGCCCCGGTTGCCGCCATCATGCCAAGGCGTGCCGCACCGAAGGCGCCACCAAAGTCGCCAGCAACGGGCAATGCGATCGGTAGGTCCAACGACGTTGCAATCGCCCGCACCCAGTAGTCGGATCTCGAGCCCCCGCCGACCGCGATTAAACGGTTGATCCGGGTGCCGGTGGCAAAGAGCGCATCATAGCAGTCACGGATGGCGTGGGTGACGCCTTCCAGCACCGCGCGGGTCATGGCAGCTTGATCTGTGGCGTGGTCCAGATGCAGGAATGCACCGCGGATATCGGCGTCATTGTGGGGTGTGCGCTCACCGCCCAGATAGGGCAGGAACAGCGTGCGACCGGGGGCTTTAAGATCCCCGAGAACACCCGTCAGGGTGGCCGGGGGCTGCCCTCCGATCTTGGCAAACCAGTTAAGCGCGTCGGCGGCCGCCAGAATAACGCCCATCTGGTGCCACGTATCCGGCAAGGCATGGCAGAACGTATGCACCGCCGATGCCGCATCGGGTTGGTACGCGTCCGAGGCCGCAAACAGCACCCCCGAAGTGCCGAGCGAGACAAAGGCATCGCCCGCTTTCACGACCCCCACACCAACCGCGCTCGCTGCATTGTCACCGCCGCCACCGGCCACGACAACACCTTTGGGCAGGCCCCAACGTGTGGCCAGTGCATCGCGGACTTGGCCCGACACTTCAGACCCTTCCACCAGTTGTGGCATCTGCGCGCGCGTCAGGCCGGTCGCCGCCAGCAGATCATCCGACCAGTCGCGTTTGCCGACATCCAGCCAGCTTGTGCCCGCCGCATCCGACATTTCGGCCACCGCCTCGCCCGTCAGCCACAGGCGCAAATAGTCTTTCGGCAGCAAAACACGGGCCACCTTGGCAAATACCTCTGGCTCATTGCGCGCAACCCACATCAGTTTCGGTGCTGTAAACCCCGCAAAGACAATGTTTCCGGTCAGCGTACGGAACACAGGATCAGCATCCAGCTCGGCCGCCTCAGCCGCCGCGCGCGTGTCGTTCCACAAGATACAAGGCCGCAGCACCTGATCGTCCGCGTCCAGCAACGTCGCCCCATGCATCTGCCCTGACAGGCCAATGCCGCGCACCTGCGCCAATGATGCCTGCGCGCCTAGCGCCTGCATCACAGCCTCAGCCGCATCCAACCATGTCGCAGGGTCCTGCTCTGACCAACCGGGAGCGGGGCGCACGGCCTCCAAAGGCGCTGTCGCTTCCGCGACAATCGCCTGTCCTTCGTCAATCAAAACAGCCTTGAGACCTGAGGTTCCCAGATCAAGACCGATATACATTACGCTGCTTTCTTCGGATTCTTTCCCATGATGATCATCGACAGAATGTCATCTTCCGTAACATCCTCAACCCGCTCGGTCCCGATCAATTGGCCGTTTTTCATCACGGATACACGATCACACAGGTCCATCATTTCACGGGTGTCATGGCTGATCAAAAAGATGCCAAGTCCTTGGGCCTTCAACTCCTTGATCAGGTCCGCAACCATCGCAGTTTCATGCACGCCCAAGGCAGCGGTCGGTTCGTCCATGATCAGGATACGCGCGTTGAAATAGACCGCGCGCGCAATCGCCACGGACTGGCGCTGACCACCCGAAAGCGACCGCACAGGTTCCGAAAAGCGCTGAAAGTTGGGGTTCAGCCGCGCCATGATCTTGCGCGATTCCGCTTCCATTGCTGTGTCATCGACCAAACCAAACTTGGTGGTGATCTCGCGCCCCAGAAACAGGTTCGAAGCCGCATCAAGATTGTCAGACAAGGCAAGCGTCTGATAAATCGTCTCGATATTATGCGAGCGGGCATCAATCGGGCTGTGAATTTCAACCTTCTTGCCGTCCACGAAAATCTCGCCTGCGTCCTTTTTATAGGCCCCCGACAGGATTTTGATCAGCGTCGATTTCCCCGCCCCATTGTGGCCCAACAGGCCCACAACTTCGCCCGGCATCACGTCGATGGATACATCGTCGACCGCTTTGATCCCGCCAAAGTGGATCGAGATATTGCGCATTTCCAAAAGTGGGGTGCTCATTATGCGTCTCCTGTTTTGCGGCGGTAGATAATGTCGATCCAGACAGCGAGGATGAGCACGCCACCCACGATCATGTTTTGCAGCGGTGAATCCACACCCACCATACCCATGCCGGACACCAGCGCCTGCATGATCAAGGCACCAAGGATGGCCCCGTAGATCGTGCCGACACCGCCCGCCAATGCCGTGCCACCAATGACGGCTGCCGCAATCACGCGCAGTTCGTCCAGTTCGCCCAGCGATGACCCTGCCGACCCCAAACGGGCCGAGGCGATGACCGCGGCGATCGCCGTCAAAGCACCCATGAGGGCGAAGACCTTGACGGTCAGCATACGTGTGTTGATGCCCGACAATTCCGCCGCATCAGGATTGCCGCCCATCGCGAACACATAGCGACCAAAGCGGGTCTTTTTGGCAATGATTGTCATGGCAATCGTCACAAACAAAACGATCAGTACCGAGATCGGGAACCCATAGGCTTCGGTGTAGCCTTCAGGCATCTCCAGCCCTTCGGCAGCAAAGCGGCGTTCCAAAATCCGTGTCGGCACCAGATAGGCGTTCATGATCGCGGTGATCCCGCAGATCGCACCAACAAGGATCGCCCCCAAAGCATATTCGGCCCAAACGGGTTTCACCGCAAAACCATGGCTGATGTGCTTACGCCGTGTGTTGATCAGAAAGATGATGGTCAGGATCGAGCCCACGATGGCCAGCGCCCAGCTTGCGGTCACACCAATCGTGCCCGATGCGCCGCCCAACATGATGAAATTAGGATCAAGCGGTGAGATCGTCGTCCCCTTGGACACCCACCAAGCGCCACCGCGCCAGATCAAAAGGCCACCCAAGGTGACAATAAAGGACGGGATTACCAGATAGCCGATCAACCAGCCTTGAAAGGCACCAATCGCCGCCCCCAACAAAAGACCAAGAACAACTGTTATGATCCAGATCGCGGGGTTCCCGAAACCCAGAATATCAGGCAGGATCTGCACCTGGATCACGCCCATGAGCATCCCGATAATCCCCAGCATGGACCCGATCGACAGATCAATGTTGCGGGTCACGATCACAAAGACCATTCCTGTTGCCATCACAGCCACTGACGCGGTCTGCAAGGTCAGCGTGAACAGATTGCGCGGGGTCAGGAATGTACCCCCGGTTGCGACGTGAAACACCAAAGAGATCACGATGAACGCACCGATCATGCCCAGCAATCGCGTATCGATCTGTAGTGTTTTGATTAAATTCCCAAGTCCACCAGACATTGGATTCCTCCCCTTCAGCCCGCACGCGGACCGCCTCAAAAGTAAGCCCCACCCGCGTTGGCGGATGGGGCTTATGTCTTAGATGGTCAGCTTATTCGCAGACTGCGAGGCCAGAGACACCTTGGCAAAGGACGTCTTTTTCGATCCAGCCAGCTTCCAGAACAAGGTTCAGGTTGTCTTGCGTGATCGGCTGTGGTGCCAGCAACATAGAGGTCACAGTCACGCCGCCCGGTGAAGTGAATTCACCAGCGCCCATCACATCGGACATCATCGCGCCACCGGCCAAAGCCACGGCGATTTCGCCTGCGTTACGGCCCAGTTCACGGCTGTCTTTCCATACAGAGACTGTCTGTGTACCCAATGCCACACGGTTCAGCGCGGCATGATCGCCATCCTGACCCGACACCGGAATGCCGTCCATACCTTGCGACGCAAGGGCTGCGACAACACCACCGGCGGTGCCGTCGTTCGATGCAACAACCGCATCAACTTCGTTGTTGGTCTGCGTCAGGATCTGCTCCATGTTGCGCTGTGCATTCGCGGGCTGCCAACCGTCGGTATAGGCTTCGCCCACAACAGTGATCGCACCGCTGTCGATAGCCGCTTGCAGCACCTCTTGCTGACCGCCGCGCAGGAAGTCAGAGTTCGGATCTGTTGGCGACCCTTTGATGAAGACATAGTTGCCCTCTGGCTGCTCAGCGAACACAGCTGCGGCCTGCATGCGGCCCACTTCGACATTGTCGAACGTCAGGTAGAACGCGCGTGGATCTTCGATCAGGCGGTCATAGCCGATCACCGGAATGCCAGCGGCTTCGGCGGCATCAAGGGCCGGACCAATCGACGCGCCGTCTTGTGCCAGAATGATCAGCGCATCCACGCCCTGTGTGATCAGGCTTTCTACGTCAGCCAATTGCTTGGTCGCAGAAGACTGTGCGTCTGCGGACAGGTATTCGGCACCTGCCGCTTCAAGCGCGCCCAACATGGCAGCCTCATCTGTTTTCCAACGCTCTTCCTGAAAATCCGACCAGCTGACACCAACGGTGATGCTGTGGGCATCGGCATAGGCAGCTGTGCTGAAACCGGCCGCCACAATGGCTGCCGCAATAATGGATTTATGCATAATTTCCTCCCAAAGTGTGCCCCATGCATTGGGGCGTGGGGCTTTTCACCCTACGGCACTCAGGATGACCAATTAAATTCAGTTGTCAAAATAAAAATTGCTCAAGACTACAAATATAATGCTTTTGGCGCGCGCATTAATTGGGCATTTTGGATATAAGCACATATGAAGGCGGGTATTCCCGCATGATTATTTCAGGGCATGAACTATGTATGACGACCTAACCGAGCAAACTGGCGAATCAGATGCACCCTCCGGGTGCGGGCCCCTGTTGCCGACCGACGCAAAGGACAGCAAGCCCTTGCGCCAGCAGGTTTTTGAGCATGTGCGCGCCGCAGGCCGGGCCGCGCGTATGGATGTGACCCGTGCTCTGAATATCAGTGCAGGATCGGCCACAACGCTGACAGCAGACCTGATCGCGGCAGGCTTTTTGCGCGAAGTCGACGGCCTGCCACGGGAATCGGGGCGCGGTCGCCCGCCCGTCGCACTTGAGGTTGTAACAGACGCCCGGTTTGTCATCGGCATCAAACTGTCTGATGAAATACACACAGCGGTGCTGACCGATTTTGCAGGGCATGTCGTGGGCGAGGCCACATCGCCTGCGCCACCAACCCGCAAATCCGTTGAGGCCTTGCTGGAAGAGATCGATATTCTGATGGACCTTGTCCTGCGCAGCGCAGGCAAGGCATTGGCTGATATCTCGGCTGTCGGGATCGGCATGTCTGGGACGGTGGATCATGGCACCGGCCATATCGCATGGTCGCCCCTGCTGAGCGATCCTGACATTGACCTGCGCACCGCCTTTCAGGACCGGTTCGGCATCCCTTTGCATGTCGATAACGACACCAATGTGCTGACCCTGGCCGAGCTTTGGTTCGGGGCCGGACGGTCGATTTCGGATTTTGCGGTTGTGACGATCGAAAACGGCGTGGGCATGGGCCTTGTGCTGGACAACAGCCTGTTTCGCGGGGCACGCGGGATGGGGCTTGAATTGGGGCATACCAAAGTCCAACTGGATGGCGCCTTGTGCCGGTGTGGCCAGCGGGGCTGTCTTGAAGCATATCTGGCCGACTATGCACTGGCGCGCGAAGCAGCCACGGCCCTGCACCGCCACCCGCGCAATCAGCAAAGCCCGAATGCAATGCTGGATGATCTCTTTACTCAGGCAAAGTCCGGCAATGAGGCCGCGCGCACGATTTTCCGCCGGGCGGGGCGCTATCTGTCGGTGGGGCTTGCCAATGTGATCCAGCTTTTTGATCCCGGCCTGATCATTCTGTCCGGCGAACGGATGCAGTATGACTATCTTTATGCCGATGAAGTCCTGTCCGAGATGCAAAAGCTGACCCTCAGCGACGGGCGCACGCCTTGCAATGTGGAAATCCACGCATGGGGCAACATGATCTGGGCACGTGGCGCCACGGCTTTGGCGCTTGAGGCCGTGACCGAAGCCGCATTGGGCGAAGCCTGCGCATGATCCGTCTGCTGGCCTTGTGTGTTGCCGTTCCCGCGGCCGCTGATCCGCTGTTTGAAAACCGCTCAGGCGGCTTGCCTGCCCATATCTATGCCGGCGGATGGGAACATTTCGTAGGCGGCGGTGTTGCGGTGTTCGACTGCAATGGCGACACCCTGCCCGACATCTTTGCCGCAGGTGGCGCAACCCGGGCAAAGCTGCTGGTCAATCAAGGTAATCTTGTCTTTAGTGAAGGTCCAATTCCGACGTTCACCGGCGTCACAGGTGCATACCCTTTGGATTATAACGCAGATGGGCTGATGGATCTGTTTGTGCTCCGCGCCGGGCAGAACCAGTTGCTGACAGGGCAAGACAACTGCGGATTTGCAGCAAGTAACGCCCTGCCTGCCGATAGCGGGTGGTCCACCGCCTTTACCGCATGGTGGGAAGATGATGGCCTGCCCGTCATGGCGATTGGCAATTATGTCGACCGCGACGACCCTGATGGGCCTTTTGGCGCCTGTGATAACAATGTGATTTTGCGACCCAGTGCAACTGGCTATCAAAGCAACCCGCTGACACCCGGCTTTTGCCCGCTTTCGATGCTGGCGGCCAATGATGCGCGCGGCCGGCCAACGCTGCGCATATCAAACGACCGGCACTACTATGTTCGCGACGGCTATGAGCAGATGTGGGATATCGCAGACCAGCGCTTTCTGGGCGCCGATGACGGCTGGCAAAATGTCTCGCTTTGGGGGATGGGGATCGCAAGTCGTGACCTGACGGGCGATGGGCGCGACGAAGTCATGCTGACCTCGATGGGCGATCAACTGATGCAGATTGCAGGCGCAAACGGCACCTATGCCGCTGCCCCTTTCACCATCGGGACATATGCCCAGCGCCCGCATACCGGCGATGACGGCCGCCCTTCAACCGGATGGCACGCCGAATTCGCCGATGTCGACAATGACGGGCGCGCCGATCTGTTTATCGCCAAAGGCAATGTCGATCAGATGCCGGGGCTGGCGATCAAAGATCCCAATAACCTGCTGATGCAGAACCCCGATGGGACGTTTCGGGAAACAGCCGTTGCAGCAGGTGTCGCGACGAAAGACCGCTCACGCGGTGCTGCGCTGGCTGATTTTGACGGTGACGGGCGGCTGGACCTTGTTGTGATGAACCGCCGCGCCCCAATGGAGCTTTATCGCAATGTCACGCCCGACACTGGCAATTGGCTGGCGGTCAGCCTGTCGCAGGCAGGCGGTAATAGGAACGCCGTGGGAGCGACGGTTTTCGTGACCGCCGCTGGCAGCAGTCAGAGCCAGCAGCTTACGGTTGGGGGCGGACATGCCGGGGGGGCGGCCTTGCCGCTGCATTTTGGCCTTGGCGATGCCACCCAAGCGCAGGTCACGGTGCGCTGGCCTGATGGCGAGGACAGCACGCAACGTGTGGCGGCAGGTCAGGTTGTGCAGGTCACACGCTGACTTTTATGCCTCCGGCGGGGATATTTGGGGGCCAGTAATAACACTTAGGGGCGGTCTATCGGCAGGCCACTCGGGACCTGATCGGGAATACCCAAGCGCCCGGTTTGTGCTGCAGGATCGGTCAGGGTATCCAGAAAAGCCAACAGCGCCGTGATATCGGCGTCCGAAATCCCGCGCGGTGCGAAAGTGACCGCCTGCGCAATCGCATCACTGTCAGCGAGGCCGCCCGTGTCGTCGACGGCCAGTTCGGGCAATGTGGCAGCGCTCAGATCATAGCGGCGCAACCCCTCAACCGGGTCCAGATGGGCCACCAAAAAGCTGCGCAAATCGGTATGCGCGCCGGCGTGTCCATAAGGTGCGGTCAGCGTAACATTGCGTAGCGACGGGGTACGGAAGGCGTAAAGATCGGCAGGATCACCGGTGACACGAAACCGCCCTTCATCGCGGGCGTGGCTTTCAAACCGGGCGGCTTTGCCCGGGCCGATTTGCGGGGCCCCCATTGCATGAAAGCCGTGGTCCGTCAAAAACGGCCCGCTGTGGCAATTGGCGCAGCCCGCAGGACCGTAGAACAAACCCATGCCAGCGGCGGCAGGTTCAGGCAAGCGAAGCGCGCCGCGCAGTACTGCATCAAAGGGTGCTGTGTCCGAGCGCCATTCAAACGCCATGAAGGCCGCGATCGCATTCGAGACATCGGCAAAGGTGATCTGGTCCGGCGTATCAATATGGTCATAGACAGCCGCAAAACTGGTGGCATAAGCCGCAATACCCCCAACGCGGCGCGCGATGATATCCCATGCACCGCCTTCACCGGTGATGACCCCCTGCCGCACGGCCTGGGCGACATCGTTTTCACTGTAGTGGCCGGCCATTTCATCCGGGCTGAGCACTGGAAACATGGTCTGGGCCGACAAGAGCGAGGCGAAACCTGCGACCATATCCGCATCCAGCGGTGTCCGCAGCCCGCCGGGGCGGTCGGGATCGACTTCGATACGGCCATCATGAAAAAGCACCGTGAATTCATGCGCGCCAAGGTTAAACAGCGCGGGCGCATTTCGCGGAATGCGCTGCTCGGGCATATTGGCGGGATCAGCGACGCGCTTGGGCCCCAGTCCGATGCCGCCATCACCCAGCCCCAATGACAGGCCATCACCCGTGCCAAAGGCGGGGTGGTGGCACGTGGCGCAAGATACAGTGCGATTTCCCGACAGGATGGGATCAAAAAACAGCAATTGGCCTAAACGCGCCTCTGCTTGATCAACCGGGGCGAAATCGGCGTCGGTCAGCGGCGCGGGCAAGCCATCGGCATGGGCGGCCGTTGCACAGAACACCGCGATCGTACCCAAGATGCTTTTCATCACTCACCTACCATTGTTTAACACAATGGTTAGCATGGATCACTGTGCGCACAAGTGCGGCGGATTACTCCATATGTTTGCGAATACGGTTCACCATCAGCCAGACCAACCCCAACACCACGGGCGTTGCAATGGCCGCCATCGTGACCTTGCCCACGCCAAAGGCTTTTTCGAGCGGGCCCGCAACGTAGAGCACAAGATTGACCGCGTAATAGCTGATTGCCACAACCGACAGCCCTTCGACCGTGCGCTGCAAGCGCAGTTGCAGATCGGCCCGTTTGTCCATGCTGGTCAGCAGTTCCTGGTTCTGGGCCGAGCGTTCCACATCCACACGGGTGCGCAGCAGATCACCTGCCCGCAAAGCCCGCTCGGACATCGCTTGCAAGCGCTCTTGTGTTGATTTCACCGTGCGCATTGCAGGGTCAAAACGGCGCATCATGAATTCGCCAAATGTCTGACGCCCGGTGAAGCGTTCTTCACGCAAGACATTGATCCGTTGGTTGACGATCGTCTCGTAAGCCCCTGTTGCGCCAAAACGAAATGAGGATTGCGCAATGGTGTTCTCGATCTCGGCTGATACCTCGAGCAGCGATTGCAGCACCTTTGCGGGGTCTGCATCGGACCCACGCATATCATCGAGAAGACTGGTCAGGCGGGTGTCGAACTTGGCCAACTTCGCGCCCATTTCGCGCGCGCGGTAAAGGCCCAGCATCGACATTGCTTTGTAGGTTTCAATCTCGCAAAGGCGTTGCACGACGCGACCAATACGGCGGTTGCCGACATGGGGGCGCGCGAAGACCGCAAAGCGCATATGCCCTGCCGGATCAATACGAAAGTCACCCGCAACAACCAGATCGTCCCCGACGACCCGACTGATGGCGAGGCTTTCGGGTACAAACCAACTGCGTGCCTTTTCAATGATGCCCTCATCACCGTCGGCCACCTCGATGCGGATCAGTGCCGAGGTGACGCGAGTGCCCGGTGCGGCCTCAAGCCAGTCATCGGGGAACACGCCAAAGGTTGCAGCGTCAAAAGGCCGGTCCGCCACCCCTTCGCCAAAGATGGTGTAGGTCACGAATTCAGTGTGACTTTCCCACTTTACATGGTGCTTGCCGATTTTGCCAAAGTAGTGCGTCGCATCAGGCTGCGGGTGCTGTGCGCCAAACCGATCAAGCAAATCAATCAGATGCGCCCGATCCGCGGCGCGGTCGCGGCCCGCCGCATTGCTGGCGGGCTTGATCGCAAGATAGGCCGCACGGCTGGGCGCATCGACCGCTGGAAAGGGCCTTGCGTGCAATTCATTGGCCATTGCATAGCGCAGCGGGTGGTCTTCAATCGGCGGCATGGCCTGAACCCTTATCGTCCATTTCCGTGCAACCTAGCGGCATTTCGCGGCGTGTAAACCAAAAAGTCTTTAATTATTAAAGTGTTACTGGCGTACAATCGTATACCGCACGCCAGTAGGTGCTTTAGATCACCACCACATCAAGTGGCGGAAAGCCATTGAAACAAACCGAAGAATAGGTCGAGGTATAGGCCCCTGTGTTCCGGATCAGGACGCGATCACCGGGCTGCAACGTCACTGGCAGCGCGACGGGGCGTTTTTCATAAAGCACATCTGCGCTGTCACAGGTTGGCCCCGCAACAACGCAGGGACCCAAGGGGTCTGCGTCGCGCGCGGTCTGCAATTGATAGCGGATTGCTTCGCCTTCGGTTTCGGCCAGCCCCGAAAAACGCCCGATGTCCAGATAGACCCAGCGATGCAGGTCATCCGCCGATTTACGGCTGACCAACAGTACCTCTGAAACGATCAAACCGGCCTCTGCGACCATACCGCGCCCTGGCTCGGCCATGATCTTGCGCAGGTGGGGAAAACGGGCTTCGACCATGGCAATGACAGCGGCTGCGTAGGCTGTCGGGGCTTCGATTTCTTCGCCATAGAACGCAGGAAAACCACCACCGATATTCAGCAGGCTCAGGTCATGCCCTGCCGCCCGTGCATCTGCCCAAATCTGCGCAAAGACATCCAGAATGGGGGCCCACATCGACGCTTGCCGCGTTTGCGAGCCCACGTGGAAAGAAAACCCGACAGGTTGCAGGCCCAATGCTTTTGCGTGGTCCAGCAGGGTCAGCGCCATCGCGCGGTCACAGCCGAATTTGCGCGACAAAGGCCAATCGGCCTGTGAATGCTCGACGATCAGACGGATATAGACAGATGCGCCAGGCGCATGGGCGGCGATCTTGTCGAGCTCTTGTGCGGCGTCAGCGGCAAACAGCCGGATGCCCTGATCGTAGGCCCATGCGATATCAGAGGCGCGTTTGATCGTGTTGCCAAACGAGATTTCAGAGGGCTCGGCCCCCTCTTGCAGGCACAGGGTAATTTCGGCACGCGAGGCGGCGTCGAAATGGGCGCCCAGATCGACTAGGCGGGCGATAATCTCGCGGGCGGGGTTTGCTTTGACAGCATAGTGAATGTCTGCACGGCCCAGACCTGCCTTGAGCGCGCAGTACTGTGTCGCGACGCGATCAAGATCAATGATCAGCGTTGGGCGGTCAAATTGCCGGTCGGCAACATAGGCATCCAGCCGAGAGTGGGATTCAACAATAGGTGACGCCACAGCGGGCGAAAAGTGCATCGTCATTGGTCATCTCCAAAAGACCCGGCCATAATGGACATACCCATCAAAGACCGCTCAGTTCCAAGGGAGACGTTACCGTCGCTACGTAAACACGTGTGCGTTGACTATCACCGGCCAGAGGCGCGTGCGTTGGCGTCTATGTTTGCGCATTTGCGCCGAATTGGGATTCGTTGCAATAGGAAAAATGAAGGCGTGCGAAATTGCATATCACCATAGACGCACCCGCATCACTCGGGCTAGGCAGGCCGCATGTCACGTGTTCTTCTTTTCAACAAACCCTTTGGTGTTCTGTCCCAGTTTACAGATGCCAAAAGCCCGACGCCCAGGCCTACGCTTTCCGCATATGTTGATGTGCCGGGGGTGTATCCTGCTGGCAGGTTGGACCGGGACAGTGAGGGGCTCTTGGTGCTGACTGATGATGGCAAGTTGCAAGCACGCATTGCCGATCCCAAGAACAAGATGAGCAAGACCTATCTGGTACAGGTCGAGGGCGCACCGACTGACGCGGACATCGCCCCACTGCGGGATGGTGTGACCCTCAAGGACGGCCCCACCCGGCCTGCAAAGGTCCGATTGATCGATCCCCCTGCCCTGTGGGAGCGTGACCCCCCTGTCCGTTTTCGCAAATCCGTTCCGGACAGATGGATAGAGGTTACGATCAGCGAAGGCCGCAACCGCCAAGTGCGCCGGATGACAGCGCATATCGGGTTCCCCACTCTGCGCCTTGTGCGGTGGCGCGTGGGCAACTGGACGCTCGACGGCATCGCAAGCGGCACATGGCTGGACGCCAATACCCCCTAGGTTCCAGACTCATAACCAGAATATGACGGTTGCGGCGAGTGCGATAGCCGAAAGGAAGACCTTTGGGCACCTGTCATAGCGCGTTGAGATGCGTCTCCAATCTTTGAGGCGGCCGAACATTCTCTCAATCCGATTGCGACGTTTGTAGCGACGCTTGTCGTATTTGATGGTTTTGCTGCGTGACTTGCGGCCAGGGATACATGGAGTGATACCCCTGTCTATTAAGGCCTCTCTGAGCCAATCGGCGTCATAGCCGCGGTCGGCGAGCAGCCATTCAGCATCTGGCAGACAGCTCAACAAAGCTGCAGCGCCGGTGTAATCACTCACCTGACCCGCAGTAATAAAGAACTGGATCGGGCGACCGCTGGTATCCGTGACGGCATGCAACTTGGTGTTCATACCAACCTTGGTCTGCCCGATCAGACGTCCGCGCCCCCCTTTTTGAGCCCCAGGCTTGAGGCTGTGCGGTGCGCTTTGAGATAAGTCGCATCAATTGAGATGGTCTTATTGTCGGGTGCCTCTGCCGCCAATCCCGTCATGATCCGCGCGAACACACCCATGTCACTCCATCGCTTCCAACGGTTATACAATGTCTTGGGCGGACCATATTCTGCGGGAGCATCACTCCAACGTAAACCATTGCGATTAATGAAGATAATTCCGCTCAATACGCGCCGGTCGTCTACCCGCGGCTTACCTCGGCTCTTGGGGAAGTACGGTCTAAGCCGTCCCATTTGTTCCTCACTCAACCAATACAGATTGCTCATCATACCCCCAAATATTTGGTGGTCCTGAATCATAGCAATGAGTCAGCATCAAGCCGATTTATGGGTCCTGACCCTAGGCGGTGTCGCTCTAAATAAAACTGGCCCCTCAACCGTCGCAGTTGAGGGGCCGGTACTCGTTAACAGGGACAGGCCAATCACGCTGACAAAATCCTGTGTCGTGGGGACTGGACTTTGTCAGCACAACACGGCGCCTTGGCCAAGCGCCGTGAATTCCTGTTAAATTTGCTTGTGTGCTTACATACCGGACGACACAGCAAAGCTGCCGATGTCAGCGGTGCCCAGATCGGCCAGCAGAGTGGCATTTCCTGTTTCCAGATCAATGCTATAGAGACCGGCTGTCATTTCGCCATCGATCTGCAACACAGCATAAGCTGCATCCATGCCTTCTGCGGGAGAAATGATATCAAACCCACCCACTGGCAAAACATCCGCAGGTGAGCCATCGATCGAGATCAAGCCGACCGTCTCCAGTGTGCCTGCGTTGTTTGCGAGGCTGACCAAGGCATTCGCACGTGCATCGAGTGCATATTGGAAAGTGCCACCGGCTTTCATACCATCAATGGCATTGGTGTAGGCGTTGGCAAAAATCAGCGGCTCTTGCCCTTCTGAATTATCGCCCTCAGCGTAGAACATGCTGGTAAAGCGGCGGACCGAGTTTGCCTTGTCATCGCCAAAGTTGGTCGGAAAGTAGACCAAATTGTCACCCATGGATGAGACTGCACGCACCGCATCAATCGCGTTGTTGAAATCGAATGCAACAACAGCGTCTGCGCCGATCATAGCATCATCCATGAAGGTCGCGCCAGTGTCGGTGGTTTCGCCGGTCACGGGGTCAATTGTAACTACCATGCCATCAGCATAGCCGACCAATTCGCTGGTAACGGGGCGCCATGCAATCGCACGTACAGGCGTTGACAGCGCGACGGTCTGCGCGTCGGTGGGGGCTGCGATGCTTTGCATCACCGTCAGGTTCATTCCGTCAGATGACAGCGCATAGCCCATCGTGCTGGCGTGGCCGTCCGCGAAAGACGGCGCAGCCAGAACAGCAAGCGCCGACGTAAGGCTCAGTGTGCGTAACATGAAGTTTTCCTTTATTTTGAGGGAGAGATGGTTGTGTGAGGGCTGTTGAAGACTTGAAGAAACCGCTGGCGCCGGCAAAAGCGGGATACTTGCCCGCCGGTTGCAGCCCGTCACCCAGAGGCGCCCGAAAAGAGAACCCAAAGCGACGGCGACGCAGGTTATGACATGTTTCTTTCTTCATTATTCAGGGGCCTCTCTGCTTGCGCAGAGAGGATCAATTTCGAAGTGGCGGCTTATTTGGGCACAAGCACCGCATTGACCACATGGATGACGCCATTCGATTGCATGACGTCCGAGATCGTGACGCGGGCGGCATTGCCGCTTTCGTCATAGATATAGACATTGTCGCCGCGCACTTGTGCGGACAACGCATCGCCTGACACCGCTTCAAAATGGTAAAAACCGTCAGCGCTTGATTGCGCCGCTGCAATGATGTCGGCCGACGACCAGTCACCCGCGACGACGTGCGCTGTCAGCACCTTTTGCAACATCGCTTTGTTTTCTGGTTTCAGGAGTGTTTCCACAGTGCCTTCTGGCAATGCGGCGAACGCATCGTTGACTGGGGCGAAGACGGTGAACGGGCCCTCGCCTTGCAGGGTCTCTACCAAGTCAGCGGCTTGTACGGCGGCGACAAGCGTAGTGTGGATCGGCGAGTTGACGGCGTTTTCGATGATGTTGCGCTCGACCAGCATTTCGGCGCCACCGACCATAGGGTTTTCTGAGTGGGCAGCCGCAAATGCTGTCGTCGACGCGAGGGCAAATGTCAGCGCGGTAACTGTTGCTTTGAAAGACGTCATTGTATGTTTCCTTGTGTCAGGGCCGCAATATTGGGCGGCGATACAAGGAGACACGAAAGGGTCAGTGAAAGAGTTTCACTAACACCAAAAAAATATTTCTAAATCGAAATGACAACGCCTGCAGCAAGCACATCGCCGGTTGGTGCACCCGTGGTTGAGCCGCCAATTGGTTCGTCACTGATCGCCAGCGTCCCACCCGCAATGGCATCCCCAAAGGCCGCGGGCAATGTAATGTCGGTTGTGCTGCTGTCAGGCAGAACCCCCAATGACACTGGCGCAGTCGCGCCTTCCGCAATCAACCACAGCTCCAGAACCCGCCCGGGGCGCGCGCCGCCCGCTTCACGAATGATCCGCAGCACACCGGTATCCGGCGCATAACCAGCATGCACAAGGAGTGACCGATCCTCTGCCGCAAGATCAACCGCAAACTGCGGCGCAAATATATCGGAGCGATCCGCAGGCGGCAGGATCATCAGAACTACCAACCCGAGCACGAGCGCAAAGCCACCGCCCAGCAACATCCGCCACAAAGACACGCCTGCGGGGGCTTTGGCTGCGTGCGGGAACAAGATGTTTTCAATCCGGTCTTTCACAACGACTGGTGGCGTCACCGGGGCGATTTCATCGGCAAGCACGACCAAATCTGCATCCCACTCTGCCACCAATGCCCGCAACGCGGGCTCTGTGCTTAACCGATCCTCAAACGCGCGGCGCGCCTCGGCATCAAGCAGATGCAAGGCATATTCACCAGCAAGGGCGACGTCATCATTATGATCGTCGGCGGTGGTCATCGGTTCAAACAGTCCTTCAATTTACCCAGGCTGCGGCGCAGCCAAGTGCGCATGGTGTTCAATGGCACGCCGTATTTGGCGGCAAGATCATTGTAGCTATGCCCTTCAAGATAGGCACCCCGCACCGCATCTGCGCGATCCGGTTCAAGTTCGTCGAAACAAGCGTCAATTTGCCCCCTCTGGGATGACGCGATTGCCGCCGCTTCCGGCGTTGGTCCGCTGTCTGCAAGGTCATAGACTTCATCAATATCCACCGACCCTGCCTTGCGCATGCGTAATTTATCAATGGCCAAGTTCCGCGCGAGCGTGATCAACCATGTCATTGGGCTGTAGCCGTTGGCTGCGTATGTGCTCGATTTTTGCCAGATCCTGACAAAAACCTCTTGCAATGCATCCTCTGCCTCAGCGCGATCATTCAAGATACGCAGGCACACACCAAAAAGTTTCGCGGATGTCGCATCATAAAGAGACGAAAATGCAGCCCGGTCGCCCAGACCGACCTGTACAATCATTTCTTCAACGTCATTTCGCGTGGGCATGGATGTTCGATCACTAGGGATTAGAAGCTGTAACAGAGGGTATTACGATTTAAAAGCTGATAATTATTGAACTTCAAGGGCATGTAGATCACCCCTGCAATAAGGCAAACCCGCATCTTGCGCTTGAAGAAACGAGTCAGAAAGATAAGTAATGACTGAAACTTTTGCCCAGTCTGAGACGTAAGTCTTATGACGGTGCGCGGAGGACAGTACTTGAACCGAGCTTTGAAAATTGGGGCGTTCGGGACAATCGGATTGGTGGGCCTGCTGGCCTTGGTCTTTTTGTTGCGCCCTGCCGATACATCGGGCAAGGCGTTCTCGGCGCTGGAATTCGGCGACATCACCGCCGCAGAATTTCGCGACGCCTCTTTTCAAATCGTGCCTGAAATGCTGGCGGTGATCTACCGCGCCTTTGCAGAGGTGAATGAAGAGCAGATTTATGACAGTCTGGCTGAGGTCTCGGCCGATGAGGCGTTGGAGTCGCTCTACCTTGAGCGCGTTGGCGCAATGGTCGGCGGAGGTCTGGATGAAGCTGATCAGGAACTGCACGCGATGGAACTTGCGGGCCTCAGTTCACGGCAAAACGGGACAACCTTTTCCATGAATGTCACCTGGCGCGTTGTTGGTACGGTGGGACATGCGACACACATGCATGTGCGCGGGAATACCTATGCGGCTGATCTGACCATCGAACCTGTTGCGGGCGCATGGCGCATGACCAGCTTTGATCTGACTGATGTAGACCGCACAGGTGCAGGCGTACTGGTGGCTGCGGAATGATCAAGATTGATGACCTCTCATTTACCTATCCGGGTGGCGATTTTCGTCTGACCATTCCGAACCTTGTTCTGGAGCCGGGCGAAAAAGTGGCTGTTGTTGGCCCCAGCGGGACAGGAAAAACCACACTGTTGAACCTGATCGCTGGAATTACCGTGCCACAAGCGGGCACAGTACGCATTGGCGATCAAACCGTGACCGATATGAACGATGCCGCGCGCCGCGCGCTGCGTGCTTCAAAGATCGGGTTTGTCTTTCAGGATTTCGCACTGTTAGAATATCTCAGCGCCCGCGAGAATATTCTGTTTCCCTACCGGATCGCCGCAGGTGCCAAACTTGACGCCAGCGCCCGTGCACGCGCTGAGCAATTGGCCGCATCCTGCGGGTTGGCAGGCAAGTTGGACCGGCGCCCGGGCGCGTTGAGCCAAGGCGAGCAACAGCGCGTGGCATTGTGCCGTGCCTTGATCATGGAGCCTGCACTTGTGCTGGCGGATGAAGCAACGGGCAACCTTGACCCTGCAAACAAGGCCGCCATTCTGGATTTGCTTTTCGCGCGGACTGCTGATCAAGGGGCGACGCTGCTGGCGGTCACACATGACCATGAGCTGTTGCCGCGTTTTGATCGCGTGATCGACTTTTCGACCTTTCGCACAGCACAGGGGGACGCGGCATGAATGCGCTGTTTTTGGCCGTATCCTACCTGCGGTTCCATTGGGCGCGGTCGCTCGTGCTGGTGTTGGTGGCTGCGCTAATCCTGTCGGTGCCGATCATTTCGCAGGTCTTGCTGAACGGATCGCAAACGGCGCTCACCGAGCGGGCGGAAAACACCCCGCTGGTACTGGGCAGCCGCGGCAGCCAGTTGGATCTGGCGATGAATGCGCTTTATTTTTCCGATGATCGCGCCAATCCGGTCACAATGGCGGATGCCGATGTCATTTGGGATACGGGGCTGGGCCTGCCCATCCCGCTGAATACAGCATTTGAAACCAACGGAGCACGCATTGTCGGAACGTCGATTGAATACTTCGAGTTTCGCGGTCTGGACGTCGCCCAAGGTCGGCAAATCGCGGTCCTGG
Source organism: Yoonia sp. (assembly GCA_023263855.1). Classification (GTDB taxonomy): domain Bacteria; phylum Pseudomonadota; class Alphaproteobacteria; order Rhodobacterales; family Rhodobacteraceae; genus Yoonia. Next base: position 11,721 of record JALQUF010000016.1, on the reverse strand, counting down.
GTGAGGCCCTGTTGGGTGCCAGCGTGGCTGAGCGCCTTGGACTTGGGCCGGGTGACACAGTTGTGTCAGCACCCCAGAACCTGTTCGATCTGGATGGCGTCTATCCGCTTGAACTGAACATTGTTGGTGTTCTGGCCCCCACCGGCACAGCCGACGACGAAGCCGTGTTTGTCGACATCAAGACGTCATGGGTCATTGCGGGCATCGGCCACGGCCATGACGGTGTTTTGGCACAAGGGGCAACTTCGGGCGATATCGTGGCCTCAGCCGCCATTATCGAATTCAACCGGATCACAGACGACAATATCGACAGCTTCCACTTTCATGGCGATCCGTCAGACTATCCGGTTTCGGCGATTTTGCTTGTGCCCAACGATGACCGCGCGGCAACCATTTTACGCGGGCGGTACCTTGATCCGGAAAATCCGGTGCAGATCATTGTGCCAAATGAAGTCATCGGTGAATTGGTCGGGCGGATCTTCCGTATCAAGTCCTTGCTCGATGCCGTGACGCTGATTGTCGGTGGTGCCGCCCTTGCTGCGGTGGGGTTGGCCATATTTCTGAGTTACCGTTTGCGAGCGCGCGAAATGCAAACTGCTTTTAAAATCGGTGCGCGCAAGGGGATGATCCTGCGGTTGATTTCTGCCGAAACCATCATAATTCTTTGCATAGCGGGGGCTATTGCCTTGGCGATCACGATTGCGGTGCAGGCCAATGGCGGCGCCATCGTCGGCTGGCTTCTGGCGACGTAAAACCAAGAATAAGAACACCCTTGCAACACCACAACAGGAGACAAGATTTTGAAAACGACGCTGACGACGACACTGGCGGTTGCCGCCCTGACCGGAACAACGGCCTTTGCGCATTACGGGATGATCATTCCCAACGATCCGATGATCAGCCAGGAAGACGGCCGTTCGGTGCAGTTGACCATGTCCTTTTCCCACCCGTTTGAACTCAACGGCATGGTCTTGGACGCGCCTGTTGCGTTCAGCGTTACACATGACGGCGAGACCACCGATTTGCTGGGCGATCTGGTCAGTGCAGACGTGATGGACCAACCCGGGTACACGCTTGACTACCCTCTTGGGCGTCCGGGCACATACGTCTTCGCCATGGAACCCCGGCCCTATTGGGAACCCGCCGAGGACAGCTATATCGTCCACTACACGAAAACATACGTCAGCGCGTTTGACGATGATGAAGGCTGGGACACCGAACTGGGCCTGCGCACTGAAATCGTGCCGCTAAGCAAGCCGTTTGGCCTTTGGGAAGGAAACGTGTTCCAAGGCATTGTGATGCTGGAAGGCGAGCCTGTGCCCTATGCCGAAGTGGAGGTCGAATACTATAACGAAGATCTGACGGCGACAGTGCCCAGCGAGTTGATGATCACCCAAACCGTCAAAGCAGACGAAAACGGCGTCTTTACCTATGCCACACCTACGGACGGCTGGTGGGGCTTTGCCGCGTTGAACACAGCCCCCGAAACAATCGCGTTTGAGGGCGAAGAAAAAGCCGTCGAACTTGGTGCGGTCATCTGGGTGCATTTCGAAGATTGGGCTGAATAATGCGTAGGCTTTTGGCCATAGCAACGGTGGTGGCGTTTGCCTCCACCGCGCAAGCACACCAGCTGAACGTCTTTGCCTTCGTGCAGGACGGCACTGTGATTGTCGAAACAAAGTTTTCGAGCGGCAAAATCCCGGTTTCAGGTGAGGCACGTGTGTTGGATGCCAATTCAGAAGTCATATTGACCCTGCCCCTTGAGGAAGATGGCACAGTGCGGTTTCCGCTGGACTTAGAGGTCGCATCCGGCGGCATGACCATTGAAGTCACAACCGGCGAAGGCCACGATGATTACTGGATTTTGACACCCGAAGACATCGCAAACGGATCAGAAAGCTAAACCATGCCACTCTCGACCTTCTCACGCCGCGCAACCCTTGGGCTTATGCTGTCCACGGTCGCAATGCCCGTTCTGGCGCAGGAGCGTCCGGTGGTGGCGGCTGCAAACTATCCATTGGCCTATTTTGCCGAACGGCTTGGCGGTGGGGCAGCAGATGTGCTGTTCCCCGTTCCAGCCGATGCTGACCCGTCTTTCTGGCGGCCCGGTATTGCCGATATCGCCGCAATTCAGTCCGCCGATGTGATCGCGTTGAACGGTGCAGGGTTTGCGACATGGCCGACAAAAGCGTCACTGCCCAGATCGCGGACTGTCAATACATCAGCCGGTTTTTCAGAGCGTCTGATCAAGACCGATACTGTCACCCATTCGCATGGCGATGGCGGCCAGCATTCCCATACAGATACCGCCAGCTATACGTGGCTCGATTTCACGCTGGCGTCAGAACAGGCGGGTACGCTTGCCGATGCCATGATGCGGCAAATGCCCGATCAGGCAGATGCAATTGCGGCCAACCGTGATGCCTTGCTGGGCGATCTGGCGGGTTTGAACACACATGCCGCAACCGTCGGTGCGACCGCTGGCAGCACTGCGATCATCACATCGCACCCGCGTTATCAGTATTTCGGCGCCGCTTACGGGTTGGACATATCGGCCGTGGACTGGGATGCCAACGAAGACCCCAGTGCCGCGCAATGGGCCGCTTTGGAGGACACGATCGCCGCGACCGGTGCAGCCGTTTTCATCTGGGAAGCCGAACCAGCCACCGCATCGCGTGAACGCATGGCCACACTTGGCCTGACCGACGTGGTCTTTCCCCCCTTGGCGAACCGCCCTGCCGAAGGGGATTTCCTGACGCTGATGGAGACATCTTTGCAGCAGCTTGAGGCAGTTTTGCGCGACCGGTGACAGGGTGCAGCCATTCTTGCCTTTCGCACGTCCTGACGTTACCGGATGCCGATGAAACGATTTTTGATCCTGCAATTGCGCCCCGAAACAGAGGCGTCAGACGACGAATATGCTGCTATTCTGAACAAGTGTCAGATCTCAGCTGACCAAACGCGCCGTATTCGCGTGGATCAAGAGGACATTCCCAGCGATCTCGACGTGACGGATTACGCCGGTGTCATCGTCGGTGGTGGACCCGGCTGCGTCAGCGACCCCGTCGATCAGAAGAGCGCCATGGATGCACGGATCGAAGGGCAAATTCTGGCGTTGATGCCGCAGATAACTGCGCGCGACCATCCGTTCATGGGCTGCTGCTATGGATTGGGCATTCTGGCGCATCATCTGAACGGCGACGTCAGCAAGGCACAGTTCGGTGAACCGGTTGGCCCTTCGGTCTGCACCGCCATGCCGGATGCCGCACAAGACCCGCTGTTGGAGGGCCTTGCCCCCGAATTCGAGGTATTTGTCGGGCATAAAGAGGCCGTTCAGAGCCTGCCCCCTGCTACCGTGCATTTGCTCAGCTCAGCGCCCTGCCCGATCCAGATGATCCGATATGGGCAAAACGTCTATGCGACCCAGTTTCACCCCGAAGCAGATGCCGTGGATTTTGAGCGCCGCATCCGCGTCTACCGCAATTACGGGTATTTCCCACCCGAAGATGCGGATCGCCTGATCGACGTCTGCCATGCCGCCAATGTGACCGTTCCCGGTGAGATCATGCGGCGTTTCGCTGTGCGCTACGGGTAAGGTTTCGCAGGCCTTTTCATGCCGATGATCGTTTCGATAGCGAAGCAATCGCGACTGCGGCAATCACGATAAGACCAACCAGAATTTCACGGATGTAACTGTCGACCTGCATCTGTGTCAGGCCGTTGTCGAGAATGCCCAGAATAAGCACACCGATCAGTGTATAGACCACACGCGGTTCGCCTTGCCTGCTCATCGTCATGCCCAAGAAAACGGCAGCGATGGCATCCAACATCAAACCGCTGCCTTGTGTCGGGTTGGCCGATGCGACGCGCGCGGCATACATTAACCCTGCACCCGCCGCACCAAGACCCGTCAGACCAAAGGCAATCAGGCGCAGTCGTTTGACCTTGATACCCGCAAGATGGGCCGCCTCTTTGTTGCCGCCAATCGCGTAAAGCCTGCGCCCAAAGTTTGTTTGTTCCAACACGAACCAGCAAACAAGGATCACAAGGCCCGCAGTGATGGTAAGAAAGGGAATTTTGATATCACCCATTTCAATCCCACCCCGCGCGAAACCTGAAAAAGCAGCCGGTATGTCGCGTCCAAAGATCGTCTTGCCGTCGCTGATCAGGAATGCGGCACCACTGAAAACAGTCAGTGTCCCCAGTGTGGCAACAAAGGGCAGGATGCCCACGATTGACACCAAAAACCCGTTGAACAGCCCCCCTGCAACACCAACCAAGAGCGCGCCAACAAGTCCAACCCAGACCGGATACTCCATCGCAAAAAGCGTCGCCGCCACGATGCCCGCCAAACTGGCCATTGAGCCGACGGACAAGTCAAAGTCGTTCATCACCATGACGATAGTCATCGTTGCCGCGACCACCGCCAGCATGGAGAGTTGTTGCGAGATATTGATCAGATTGCGCGCGGTCAGGAACGTGTCGGGCAACTGGATCGTGAAAAACACGAGAATGGCGACGAAGCCCAGCAAAGTTCCTGATTGGCGTAAATGATTGGTCATGCGTTATACTTTCGCGGCAGGCGCATAGAAATGGGAAAGAAGATCGGCACTGCTCAGCGACGCGCAGTCAAGCAAGGCAGTTTGTTGGCCATCTTGCAGCACAAGAATACGGTCGCACATGCCCAGCATTTCAGGCAGGTCGGATGATGTGAGAACGATGGCACAGCCTTGGGCGCTGAAGTCGCGCACCGTCTGATAGATATCGAATTTAGCGCCGACATCCACACCGCGTGTCGGTTCATTCAAAAGCAGCAGTTTCGGTTGCCCATGCAGCGCCCGAGCAAAAAGGGCTTTTTGCTGGTTGCCGCCTGACAGCTGGCCGACAGGTTGGTCGATACTGTCGTATTTCATGCGCATTTTGGCGCTCATTGTCAGCGCATTGCGCCGCTCTCGCCCTGCCTTTGCAACAAGTCCGTGTGTGTGAAGATGCGGCGCCAGAATATTGGCCTGAATGGACATATTCAGCATCAGCCCCTGCCTGCGGCGTTCTTTGGGCAGATAGGCAACACCTGCCTGCCAAGCTGCCGCCGGATCAGATGGCAGCTTGCGCCCAAGCAAGCGCGCCTTGCCCGATACCACTGGCTCTAACCCCATAAAGACATCAAGAAGTTCGCTTTGGCCTGCTTCGGACAAACCGGCGACGCCCAAGACCTCTCCTGCTTTCAGCTCGAACGAGACGTCACGCAGACGCGGGGTTTGTACGCTGGTCAACTGCGCCGTGACGGTTGCGGCATGCGGTTGCGCGCGCTGCGGGTAGGCATCACGCACGTCCCGTCCGGTCATATCCCGAATGACCTGATCTTTTGTGGTTTCTTGTATCGGGCAAGAGGATACGTTCCTGCCGTCGCGCAACACCGTCACATCGTCACAGATGCGAAACACCTCATCAATCCGGTGTGAGACGTAAAGCACCGCTGCGCCTGTTGCAGATAGGCGCGCAATCACGTCAAACAACAACTCGGATTCTTCACCCGTCAGCGCAGCAGTGGGTTCATCCAGCACATAAAGATCAGCTTGATGGTCGGTCTTTGGGTCAGTGACCAAGGCCGCCGCAATCTTGATCAGCATCTGGTCACCGGGGCTCAGATCCCCGGCCAGCGCTTTTACATCGATGTGGTCTGCGCCAAGAAACATCAGCGCGGCACGTGCACGGGCGCGAACAACGGGCCAATTGACGGCCACACCAAACCGCCTTGGAAACCGGCGACCCAACAGGATATTTTCAGCAACCGACACTTGCGGCACGATATTCAGTTCCTGATGGATAAACCTAAAATCGGCCGCTTGTGCATCTTGCGCCGAAGCAAGCGGTATGGCGTGCCCGTCTTTTTCAACGCGCATATCATCGGCGCGCACGACGCCCGCGATACATTTGATCAAGGTGCTTTTGCCCGCCCCGTTTTCCCCCATCAGGGCATGGACACGCCCACCCTTCAGCGCAAGCGTCACGTCTTGGAGCGCAGGCACGCCCCCGTAGGCCTTGGACATGTTCTGGAATGTCAGGCTGTCCATGTGTTCAAAACCGACGGCATCAAAGGGAAGGTGACACCGCCCCTTTCAAGGCGGTGCCATAGAAGTGGTCATTCTGCGGCGTTTGCGGCAGTCACCAGTTTTGTCGGCACGTAGATCACGCTTTCACGGACCTCCTCGCCAGCAATCAGGCGGGCCACAACATCAGCGGCTGTTGCGCCAATGCCGGTGAAGTCCTGTGCGATTGAGGCTTCGAAACTGCCTCCCGCAGCAATGGCATCGCGCGCCTGTGGATTGGCGTCGATCCCGGTGATCACAATCCCTTCATCACCGCGGCCCGCATCCTCGATCGCTTGAAGTGCGCCCAGCGCAGGCTGGTCCCACGCGGCCCAAACGGCTGCGATGCTGCCCGGCTCTGGGTTGGCTGCAAGGATGGCCTCCATTTTGGCGCGGCTATCTGCGATCCCACCGTCCGAGACGTCGGGTGTTACGCGGTCCAGCACGTCAATGTCGGGAAAGTTGCCAAAGACCGCATCGGCGATGACACCGCGAATTTGCACTGGCGGAAACGCGTCAAACACGAACATCACAACATTGCCTTCGCCGTTGATCCGGTTGGCAACATAAACAGATGTCTCGGCCGCCATGCCGTAGCCATTCGATGTGACATTTGCCGCAACAAGCGGATCAGACCCTGCGTCCATGCCCACAACCGGAATACCCGCATCCTGTGCAGCCAGCAGACCCACATTCACCTGTGCAGGATCGACGTTGATAACAATGGCATCGACGTTTTGAATGACCGCATCCTCAATCCGGCTGATCACTGCGGCTACGTCGCCCGCGGTGTCGACCACGTTCACTTCCCAGCCTTTGTCGGCGGCGGCGGCTTCAAAGCCTTCCACATAGGCCTGCGTTCCCGGCTGGGAAAGATAAGGTGTGATCACCGCAACGGTTTCAGACCACGCCGCAGAGGCACAAAGCGCCAGAGCCGAGACGGCCATCGTCAGTTTACTTGTCATCTTTTTCTCCCGTTAGAGGCCCGACCATCGGCCTTTGCATGTAGTTTGGAATAGTTCTGTCGGGACTGACAGCCCTGATTTGCGAATTTAGCCGGCCGACACGAGGTTATTGACGTGGGTCAGGCGTTTACCCAAGTCGGCATTCAGTGAAATAGCCTCTTGGTAAAGTGCGTAAAGGTCATTGTATTGCGCAACCCTATCCGGGTTTGGAACATAGCTGCGGTCAAAGACGGCCAGAGCATCATAGGCTTGTTCAAAACCGGTGTAGGCGCCAACACCGATCGCGGCCATCGTTGCTGCACCAAGGATACCGGGTTCTTTTGCGGCAAGCACGTTGAGTTCAACCCCCATGATATCAGCACGGATCTGGTTCCAGGGCGCGGATTGAAAGCCACCACCGCCGCAGGCAATGCTGTCACCACAGACATTCGCAGAAGCTTGCAGCGTTTCAAGTGCCATGCGCGCGGCCATTGCAACGCCCTCATAGACAGCGCGCGCAAGGTCGGCTTGCCCGGTTTGACGGCTGACCCCCAAGAACGCCGCGCGCAGGTCTGCGTCCCAAAGGGGCGCGCGTTCGCCCTGCAATTGGGGCAAGAACAAAGGCGTTGCAGAGCTGCGCGGGGCATCCGCAACAAGATCCGTCATTTCATCTAAGGACAATCCACTTGCCTGCGCGAACCAGACTTTCGCATCACCGCCTGATTGGGTCGGGGCTGCATGGAGCCTGACGCCCTCACACTGAGGAAACACAATGGCCCCGGGTGTTGGGACGACCTCATGCGATGAGATCCCCATAATCTCGCTGGTGCCGCTGAGGTAAACAGTGCTGCGGTCACGCGCGCCGCCCGTCCCGACAAGCCCCGCCCAGGCGTCCATTGTGCCTGATACAACCGGAACGCCTTGGAACGGGCCATTGCGCATTTTGCCGATCACCTCGCAGATTGGCGCAAGTGGGGCCGCACGCCCGGCTGCGCCTGCGACAAGATCAAAAACCTGCGGAATGTAGTTCAGATCATTGTCCACAAGCCCGATGTTCGACAGCGGGTCGGTTGTTGCCTCGCCCGTCATGTTAAGAAGGCAATAGTCCTTTGGCAGCATCACATAGCGTGTCTTGTCCCAAATATCCGGCCTGTGATGTGCGACCCAGGCCATGCGTGAACAGGCGTGGCTTGCATCAATCGGCATCGGCGCACCCCACCAGGCAAGCTTTTGTTCCTGCGTCACACGGGCATCAAGCGCCGCCGCCTCGGCCCCTGCACGCCCATCTTGCCAAACGATCGCAGGCATCAGTGCTGCACCATCATGGCCGACAAATACATGGGTATTCACCTGACTGGTCAGTCCGATGGCCGACACATCATACCCAGCAAACGCGGCCAGCGCGTTGTTGATCAGCGTGATCCAATCCTCTGGATTCTGTTCAACGATCTGCGCACCGACGCGGGTGGTCGGATAGGATTGCGCAAACTGCGCCACAACCTGACCTGTCGCGTCAATAACACCCGCCTTGACCGAGGTCGTTCCAACATCAATCCCCAAGGTTAGGCGTTGCGCCATTGTGAGCCTCATTTCCATTCTGACGTCTGCGACTGCATCCGATCACCACAGCAGCCGACGGCATTTATGCGACAAAGGACGCGCCAATGCATCAGGCAAAATTGCGCCCTTCGTCCGAAGATCATTTGCAGGGGCATTGCCCCTGCACTGCAGCTTTATCCGCCCGGCGTTGCAGCCGAGCCCGCCAGAATACCCCCGTCAATCGTCAGCTCTGCCCCGGTCATATAGGCCGCCTCGTCGGATGCCAGCATGACAGCCAGCGCTGCGACTTCCTCTACCTCGCCAAAGCGGCGCATGGGTGTGTCGGCAACCATCGCGGCCGCCCTGTCGTCCCGGTCCGGCCCGTCGCCCAGCATCGGCTCCCACATGGGTGTCATGATCGCGGCGGGATGGATCGAGTTGCAGCGGATCGCAAGGCCCTGCCCTGCGCAGTAAAGTGCAACGGATTTGGTGTGGTTACGGATAGCGGCCTTGGAGGCCGCGTAGGCCGCCGCCATCGGAATACCGACGAGCCCCGAACGCGACGAGATATTGATGATACTGCCCGCCCCCGCAGCCCGCATGGCGCGGATCGCGTAACGGCAGCCTAGAAATGTGCCATCGTTATTCACCGCGTGGACCGCGCGCCAATCGGCAAGGGATGCGTTTTCCGGGTCTTGCGGTGGGGGCGCACCCTCAAACGGCCCCTCGAACCCGGTGACGCCCGCGTTGTTCACCAACACGTCCAGCTGCGCAAAGCGCGCGGCGATTGCATCCCAATCCGCCTCGCAAGCCACATCAAGCCGGGCAAAAGTCGCACCGATCTGCGCGGCTGTGGCCTGCCCGCTCGCAGCATCAATGTCGGTCAAAATTACAGTCGCACCTTCATTGCGAAAGGCGCGGGCGATGGCGGCACCAATGCCGCGCGCGCCCCCGGTTACGAGGGCGGTCTTGTTTTGAAGTCTGGGCATGAAAGCTCCGTCAGGTATGTAATGGATAGAGTCTGGGCGTCAGGCGCCCGTTGCGCTGGTCCGCCGTGCGGGCGGTTTGCCGGATTACCGGTGGCGCTGATCCATCGTCATTCACTCCCCTGCAGAGAAACAAATACTAGAAACCAAACCATTTGAGGTCAAGTCGCCTCGCAATGTCATCTTGCCTGCTACGGTGTGGAACACATGAAAAGCGAAGCAATCTTTCAGCGTTCGGCGCAGAAGGAGGACATTTGCACCTCTCCCCAAGTTAACGTTGCGTTAATCTAGAGCAAAACGGGCTGTTCGCCACAAAAGAATAAAAAAAGCCATAATTCTTTCACACCGCCGTACCGATTGAACCTTAGCGCCAGATCCAATTAATCAAATCACGCTCGTGTGATCCATGTCGGATCGGTCAGGCGTAAGTTCAAAGTGAGTATCATGTCCCTCGTATCCGCCTGTAAACGCTTTCTCTCATCGCGCCTGTCCCAAAGCCTGTTGATCGCCCTGCTTGCAACAATGGCAGGTGGCCTGGCACCCACCCAAGCACAGGCGCAGATCTATGACCTTCTTGTCGACATTGACGACAACTTCACAATCGGGACACCGCCAAACGAGCTTGTTGTCGATTCCACATCTTTGCCCGCAGGTGATGTTGCGCGGCTGAAGTTCCGTGTATCCAACAACGGTCCAGGTGCTGCGCCTGCAACAACGATTGACATTACGGTCGACGGTACGGTCACTGGACCACTGGATTTTATTGGCCAGGAAGGCACTATCACCAACTGTGTGGCCAATACGGGGGTTATCACCTGTGACGTGCCCGCGCTTGACGCACCGGTTGAAACGCCAGCCGGCTCTGGCATTTTCCCCGCAACTTTCGAAGAGGTGATCCTCGATTTCCAGACGACAGTTGCCGAAACAGTTGCAATTGAAGCAGTCATTCCCGACGGACCAGCCGGACCCAATGGCGAGAACCAGAATACGCTCAGCAACAACGATCTGACCGAAGTGATCACCGTGCTTGCAGGTGTCGACATGTTTGTCGAGTGGGACGTGCCCGCCGAAGCGCCCGCAGGCTCTTTCTTTGATTACACCGTCCGGGTCCGCAATGTTGGCCCGAACACCGCTGATAGCTACCGTTTGACTGTTCCGGTTCCAGCAGGCGTGATCAACATCACACCGCCACCTGGCTGTAGCTTGCAAACATCAGGAACGCAGCAGAACTACGTCTGTAACGTCACGGCAGATCTTGCGCCGACAACCGAAACAGGCCCCTTCGTTGCCTTTACGTTCAACGGGCAAATTGCAGTTGCAACAGGGTCGGAAATCTCGACAAGCGTCAATGTCGACAACGCATCCCCACTCGACCCGAACCCGACAAACGACGATGATGTCTTCTCGCTTGATGTGATCGCGGGCTCGGACGTCGCGATTACAAAGACGCGGTCCCCAAGCGGCGGGCCGATTTTTGTTGATGATACCGTCAATTTCACAATCGGCGCCACCTATATCGGTGATACGCCCACATCGATCCGCATCGAAGATATTGTCCCGTCCGAGTACCGGATTGTCTCGGTGAATCCAGGCAACTACAGTTGTGGGCCTGCGCCATTTTTCGTTGGGCAAGTGGTAGATTGTACGGCCAGCGGCACTGGCGATGGCGATCCTGACGGCGACGGTTTTTTTGACTATGGCGATATCGTTATCGAAACCATCGTGGACGCTGCAAGCGACCCTGATACGCCGGCTGACGAAAGAGGGACGGGACCAGGCCGAAGCGGTGAGCGCGTCTATCAGGCAATGGGTCACACCGGATGTAATCTTCGCGAGCCCTTATGCGCGAGCCCAGGAAACGGGTCGAATTGTCTCCCAGGCTTTTGACTCGTTAGTGCCGCTTGAGACGTTACCGATGTTAACGCCCGAAGGTGATCCGCGAGCGGTTGATCGGTGGTGCGATTCGCTCGATCGCAGCGCAGTCCTTGTCAGCCACATGCCGCTCATTGGTCATCTGTTGCAGGTGCTCGCAGGCCACTCGATGGCCGTGGGCACGGCCAATGCCTTTGGTCTAGTGCCCTGCGTGTCAGAAGAGAGCGAGACGACCCCTCGTTGGCGACTTGCGTGGACCGCTCGCCCCTTTTGTGAACCTGAGGTCGTGGA
>JALQUF010000169.1 GCA_023263855.1 Yoonia sp. | reverse complement strand
GTTCTTGAAGTAAGCGTCATAGTGCGGCAATCCGACGTGTTCGAACATACCCACCGACACAATCCGGTCGAATGTCCCCGTCACATCGCGGTAATCGCACAGTTGATAGTTTACGCGGTCGGTCAGCCCTTCGCGATCTGCGGTCTCCGAGGCGTAGGCGTATTGTTGTTGAGATAGTGTAATGCCAAGGACGTGGGCGCCAAAATCCTGCGCCAGCGTGCGCGCCATGCCGCCCCAACCGCAGCCGATATCCAGCACCCGCATCCCGGGTTCGATCATCAGTTTGCGCGCGATGTGATCTTTCTTGTTGGCCTGGGCCTGTTCCAGTGTGTCGTTTGGATCGCGGAAATAACCGCAAGAATACTGCCGGTCGGGATCAAGAAAGAGATCATAGAGCGTATCTGACAGATCATAGTGATGCGCCACATTGCGCCGTGATCGCAGAGCAACGTTATTTTGTGTGAACCGGCGCAGTGCGATCCGCAGTCTGGGCAACAGTCTTTGCCACCAGACACCGGGCGCGTTCCGATAGTTTTTCACGATCAAACCCAGAAAGCTGTGCAAATCGCCTTCCGTGATTGTCAGCGTGCCGTTCATATAGGCCTCGCCCAATGCCAGTTCAGGATTCAGCACGAGATGTCTGACGGTCGCCAGATCGTGCAGTTCGACATGTAAGGGGATACCGGATCCGTCACCGTAGTGATGACGTTGACCGTTCGGCAAGGTCACCTGCAGGCTGCCTTTTTGCAACAAGCGGCGTAGCATCAAGTCGAATGCGTGTTCCCACATCCTATCGGCATCTCGTGATGGCTGGCCGCAACGGCCGACTCAAACAGCAGCACATGATCATACCTATTTTGTCTGCGAACATTCACAGAACCTAGCACCTCCGTCACAACGCCAATTGATCATTGTCAAAACCGGTGCACGGATTGAGATAAGTCAACCCGGCTTTGGTTTTTCAGGTCACTAAGAAGTCTAACGGCAGCCGCAAGGTCGGCTGTAAGGCGTATCGTGTCTGACCGGCATCGCAGCCACATTATTCAAGTTGCAGGGAGGTTCGGCAATGACACAATCAAAGGTACGCACAGTGATCTTTCCTGTGGCCGGTCTGGGTACAAGATTTATGCCGGCAACCAAAGGAACGCCAAAGGAACTGCTTCCCGTCATCGACACACCGTTGATCCAATATGCGATAGACGAAGCACGCGAAGCCGAAGTGGATAGAATGATCTTTGTCAGCCATCCATCAAAGGCAGCCATTCAGCATTACGTTTTGGATGACACCCAGTTGCGGATGACTTTGACCCATCACGGCAAACCTGAACTGGCATATCAACTGCAAGCCGCGGCGCTGGACGCCCGCACGTGCGAGGTTATTTTCGTGAATCAACCTGAACCGCGCGGACTGGGTGATGCGGTCGCATGCGCGCGGCCACATCTGCTGGAAGGCCCTGTCGCCGTCATCTTGCCTGATGACCTGATCCTTGGAGAGCCGGGATGCCTGCGCGAAATGGTCAATGCCTATGATCGCGACAAGGCGGGACATCTGATTGCAGTCATGGAAGTGCCGAAAGCGCTGACAGGCCAATACGGCATTCTGTCTGTCACCTCGCAAGAGGGGCACTTTGTTCTATCCGACGGGATTGTCGAAAAGCCTGCTCCTGACGAGGCCCCATCGCAGATGGCGGTTGTTGGTCGCTATATCCTTGACCCTGACATCTTTGACGCGCTTGCCCATCAGGCCCCGGGTGTTGGCGGTGAGATCCAGTTGACCGATGCGATTGCACAAAGTGGCAGAAAGGCCGGAATTGCCGGCTTTCGCTTCTCGGGGCGTCGGTTTGATTGTGGCTCCAAGCAAGGAATGCTGGCGGCGACACTGTTTATGGCCCACAAGGATCCGGCATATACCGAGGTCCTTGCAGCCTTTCAGACACCCGGTGATTGCTAGCCCCGCGGGTGACGGTGCCGACCCATCAAGAGCTCTCGTCTTTCGCGGTTTTACTTGGGCTTGCGCTGACGGTCACATGAGCGGGTCGGATCAGCCGTTTTCCAATCGCCAAGCCGGGACGATGCAGAACAAGAACTTCCCCCGCTTTGGTCTGGTCTGTTTCTTCGATTTGCATGGCTTCGTGCAGCATTGGATCAAACGGCGTGTCTTTCGGCGCGATGGTCCTGACCCCAAGCGCCTTCAGCCCGGTTTCGAACGCGGATTTGATGCTGTTCAGGCCGTCCAGATGCGCGGCGATTTTCGGAGTTTCTGCGTCAGGGCTGGCAGATGCGGCCTCAATCGCGCGGCAGACCGCGTCATATGTCGGAGCAAGGGCTTCAACCGCGACGGCGACGCCATAGTCGTGCCCTTCAACACGCGCACGATCCGCGCGCTTACGGGCGTTTTCTGCGTCAGCGAGCGCGCGTTTCCATTTGTCTGTCAGCTCTTCCAATGCGATCTTCGGGTCCGGAGCCGCCGTGTCGGTGTCATCGCGGTGGTCTTCGCGCTTGGTTTCGTCCTTATCCATGACAGGGTCCTTTCTTGAGGTTGAACGATCACCGGATCAGCAGGAAAACACGGGCTGTTCCGCGTTGGATCGTGAGTGCCAGAGCCCCTTTGACGGCCGCCAATTCTTCGCGCAGTTCGGCGACTGATCCCACGGCAACGCGGTTCACAGCCAAGATGACATCACCCGCCTGCAGTCCCGAGCGTGCCGCGCGGCTGTCGGCATCCACTTGGGCGACGACGACGCCGGATACATCACCAAAAAGCGGATCATCCGGCGCAAGATCGCGCAAATATGCACCTGAAAGCTGATCAAATCCGCGGTCGGTCTGGCGTGCCTGCGTTTGGCCGCCCTCGCGCAGTGTTACTGTCACTTCAATTGGTTCACCGTCGCGCAGAATGCCGATTTCGATCTGGGCACCAACGCGTCTCAGCCCGATCTGGCTCCGCAGATCAGCTGCACCAACCACAGGGCGGCCATCAACCGCGACGATCAGATCACCAGCCTGCAATTGCGCCTCTTCTGCCGCACTTCCGGGTTCAACCTGCGTGATTACGGCACCGACACCTGTGTCCATGCCTAAAGCTTCGGCGAGGTCAGGGGTGAAATCCTGCACCCTGACACCAAGTTGGCCGCGCTGGACCTCGCCAAATTTGATAAGCTGGTCAACAACCGCTTCAGCCATATTCACCGGCACGGCGAAACCAATACCGACATTGCCGCCAGCGTCAATACGCATACGTTCTGTGGCAGCAGATACACCACCTTCAGCAGTTAAAAAGGTAATGTCTTGAGATGAGTAAGTGCCATTATG
>JALQUF010000168.1 GCA_023263855.1 Yoonia sp. | reverse complement strand
CTGGTTTGGGCGTTGGTGGTCACGATGCAAATCTGGCGCGCGCGCCGCGATAACCGAGGGTGATATCGGATGCTCAAGGACGAAGACCGTATCTTTACCAATCTCTATGGCATGCATGATCGTTCCCTGAAGGGGGCGATGGCGCGTGGCCACTGGGACGGGACGGCGAAAATCCTGCAGAATGGCCGCGACTGGATCATCGAGCAGATGAAGGCCAGCGGTCTGCGTGGGCGTGGCGGCGCGGGCTTTCCCACCGGGTTGAAATGGTCTTTCATGCCCAAGGAAAGCGATGGGCGCCCTGCCTATCTGGTGGTCAATGCAGACGAATCCGAGCCGGGCACCTGCAAGGACCGCGAGATCATGCGCCATGATCCGCATACCTTGATCGAAGGCTGCCTGATCGCCTCTTACGCGATGAAGGCCCATGCCTGTTATATCTATATCCGGGGTGAATATATCCGCGAGCGCGAGGCGCTACAGGCCGCCATCGACGAGGCGTATGATGCCGGTCTGATCGGCAAGAACGCCTGCAAGTCGGGCTATGATTTCGACCTTTACCTGCATCACGGCGCGGGCGCCTATATCTGTGGTGAGGAAACCGCCCTGCTGGAAAGCCTTGAGGGCAAGAAGGGCATGCCGCGCATGAAGCCGCCGTTTCCGGCGATGGCGGGGCTTTACGGATGCCCGACCACGGTGAACAACGTGGAGTCGATTGCCGTGGCTCCGACGATCCTGCGGCGCGGGCCGGAGTGGTTCGCGGGGTTTGGCCGGCCAAACAATACCGGCACCAAGATTTTCGCGATCTCGGGTCATGTCAACGCCCCCTGCGTGGTCGAGGAAAGCATGTCGATCTCGTTCGAGGAGTTGATCGACAAGCATTGCGGCGGGATCAGGGGCGGCTGGAGCAACCTGAAGGCGGTGATCCCCGGCGGGTCGTCAGTGCCCTGCGTGCGCGGTGAGAACATGCGCGATGCGGTGATGGATTTCGACGCGCTGAAGGAAAAGGGCTCGTCGCTTGGTACGGCTGCGGTGATCGTCATGGATAATTCGACCGACATGATCAAAGCGATCTGGCGGTTGTCGAAATTCTACAAGCACGAAAGCTGCGGCCAGTGCACACCATGCCGCGAAGGGACCGGCTGGATGATGCGCGTGATGGCGCGTCTGGTGGAAGGCAACGCAAGCGTGGAAGAGATCGATATGCTGCTGGACGTGACAAAACAGGTCGAAGGGCATACCATTTGCGCGCTGGGTGATGCGGCCGCATGGCCGATCCAAGGCTTGATCAAGAACTTCCGGGACGAGATCGAGGACCGGATCAAAGGCAAACGCATGGCAGGGATGGCAGCAGAATGATGACACGTGGATTGATGATCGGGGCCGCTTTAACGCTGGCCGCTTGCACAACAGGTGGCGCACGGTCTTTTGATGATCCTGCGGTTCAGAAACTGTTCAACATGTCGACGCCCGAGTATTATGCCAACCTGACCCTCGCCAACCGGATCACCCAAAACTGCGCACGCTATACCTATGATGCGGCGCTTGATTCGTCGTTGAACGAAGCCCGCAACGAAGTTGGGCGTGGTTCGCTTTCGGCCAATAGCCAGCGTGTCGGGATCGAACTGGAAACAGACGTCAGCCGCCGCAGTTTCGAAGTGAAGCACGGTGTTGACGTAACCTCAGATGATCTATGTGCCGCCGGCGACGCCGAGGTGCTGGAAGGCTCCGGACTGAGTGCACTGCTGATTCCGGTCTAGGATTGTCGCAGATTGCCGTTCCATTCATAAAGGTCGCACCGCGCTGTGCGGCCTTTTTTTATGCTTTTTGCGCTTTCACTTGCAGCCCACCCAAGGACACTCGATGCATCTTGCCGAACTGAATATTGGCCGCTTGCTTGCCCCCACGGATGACCCGCGCGTTGCGGAATTTATGGACAATCTTGACCGGATCAATGGCATGGGCAAACGGATGCCGGGCTTTGTGTGGATGATGGAAGGATCGGGCGAACCCGGCACGGGCAACACAGAAGCCTGCCTTGATGGCGACCCGCAATTTGTGGCGAACCTATCGGTGTGGGAGACACCTGCGCAGTTGCAAACCTTCGTTTTTGACACGCTGCATGCCCGGTTCATGGAGCGTGGCAAGGAATGGTTCGAAAACCTCGTGCAGATGCATTTCGTCATGTGGTGGGTGCCCGAAGGCACGCAACCCACGCTATCTGATGCCATGGACAAGTTGCGCCAGCGCGAAGAACAGGGCGATAGCGCAGATGCCTTTGGCTGGGATTGGCTGCGGGCGCAGGCGGCACAATAAGGGTGCGCTCAGGTCTGCTGCGATAAAGCGCAATCTTTCAAGGGTTTAGGTGCAGCACTTCCAACGCCATCGGCATGAAATCACCCTTGCGGCTGCACTGATATTGAATAACTTCGTCCAAAGCGCAATCTCAGTCCCAACAAACGCAGCGCAACACGGCGCCGCACAGGAGATCGCACATGAAAAAGTTTGCTCTGATGGCCCTGTTGGCTTTTGGCTCTGTTTTGCCCGCAGGGTATCTTTCGGCGCAAACCGCCTTGAAGGATGTCGCTGAAATTCGCAATGGAATTATCTTCGTTGGCATGGCCTATGAGATTTCGGAAAAATGCGACAGCATCAGCGCGCGCCTTTTCCGGGGGCTGGGGTATCTACGGTCCTTGCGCAGCCGGGCCCGTGAGCTGGGCTATTCCGAGGCCGAGATCGATGCCTACATCAATGATGAAGCCGAAAAAGACCGGCTTGAGGGGATTGCCCGCGCGCAATTGGTGCAGCTTGGTGTCGTGCCCGAGCGCGAAGAGACCTATTGCGCCGTAGGACGTGCTGAAATTGCTGCAAATACACGCGTTGGATGGCTCTTGCGCTAAGCGGCGAACACACGCGGGAAAAGTGAACGTTTTTTGTCGATCTGACTGGCATCGCAGGGCCTGTCGCGTTAGAACGCGACGCAACGCGGGTGACCCAATGCGGTCTAGAACGCGATAGGGAACACATAGGACACGCCATGTCTGATCTGCGCAAAGTCATCATTGATGGAAATGAGGTCGAAGTTGACGGGGCCATGACCCTGATTCAGGCCTGTGAAGAAGCGGGAATCGAAATCCCGCGTTTCTGCTATCATGAGCGGCTTTCGATCGCGGGTAACTGCCGGATGTGTCTGGTCGAGGTTGTGGGTGGTCCGCCGAAACCTGCCGCCTCTTGCGCGATGCAGGTCAAGGATCTGCGCCCCGGCCCGGATGGTGCGCCGAGCGTGATCAAAACCAATTCGCCGATGGTGAAGAAG
>JALQUF010000167.1 GCA_023263855.1 Yoonia sp. | reverse complement strand
AGGCGGATCAGGTCGATGGCCTTTTCCAGCACATCGAGGGTTTTGAGGCCGAGGAAGTCGAATTTCACCAGTCCGGCGGCCTCGGCGTATTTCATCGAGAACTGCGTTGCCGGCATGCTGGCATGCGGATCACGATAGAGCGGGACCAGCTCGACCAGCGGGCGGTCGCCGATCACCACGCCGGCGGCGTGCGTCGAGGCGTTGCGGTATAATCCTTCCAGTTTCAGCGCTACATCCATCATACGCGCGACATTCTCGTCGCGGTCGCGTTCCTCGCGCAGTCGCACTTCTTCTTTGATCGCCTGTGCCAGCGTAACCGGATTGGCCGGATTGTTCGGCACCAGCTTGCAGATGCGATCGACCTGTCCGAGTGGCAGCTGCAGCACACGGCCGACGTCGCGCAGGGCGGCGCGGGCCTGCAGCTTGCCGAAGGTGATGATCTGGGCGACATTGGCAGCACCGTATTTCTGCTGCACGTAGTCGATCACCTTTTCGCGACGCTCCTGGCAGAAGTCGATATCGAAGTCGGGCATCGACACGCGTTCCGGATTGAGGAAGCGTTCGAACAGCAGACCAAGCTTCAGGGGATCGAGGTCGGTGATCGTCAGCGCCCAGGCGACGACGCTGCCCGCGCCCGACCCGCGCCCCGGACCGACCGGAATATCGTGCGCCTTCGCCCATTTGATGAAGTCGGCAACGATCAGGAAGTAGCCGGGGAACCCCATGCCTTCGATGATGCCCAGCTCAAATTCGAGGCGCTTTTCGTATTCTTCCACAGGTGCCGCATGAGGGATCACCGCCAAACGGGCCTTCAGTCCCTCTTGCGCCTGACGCCGCAGTTCAGCGACCTCATCATCCGCAAATTTCGGCAAAATCGGATCACGCTTATACGCCTTGAATGCACACCGACGCGCAATCTCGACCGTGTTCGTGATGGCTTCTGGCAAGTCGGCAAACAGCGTCACCATCTCTTGGGGCGACTTGAAGTAATGCTGTGGGGTCAGTCGGCGGCGCGGTTCTTGCTGATCAACATAGGCCCCTTCGGCGATACAAATCAGCGCATCATGGGCCTCATAAAGCTCGGTCTTGGGGAAATAGGCATCATTGGTCGCGACCAAAGGCAATCCCTTGGCGTAGGCCATTTCAATATGGCCGCGCTCGGTCAAACGCTCTGCCTCGGGTGCGCCGTCTTCACCGGGGTGGCGCTGCAACTCGACATAAAGCCTGTCGGGATAGATCGCCGCCAGCCGGTCCATCAGGGCCTCGGCCTTGGGGCGCTGGCCTTGCCGCAGCAGGCGGCCCACCGGACCATCAGGACCCCCTGACAGGCAAATCAACCCGCTGTGGTATAGCGCCAGATCCTCTAATGTGACCTGTGGCAACTGCCCCTGCGCATCAAGATAGGCACAGGAATTCAGCTTCATCAGATTCATATAGCCGGTTTCGGACTGCGCCAGCAGAACAAGCGGTGCGGGCGGCTCGGCGCGCTTGCCGGGTTCAGGTGTCACAAAGGTCACATCCACCTGACAGCCGATGATGGGCTGGATACCGGCCTTGGATGCCCCTTCGGAAAACTCCAGCGCGCAAAACATGTTGTTGCTATCGGTGACTGCGACTGCGGGCATGTTCATACCCGCCGCCAGACCGGGCAGCTTTTTCACAGGAATTGCCCCCTCAAGAAGAGAGTATTCCGTATGGACGCGCAAATGAATGAATCGAGGTTCTGTGTTCATGCGGGCAAGGTAGCGAAAGCCGGTCCAGCCGCAAGTACGGAAGCGACGAATGGCCGGTCGGTAAGCAAACCGACTAAGCATGTTGACCACGCAAGAGGCACACCGCAAAGGTGTGCGCATGACCAAACAACTCGATTCCTTTTTTGGCGCGATGGCCGACCCAACCCGCCGGGCCGTGATCGAAAGGCTCGCTTCTGGCCCGGCCAGCGTCAGTGAATTGCACGCACCGCATCAAATGGCGCTGCCGACCTTCATGCGGCACCTGCAAGTCTTGCAAGACAGCGGCATTGTGCGGTCGATCAAAAAAGGGCGTGTGCGCACCTGCTACATCGAAGCCGCGCCCCTGATCGAAGTGCAAGGCTGGCTGGCATGGCAGCGGGAAATCTGGGAAAACTCGGTTGAATAACAAGCCGTCCCACCCAGCCAAAGCCGCCCAAAAAAGCGGCATTCGCACATAAGGCAGCAGCGTCTTGCCATAAAATTTCTTGCCAAACAGACCCGGCGCGGTTTTCATGGTCCGGCACCCGGGGCAGATGTCTACGTCGCATCGACATCTCACAACCCCCGCAGCATTTGGTAAGGCGGCAGGTTTATATCATGAACGTCACGTTTCTTCTCAACGGGGAAACCGTGCAGGTAGAAGCAGAGGCGACCCGCACCCTGCTGGACTGGCTGCGCGAAGACCGCGCGCTTTGCGGCACGAAAGAAGGCTGCAACGAAGGCGACTGCGGCGCTTGCACGGTGATGGTTACAGATGCAAATGGCGCCAAGGCGCTGAATGCCTGCATCCTGTTTCTGCCCCAGCTTCACGGCAAGGCGGTGCGGACTGTCGAAGGGATCAGCGGCCCCGATGATGCGCTGCACCCGGTTCAGCAAGCAATGATTGACCATCACGGCTCGCAATGCGGCTTCTGCACGCCGGGATTTATTGCATCGATGGCGACAGGGCATCTGCAAGGGCGTGAAGACCACGATGATGTCCTTGCAGGCAACCTGTGCCGGTGCACCGGCTATGCACCGATTGTGCGCGCCGCAGAGGCGGCAGCGCAAGCCCCGGTGCCCGCATGGATGCATGATGACGCCCCCGCGGTGGAAGCACGTCCCTATGCGCCAGAAACGCTTGATGAACTGTCCAGCTGGTATGCCGCGCATCCCGACGCCACCCTGATTGCTGGTGCAACCGACGTGGGGCTTTGGGTGACCAAGCAATTGCGTGATCTGTCTCAGGTCGCCTTTTTGAATCGTTGCGCTGAATTGCGCGAGATCAGCCAAACCGATGACAGCATCCATTTCGGGGCGGCCGTTACGATGACCGAAGTTCTGGATACGGTGCGCACGCGCCACCCGTCCTATGCGGAAATGATCCGGCGCTATGGCTCTGAACAGGTGCGCAACGCAGCCACGATTGGGGGCAACATCGCCAACGGCTCACCGATCGGGGACAATCCGCCTGCGCTGATCGCGATGGGGGCCAGCTTGCATCTGCGGCACGGCACCGAGACCCGCACCATGCCGATCGAGGATTTCTTCATCGCTTACGGCAAGCAAGACCACGCATCAGGTGAATTGGTGACGGGGGTCACAGTGCCAAAATCCGCGCCTCACTTGCGCTGTTACAAAATCTCAAAAC
>JALQUF010000166.1 GCA_023263855.1 Yoonia sp. | reverse complement strand
ATCATCAGATCGGACTGGCGTGGGGACGCGCGCGGTGCCGTGCCAAACCGCTCAAGATCATAGCGCGGCATGGAGGTGTGCATCATCTCAACCGCGCAGCAGGCCAGACCAAAGGTCATCCAGTGCAGAGACCCTGTCCGCGCCCAGTTCACGATGTCCGCCGTTGAGGTCACAAGGAAACCCTTGTCTTGCAACTCAGAGTTAATCAGCTGCGCGCCGTGCTCTTTGTCAGCACCCACTGCGGTTCCGGTCATCACTCCCATTCGAGCGCCCCTTTCTTCCATTCGTAGGCAAAGCCAATCGTCAGCACGCCCAGAAACACCATCATCGACCAGAAACCGACCATGCTGACATCCTGGAAGGCAACCGCCCATGGGAACAGGAAGGCGACCTCAAGGTCAAAAATAATGAACAGGATCGCGACCAGATAGAACCGCACATCAAATTTCATACGCGCATCGTCAAAGGCGTTAAATCCGCACTCATAAGCCGATACTTTTTCTGGGTCGGGGTTACGCACAGCGACAATCGCCGCAGCAAGGACCAGGATCAGGCCCAGCGCAATCGCAAGGCCCAGAAAGATCATGATCGGCAGGTATTCGGATAGCATTTCCTGCAAGGGGTGTTCCTTTCGGCTCGGCCCGCGCATAGGCGGACCGTCAGTTGGCTGCTAGCTGCATACCTTTGCCACCCCGAAGGGTCAACCAAGCGGAGTGTCACAGGTGATCAATTTGAAAGGAATTATTTGGCGCGGGTGGCCATCGGCTGGCGGGGCGACAGGATCGCACCGGCAACCGACAAAAGCGAGACACCATGCGCCAGACCATTGGCGCGGGTCTCATTGCCCAGAATGACATCTGACATCTCGGTCAGGTTGTCAGCCTGCTGGTCTGTCAGCCAGAACAAAGCATGCATTCCGGCAGTGAAATCACCGGGCATATCTGTCACTTGCACAGTGCATCCGGTGTGCGATGGCGCAAATGTCTGCGACGTGACTGTGACCGACCCGTTGGGCAAGACAATCATCACATCATGCTGATCTTCGGTTGCGGACAGCACCTTGGCATCCACTTTGACAATCAACGGCTGCTCAGGATTTTCAGGGTCGTCCACATGGTGCGACGCGACAGCAACATCAAAAAAGCCGTTGTCATCCTCGGCCCCTGTCAAGACGCGGCCACGCCGTGTTTGCGGCTGCAAAGCACACTGGCGGCGCGCCACCATTGCCGAACAAGGCAGATCAAGCCGCGTTTTCAGACGCAAACGCACCATAGGCCCGGCATAGGCCAGCGCATTCAGCACAATCTGAAGCACCGCCATCAACAAGCCCATGGCCGCAACCGCCAGTGTGACAAGGATCACAAGTGCTGCTGACTGATGCGCAGCAGGCGCCCACCCTGCCACAATCTTAATAACCGGCATCGCCACAACCAAAGCTGTCACCGACAGCGACAGGCTAATGGTTTCCAGCGTAACATTGGGAAACAGCACCACATGCCCGACAACAAGCAGTGCAACAGCCATTGATGCGATCGTCGCGCGCTCGGGCGACAAAACGGCAGGATCCAGCAAGGCGATCCCCAGCATCACAAGCACAGGCACCGCGACAGCCACTGCGATCAAACGGCGCAAACGCATAACACGGTAAACGATTTGTTCACTTGTGGGCCATACAAAGGGCATCGGGCTCTCCTCTTCCAGCCCAGAATGCCCTGCGAAATCGGTCAGAAGTGAGACACAATTCTGACGATTATGACCCCGATGTGACGGCCCAATCCGGCTTTCTACGCTCAAAAAAGGCAGAAATGCCTTCTTTCGCTGAACGGCCCTCCCATTGGGCGATCAATGCGTCGATGGACCGGGCGATCACCGATTCGTCGATTGTGGGGCCCAAACTGCGCGCAAAGGCTTTGGCCGCAGCAACCGCATCAGGCGCACATTGCAGATAGGGCGCCACTTCTGCTTCGACCGCCTGATCCAGCGCCGCTGCCGGCACAGCTTTGGCCACGATGCCCAGATCAACCGCTTCGGCGGCATCAAAAAGCCTGCCTGACATGAACACCCGCCGCGCATGCGCTTCGCCCATCCGGGCCAGCACATAGGGGCCGATAGTGGCGGGGATCAATCCCAGCTTGGTCTCGGTCAGTCCGAATTTCGCATCATCAACCGCAATCGCCACATCACAGACGCAGGCCATGCCGACACCCCCCCCAAAGGCGTTGCCCTGCACCCGCCCGATCACCGGCTGCGGCAGCGTATTGAGCGCCCCAAGCATTTGCGCCAACGATTGCGCGGCGGCCCGCTTCATCGCATCATCGCCCGCCATCTGGTCCTGCATCCAACCCAGATCACCCCCTGCACAAAATGACCTGCCCTGCCCCGTCAGAATGACAACGCGGATCGTCTGATCCGCGGCAATCCTGGCAGTGGCGGCGCGCAAGTCGTCAATCAATGCCTGCGACAGCGCATTGTGCTTTTCCGGTCGGGCCAAAGCCAGAGTCGCAACACCACGGCCGTCTACTTCCAGATCAATCATCGCATCGCCCTCGCCATCTCTGCCGCCTGCGCAATCACATCGCGGTCGATACCGGTTTCATATCCCAACTGGTCCAGCAGCGCCAAAACCGCCTCGGTCGCCACATTGCCGGGGGCGCCCGGGGCATAAGGGCAGCCGCCCAACCCGCCAACGGCGCTGTCAAAGGCCCGCAGGCCCAGATCAAGTGACGTTTCGATGTTCGCCAGCGCCTGCCCGCCAGTATCATGAAAATGGCCCGCCAGGTCAGTGGCCGGAGCTACGCCCAGAACGGCCTCCAGCATCGCGCCAACGCGCTCGGGTGAACCTTTGCCAATCGTGTCCCCCAATGACACCTGCATCGGGGCCACCTCGCGCAACATCGCCACAGTATCGGCAACCTGCTGCGGGGCGACTGCTCCGTCAAACGGGCAATCCGTGACACAAGACACATAGCCGCGTACAACCACATCGTTTTCCTGGGCCGCAGCAACCACAGGGCGAAGGCGCGCAACCGATTCAGCGATCGAACAATTCAGGTTGCTCTGTGAAAACCCCTCGGAGGCGGCGATAAACACAGCAATCTCTGTTAGCATATCCGCGCGGCGCGCCTGCAAGAACCCTTCCCAGCCGCGCATATTCGGTACCAAGACCGCATAGCGTACGTCCGGTTCAGGGTGCAGTTGCGCCAACACCTGATCCGTATCGGCCATCTGCGGCACCCACTTGGGGCTGACAAAACTGCCCACCTCGATATCGCGCAAACCGGACTGGCTGAGCAAATCAATCAGCGCGACCTTGCGCGCCACAGAAATCACGCCCTTCTCGTTCTGCAGACCGTCACGGGGACCAACCTCGTGAATGCGCACAAACTCTGCCATCACGCATCC
>JALQUF010000165.1 GCA_023263855.1 Yoonia sp. | reverse complement strand
ATAGGTGACCAGCAGGTCATAGATAATGTCCGAATACGGCTCGGCCTCATAACTAAGCACCTCCTGCACCCGGTCGAACTGATTATGTGCCGCCGCCTCGGTGTTTAGCTGCCCGCGCGTCAGCCCGGTGAACTCCACGTTTGAGCCTGACAATGCGCGGCCCGTATAGGCGATGATCTCGTTGTTGATGCGGATCCTGCCCGATGCCGGGTAATCCGCCGGGATAGCCCCGGCCACTTGCAGCGATGCCGCCGCGTTTGTGATGTTCGCCGCCAGCGATCCGGGCGACAGCCTCGGCGCGGTGACCTCGGTATCGGTGACCTTGCGCAAAATGTCCTTGGCCACGATGCGAACCTGCGACCGGCTGGCGTCGATCTTTTCAATCGAATACTCGCGCCGGATCATCTCATCCAAAGACTGCCCGAAATAGCCGTCATAGATGTTCAGGATGTAGCCCGTATGGAACGGGTTGCGCGCCAGCCACTTCGTCCAGAAGCTGCCCTGCGTGATCGGGTCATAGCTGCGATCCGCGAGATACGGATCAAGCCCCACATCGTTAAAGGGGAAGTCCTTGATTGCCACATTCGCCACAGCTCGAACGCCCAGAGGTGACATGTTGTCATCGCCACCAGCCACGTTCAGAACCGTCGGCGCGGTGTCCACGGCCAGAAGCGCTGGGATGGCGGCAGAAGGTTGAAATGCCCCGGCTTCATCCAAGACGCGGTTTGCCGCTGGGGAAACGAACCTGATTGCAATGCTATCGGATAAATCAAGCGCCGTGATGAATTTGCAGGTTTTGTCAGTGTTCCAGCACTTGTCTCCGACCGCAAGGCAAGGCGATGTCCCGAAAACCCGGCTGCAAAGCGGCTGAATGATCTCAACAACCTGAAGCGGCTCGCGGGAAAAATCCGTGTTGCTCATTCAAGAAAACCCGTGATGTCGAGTGTCACGCTCATCAGATCTTTGATGCCCATGTTTTCCGGCTGCGGCGTCTGATCGGTCCAGCACCAGGCCACGCTCTCCGGCATCTTCGCCGGGTTCTGAACCAGCCCAAACGGCGTCTGTGGAAGCGCCAGCGAGAACGGCTCAAAGTTTGCACGATACCAAGCCGCCGTCAGATGCGCCCACGGCATCGAGGTGCGCCGCGCCTGACGCTGGATCGTGCGACCAAGCCATTGCCCCGTCTCTGACATGCTGTGGCGCGTCTCAACGGCCCTTGTCAGGCCAATGGGCTGTATGCCCCCGAAGACAGCCTGCTGCATCTGTAGCGCCTTCCCGGCGCGGATGATGCCGACTGTGGCCGTTTCAGGAGCGCCAGAAATAGAAACCCGAACCTCGCGCACGACATAAGCCGACCCCGCGTTATTGAACATCGCCGCGATGGTCGAATTGTCCGTTGGGGTGATCGTGGCCCGCGTTGTGAAAGCCCCGCCCGCCGTTGCTGCCGTCTGGATCAGGATCGTCGCCCCGGCCAGCGAGTGCGCAGCGATGAAGACCGTATCCACGTCAGCATCCGCCGCCGTCTGAATCGTCCATGTCCCGGTCGTTGCCCCAAGCGCCCAGCGCTGAAAGGTGTAATCGTTCCCCGCCAGCGCGCCGTCCGTCCCCGTGGCCGTCACAGTCCCGGTGATCGGCTCCCAGAGGATGCGCGCGTGGGTCAGAGGCTCGTTGACTAACTCAGATATTGGTTCAGTCACTATTTCAACGTCGCCCTCAGTTGCCAGCGCAACATTCAATTGCGTGGCGATACTTTGCGACGGCTGATTTGGCCTAAATGCGGTGTAATTTTCTAGGCTTAGGGTCATTCGAAAGCCTTTTCCGGTTCTGTGATGATGCGACCATTTTCATCTGTCCAAGACGTATCAAGCATGTGTTGGTCATGCCGTTCACCAATTACCAACCAAGATACTTCGTCTGTGCAGGTGCTATCTTGTGCCTCAATCGTTAAAAGGTTTCCAACAACAGTTCCCCGAACAGCAGTCCAGCTGCTTTCGTTGGTTGTGAAACATTGAACATTACCATTCAAAGCAACGAAAGTGCCTTCCGTCATACGACTAGCTTCATCTAGGTTGACAGTTGCAACACCATCAACAAGGGTAATCTTGCCGCGATAAATGTTGTCAGCCTGTGGCCCTTCGATAAAGCTATGAACAAGGTGATGTGTGTCTGGCTTGACAGGGTGGTCGATCTTAAACGAACCAGAGCCTTTAGACAGTGAACCTGTAATAGTGACGTTTCCAGAAACAGACAGTTTTTCGGATGGGGTCCCTGTCCCAATCCCTACGTTACCCGCGCCAGTGATACGAACACGTTCAAGATCACTAGTGGCCAAAACAATATTTGCGTTATCTTCTTGTTGTATTCTAAGGTCTGAAATGTCGTTGCTGGGGGTCCCAATGTATTTATTGCGATTTCCGAGGTTATCGTGCCACGAGATAAAACCTCCAGCAACACCTGAGGTTGATTGCAGTCGTATTTTATTAACAGAACCGCTTTCAATGTGAATGGCTGCTTCTGGCGAGTTTGTCCCGATCCCAATACTAGGTGCATTCTTGAAAAACTCCGCCCTAGTCATCTTTTTGGTTGTAGTTGCAGATACGTCTACAACAGGAATTACATCGTTTGTCGCGGCATCCGATCCAACAAGCGTTGGAAGCTGAGTAATTTTAATTGTCATGGTTTAAACCCCTTTGCCATGCTGCGGTCATGCCACAGTCGCCCTGATGAGAGTTGAGCCGTCACGCTGCGATTGATTGATGGCCCCGACGATCTGCCGCACGAGGCGATCCGAGATGCCGAACGGGTCATTGGTGACGCTAAAATTGAGCGTCTGCATTGTTTGTGGGGCAGATGCGGCTTGTTGTGTTGATGACGCCGATCCCGAAGATGAACCGCTATTGAAGCTTCCACCGCCGGATGATCCTCTGGCACTCATTGCAGCACTGGCAACCGCGATTGCCTTCTGCATTGCCCCATACGCCGCTATCCTCGCAGCGACAGGCGGGCCCGCTATTGGTCCAAGTTCAGCAAGAGCACGCGTTGATGCAGCGGCTGTATTAGCGGTTATTTCAGAAACCCGTTGCGCCGCATTGAGTGCAACCGCGACCTTGGCAAGCGCTTTGTTCTTTGAACCGAATTGAGTTAAAAGCCCAATCATTGATGAGAAAGTTGATTTTCTCATCTGGACTTCTTCATTCATCAGCGATTGCGCCCTGCGATTATACTCCTCTTGAAGCCGCGTCTTTTGGTCAAAATACTCTTGTTCTGTCAGCAATTCCGCCGCGCGCGCCTCGTCAAGCAAGGCTTGGCTCTCGGCATACCAGTTCGCCACCGCCTCGCGTTCGGTCATCAGCCCTTCCATGAGCGTCTCAAGACGGGTCGCAAGCTGCTCGCGCAATCTCTCCGCATCGGTCAACCCACCGCCGCCGCCCGTGGTCGCATCTGG
>JALQUF010000164.1 GCA_023263855.1 Yoonia sp. | reverse complement strand
CCGTTAATCCGCTGGCGTCAATCTTGAGCAGGGCAATATCCGTTCCTGGGTCATTGCCGATCATTTCCGCCTCAAACTGGCGCTGGTCCTTCAGCGTCACCAGAATCCGCTCACCGTTTTCGACGACATGGGAATTGGTCAATACATATCCCTCATCCGCATCAATGATCACACCCGATCCCGCGCTCATCTGTCGGCGTTGCCGGGGCTGCTGCGGCATCGGTTGCATGTCGAAAAACCGTCGGAAAAACGGGTCATTGAACAGCGGGTTCGTGTCGAGTGTCTGGAGGCTTTCAACGGATACATTCACGACAGCGGGGGTGACCTCGGCCAGCAAGGGCGCCAACGTTGGCAACCCGTCATCGTTCAGGAACATTGGTCTGTCAGCCGTTTGTGCCGTCGCGGGTAATGTGACAGCCAGTGTCGCAATCCAGATTGCAACCAAGACGTGGCAAAGGCGAGAATAAACAGCGCGCATTTCTTGTCTCCTTTTCAACTAGCTAACAGGGGCCGGGAATGTCCGGCCCCTGAAAATTCATGCTGCCTTGACGGGTATGTGCTTGATTTTGGCCTGCGCTTCGGGCGTTTTGGGCAGACTGACTGTCAGAACGCCGTTCTTGAATGTCGCGTCGGCCTTGTCGGCGTCAACGCCCGCAGGCAATGGAACAGTGCGATAGAAGGACCCGTAAGAGCGTTCGGACATGTACACACCCTTGCGTTCTTCTTCGTGCTCGATCTTTTTTTCGCCACGTATGGTTAAGGCGTCATGCGACAGGGAGATGTCGATGTCGTCCTGTGTCATACCGGGCAGTTCGACTGACACATCCACGCTTTTGTCTGTTTCGGTGATGTCGGTGCTGGGGCCAAACATGCCAATTGCATCGCGGCGTCCGGTCCAGCCATTTTCAACCTTGTGCCAGAAATCCTCGAACACATGGTTGATGTCGCGTTGCAGTGAAACCAGGGGATTGGCACTGTCGCTGCTTTCGCCTGCCGGAGTCTCGTCCTTGTGCCGACCCCACGGGATTAGATCGCTGATTTGCATTTATTGCTCCTCCATGACTTGGGTTGATCTGTCGCAAAGGCGGATCAAGCTGCCTTTACTGTTATTTTCTTGGGTTTGGTTTCTGCTGAGCGTGGCAATTCAAGTCGCAAAACCCCGTTCTTGAATGCTGCATTGATCTTGTCCTGATCAATTTCGTCCGACAGTGTGAAGACGCGGATGTAGTCGCCGACGCGGTATTCGGACGACAGTGCCCGATAGCCTTCGGGTGCATAGGGCGTGACCTTGCCGCGCAATGTCAGAACCTGCCGTTCAAGCGTCACATCGACGTCATTGGGCGCCACGCCCGGCATATCGGCCACGATCACCGTGGTGTCGTCACGTTCAAAGATATCGACAGCGGGCGTGAACGCCATCGCGCGGCGATTTGCATCGCCATTCGTGGTGGCAATATCGCTTGTTTCTTGTGTGGCCAGTTCCTGTGCCATGATGTTCTCCTTTCAAGTGTGACTTCAGGATGCTTTGATTTTGATGTGTTTTGGCTTGTCGGCGTCAGGACGCTGCATTTCGACCGTAAGCACGCCGTTTTCAAAGCGGGCATCCACGCGCTCTGGGTCGACACGGAACGGCAGTTCGATTGTGCGCAAGAACGATCCTTCTACCCGTTCACGGCGGTGCCAAACCAGATCATCACCTGTTTCGGGTTCAGGGAAGGTGGCGCGGATTGACAGCGTCGTGTCCTGAACGGTCAGTTCGATGTTGTCTTCTGTCAGACCTGGCAGTTCACTCGTCATCAAAACGCTGTTTTCACCAGCCCAGAAGTTGACTGCCGGGTATGTCGCGGACTGACCTGCAGTGCGTGTGCCGTCGAACAGGCGGTTCATCGCACTTTGCATCCTGCGCATGTCCGCAAACGGGTCCATTGTGCGCATTGGAGAAAAAGTTGTTTGTAGCATTGCAGTACTCCTTTTCATTTGTAGTGGCGGTTGCTGCGCGTCATCACAGGCCGAAAGGATAGGTTTCGTCTTCGGTCGTGTTTGTCAGGGTCGGCAGCGGAGTGATCGCCTGTGTTTTGTCAAACCAGACGAAAGCGTCATATTGATCGGGCAGGATCGCAGGGCTGTAGTGGCTCGCGCGTTCCGTTTCGGGGCGATAAATCACGCCGATATAGCGTTCTAATCTTGGTGTGCTTAGAAGTTCGTTGAGAGGGCCAGAGTGGTCTGATCGGAAATCCCACAGGAACCGCGCGTACCCTACATCATGGCAAAGCGCTTCATAGCTGTCGGGGCGGGGCGGGCGGATATCCTTGGTTTCCATCGGTGCGTCCCATTCAGACGCGGCAGCCACTGTACCCGATGCCGTCCCAAACCCGATCAATGCGGCTGCATCTCCGTATTCCTCGCGGCAGAGTTGGCCGATGTTCAGTTCGCCGCGGGTGCGGCCCATGTCTGTGTGGCGTGCATCACCAATATGGGAATTATGCGCCCAGACGACCGCCTTTTTGTCCGGTCCCGCATGGGCCAGAATCTGGCGCAATGTCTGGAACATATGCTGGTCACGCAGGTTCCACGACAGGTGCGATCCGTAATACATGATCCGGTAGTATTTCTCGGCCGAGGCGACAAGGCGCGCATTCTGCGTGGCATCAAAGAACTGTTCACCGTCTTTGCTGGAATAGGCGAGTTGCTTTTCGAAAAGATCGGAGAGGATTTGCAGGACCGGTTTTTCACAGATGGAAAATCCTGGTGTAAGTGCTGCCCGACCGTAAGCGACAGGGTCTTGCGACCAATCGAGCAAGCAGCCGTACCGCGAACGCGCCACCGCTGCCGCCGTTTCATCAACACGGTCAAGATAGGCCAGAACAGCTGCAATCGACGCGTTCATATTGTACAGGTCAAGACCGTAAAATGCGATGCGCTCTTCCGCGTCTTTCGCACTATTATGAGTCTGCAAGAAGCGGGTGAACTCATCGAATTCAGCGTTGCGCCACATCCACGCAGGAAAGCGCTGGAAGGGCGCGGTTGTCATCGGTTGGTGCGGCTTGAGCCGAATGTCATTATCCACCGCGGCGGCATCGGGCCAGTCGGCTTCGACAGCGATAATTGAAAACCCGTGTTCTTCGATGAGGCGGCGGGTGATTGCGGCCCGTGCGCGATAAAACTCTGATGTGCCATGAGATGCCTCGCCCAGCAGAACGACACGTTTCGACCCAAAGCGGTCAAAGGCCTTGGCAAAGGCAGGATCGGTGATCTCGGGCAGTGGCTCTGCCGCATCGCGCAAGATTGATGGCGCGGTGGGCGGCTCTGGAGGCGGTGCCGGACGAGCAGGGGCCTGAGCTGCAAGATGCGACCTGAACCAGGCGGCGGCCAGATCAATGGCTTTGTCCAAGGTGCCGTGCTCTTCAAAAAGATGACCCGCGCCGGGGACGATTTCCAGAACTTTGCTGCAGGTCAACGCAGCAAGGGCCTTTTCGTTCAACCTGATAACATCATGATCCAAGCTGCCCACAATCAAT
>JALQUF010000163.1 GCA_023263855.1 Yoonia sp. | reverse complement strand
GACGAACTTGGCCCAAGTACATCGTTACACCTACGAATATCTGGTGGATTTGCGCGCAAAAGTTGGTGCGCATTTGGATGATGGCGGTGATCTGGCAGGGGCCTATTACGTCGATCAGGAGAGTTGGAAGGTGCTGGACACGTTCGAAGAATTGGCAACAAAAAACGCAGGCCGCGTTTATGCTGAGATGGAGTTTGAATAATGACAACATGTCTGCGCGCGCTTGCATTTGCGCTTGCATGCCTTGGCGCACCAGTTTGGGCCAGTGATCTGGCAGATGAAATCACAGGATACATGGATTTTGCCACCTACGACTCTGGCATCATTGTGCCAGAGCAGTTGACGCAGGACGTGTTCGACGCAGCCCTCTTCATTGATACGCGCGACGCCGATCAATTTGATGCCTCCACGATCCCCGGCGCAACCCATATTGAATGGCGCGAAGTCCCCGGTCGTTTGGACGAAATCCCAGATAGCGGTATGGTCATTCTGTTTTGCAATACGGGCAGCTTATCTGCGCAGGCTGTGTTTGCGGCACGCCTGATGGGGCATGAAAACGTGTTGGTGTTGCAAACTGGCTTGCAGGGCTGGCAACAAAACGCGGCTTATAAACCAGAATGATGGCACGTTGGCTGAATATCCCACCTGTTTGGTTGGCACTGGCGCTGGTCATTGCCTATTTTCAGGCGCGGAATGTCCATTTTGGCCTCTCTCTGTCCCATCCAATCACGGATATGGTGGCGGGACTGTCGATTGGGGCAGGGGTGTTGTTGATGGCACTTGCCGTTGTTGAAATGCGGCGTCATCGCACAACAATGATTCTCCACCGCGAAGCCGACCATTTGGTCACAACAGGCGTGTTTAAATGGACACGTAACCCGATTTACCTTGGGGACGCCATGGTCCTGTTGGGATTTATTTTGCATTGGGATGCGGTGTTATCGCTAGCAATCTTGCCAATCTTTGTTATGGCCATAGATTATGGGTTTATCGCACCGGAAGAGGATCGACTTCGGCGCAAATTTAGATCGGATTTTGAGCGGTAAATGCGCGACACATGGCGCTAGATTTAGAGATTGCGACATTTTTTGCACTCGTAACGTCAGCGCGTTTCGAGTTTGTTGCGTATAGGAAAAGAACCAAGGTGTCCGCAAGGGCACGAAAAAAGAAGAAGGACGGAAACGTTGAAAATCGGAACACCTAAAGAAGTGTTCGAAGGCGAAGCAAGGGTCGCAATGACCCCTGACAGCGCACTTCAGCTTCAAAAGCTCGGTCACGAGTGCTACGTCGAAAGCGGCGCTGGCGCGATGGCTGGCTTTTCAGATGCTGCATACGAAAATGCAGGTGTAAGTGTTGTTAAAACAGCAGCAGCACTTTGGAAAGAAGTGGACATCGTGGCCAAGGTGCGCCCTCCAAGCGATACCGAAGCAAAGCGGGTGCAAAAGGGTCAGACGCTGATTTCGTTCTTCTATCCTGCGCAGAACAAGGAATTGATGGAGGCCGCCAACGAAAAAGGCGCCACCGTGATCGCCATGGACATGGTGCCGCGCATCAGCCGCGCGCAGAAAATGGACGCGCTGTCCTCGATGGCTAATATCGCAGGCTACCGCGCTGTGATTGAAGCGGGCAACAATTTTGGCCGGTTCTTTACCGGTCAGGTGACAGCCGCCGGTAAGGTGCCGCCTGCCAAGGTTCTGGTGGTTGGTGCCGGTGTGGCCGGTTTGGCCGCGATTGGTACGGCAACATCGCTTGGTGCCATCACATATGCTTTCGACGTGCGCCCGGAAGTGGCCGAGCAGGTTGAATCGATGGGTGCCGAGTTTGTTTTCCTCGATTTTGAGGAAGAACAGCAGGACGGGTCTGCCACAGGCGGCTATGCTGCCGTGTCCTCGCCCGAATTTGCAGCCGCGCAGTTGGCTAAGTTCCGCGAAATTGCCCCTGATATCGACATCGTCATCACCACAGCCCTGATTCCGGGCCGTGACGCGCCGGAGCTTTGGACCAAAGACATGGTCGATAGCATGAAGCCCGGTTCGGTCATTGTTGACCTTGCGGCTGAGCGTGGCGGCAACTGCAAGCTGACTGTGATGGACGAAAAGATCGTGACCGACAACGGTGTCACGATCATCGGGTATACCGACTTCCCCAGCCGGATGGCTGCGCAATCGTCAACACTCTACGCGACAAACATCCGTCACATGATGACGGACCTGACGCCAGAAAAAGACGGCACGCCAAACCACAACATGGAAGACGACGTCATCCGGGGCGCGACAGCGACCTACAAAGGCGAAATCACCTTCCCGCCACCACCGCCCAAGGTGGCCGCGATTGCGGCTGCACCCAAGAAAGAAGCGCCCAAAGAGCTGACAGCGGAAGAAAAGCGCGCGGCAGAAACTGCAGCCTTCCAGAAAGAGACCAAGACACAAGTCGGTCTTTTGGCGATTGGTGCAGCCCTGATCCTCGGGATCGGCCTGATCCCGGGCATGCCTGCCAGCTTTATGCAGCACTTCATCGTGTTTGTTCTGTCGGTCTTTATCGGCTTCCAGGTGATCTGGAACGTCGCCCATTCGCTGCACACGCCTTTGATGGCTGTGACGAACGCGATTTCGTCGATCATCATTCTTGGTGCGCTGATCCAGATCGGATCAACCAGCGCGCTGATTACGATTTTGGCGGCACTGGGTATCTTTATGGCGGCCGTGAACATCTTCGGTGGCTTCCTCGTGACACGGCGCATGCTCGCCATGTTCCAAAAGTCTTAAAGGGGCAGGGCAATGGATAACGCATTCACAATCGCGGCCTATGTCGTCGCAGCTATTCTCTTCATCCTTTCGTTGGGCGGTCTGTCCGGTCAGGAAAGCGCAAAACGGGCTGTCTGGTACGGCATTGCAGGTATGGCTTTGGCTGTCTTCGCAACACTTGTCGGGCCGGGGGCCGGGCTAGGCCTGCTCTCGATCATCCTGATCGCGCTGGGTGGCATGGTTGGCTATCAACTGGCGACCAAGGTCGAAATGACCCAGATGCCTGAACTCGTCGCCATCATGCACTCCATGGTGGGTCTGGCGGCTGTCTTTGTGGGCTTTAACGCCGACATCATGATCAACAACATGGCCGCCCTCTATGAGGCAAACGGTCAGGTGCTGGGCGCTGTTGGGCCGGATGGAATTACAGCCATCGGACTGCCAAAAGAAGCCTACGACGGTCTGAGCGCCTTTGGTCAGTTGATCGCCAAGAAATCCAGCGTTGAGATCAGCATCCTGCGGGTCGAACTGGTGCTGGGTATCTGGATCGGCGCCGTGACTTTCACCGGCTCAGTGATCGCCTATGCCAAGCTGGCTGGCAACTCCAGCAAGCTGCCATTCAAAGTGGATACAGGCGCCAACAAACTGCCCGGCGGTCATTTTCTGAACGCTGGTGCAGCGGCACTCTCGGTGATCTTGTTGGTCATGTATATGGGCGGCAGCGGATCATGGGCGCTGGTTCTGCTGACACTGGCGGGCCTGTTCATCGGTTATCACCTGATCATGGGTATCGGCGGCGCGGATATGCCAGTCGTTGTGTCGATGTTGAACAGCTACTCGGGCTGGGCTGCTGCGGCGATTGGTTTCTCGCTCGGCAATGATCTGTTGATCGTTGTGGGTGCGCTGGTTGGCTCCTCTGGTGCGATCCTGTCCT
>JALQUF010000162.1 GCA_023263855.1 Yoonia sp. | reverse complement strand
TCGCCGGTGCAGGTGGCGCCCCTGCGGTAAAGACCTCGACCACGTGATCAAAGCTGCGCCGCTCGCCATCCTTGGCGTTCACGATCAGGTTGAGCACGATAGGCGCGCCGCCGAAATGGGTGACATCTTCGTCGGCGATGGCATCATAGATGTTCTTTGCCGTAATATCGCGACAGCACACGGCAGTGCCGCCCAATGCAGGCAGCATCCAGGTGTGGTTCCAGCCGTTGCAGTGGAAGAGCGGTACGATCTGCAAGTACCGCATAAAAAGCGGCAGTTCCCAGCTGATGGGTGTCCCCATCGTCATCAGATACGCGCCGCGATGGTGGTACACCACGCCCTTGGGCCGACCGGTTGTCCCCGAGGTATAGTTCAGCGCGAGGCTTTCCCATTCATCATCAGGCAAAATCCAAGTGAACTCAGGATCGCCTGTGGCCAGGAAGTCTTCATAGTTTTGCTGTGCGCCGATGGCGTGCACACCGGCCGCATCATCCGGCACTTCGATAATCAGGGGGGCGGGGCCGTCCATCAATTCGACCGCAGCCATCGCAAGCGGCAAGAACTGGCTGTCCACAAGGGCGACCTTGGCCTCGCCGTGATCAAAGATGTAGGCGACCGTATCGACATCAAGGCGCGTGTTGATTGTGTTAAGGACCGCACCGCATGCTGGCACGCCAAAGGCGGCCTCGGATTGTGCGGGCACGTTGGGCAGGATGGTTGCGACCACATCGCCCGGCTCCACGCCTACCTTGGTCAGCGCTGACGCCAACCGCGACACCCGCCGATAGTATTTGGCATAGGTCAGCCGGGTCTTGCCGTAAACGACGGCTTCGCGATCGGCAAAGATCAACGCGGCCCGCTGCAAATGTGACAGTGGTGTGAGCGGTACATAATTGGCCGCCCGTTTTCCCAATCCGGTTTCGTCCCGCATCCAACCCATGACATGATCCTCCCTTGTTCATGGCATAAGAGCGGAAAAAGGAATGTCTGACAATTATTGAGTGCGAAGATCAGCTGCTTTCAACGGGGCTGATAAAAGACTAGTGATTATGCGAAGTGAAGTGTTCTACTGGCACCTGCTGTCGATATCGCCCGATTGCATCCGGTATGATGCACAATCCACTGGCATGATGGAAAAAAGAGTGCTGGCGGGCGCACCCCACAAACAGGGATGCGCCACAAAGCGTTTTAGGCGGCTTGGGCAGACGCGCCGAACCGTTTGTAGAACTCTTGGTTCTTGTCCGCCATCTCGCGCAGCAGGGCGGGCGTTTTGAACCGGTCGCCAAATTGTTCGGTCAACTGATCGCACCGTTCGGCCGCATAGGGTGCGCCGATGATGTCGAGCCAGCTGAACGGGCCGCCTGACCATGGCGCAAAGCCCCAGCCGAGGATCGCGCCGACGTCGCCTTCGCGGATGTCTTCAAGCACACCTTCTTCCAGTGCGCGCACCGCTTCGAGCGTTTGAGCAAACAGCAGGCGGTGCTGCACGGTGATCAGGTCTGGCTGTTCATCGGCCACAGGGTATTGGGCTGCAAGCCCTTCCCAGAGGCCCAGACGCTTGCCCTTTTCATCGTAGGCATAGAAGCCCGCGTTAGATTTGCGGCCAAGGCGTTCTTGATCGAACATCCAGAACAGCACTTCATCGACTTCGCCATCAGGATAGGCGTCACCCATCGCCGCCTTGGTCGCCTTGGCGATCTTCACGCCCAGATCGACGGAGGTTTCATCGACGAGTTGCAGCGGGCCCAAAGGCATACCAACGAGCTTGGCGGCGTTTTCGATCAGCGCCGGTTTCACACCTTCCTTCACCATCCGGATCCCTTCGTTGATGTAAGGAATGATGCAGCGGTTGGCATAGAAGAACCGTTCGTCGTTCACGACAATCGGTGTCTTCTTGATCTGGCGCACATAGTCGAGCGCTTTGGCCACGGCCACATCGCCGGTCTCTTTGCCTTTGATGATCTCGACCAGCAGCATCTTGTCGACGGGCGAGAAGAAGTGGATGCCAATGAATTTCTCGGCGTCGGCAGAGGCTTTTGCCAGCTCTGTGATCGGTAGGGTGGAGGTGTTGGTTGCAAAGATGCAGTCGGGGCCGGTGACGGCTTGCACCTTGGCTGTGACGTCGGCTTTGACGCCCACATCTTCGAACACGGCTTCCACGATCAGATCGCAGCCTTTCAGCGCGTCGTAATCGGTGGTCGCGTTGATCAGGCCAAGCACCGCGTCCTTCTTTTCCTGCGTCACCTTCTTGCGGGCCATGCCTTTATCGAGATGCGCAGTGGTGTAGGATTTGCCCTTATCGGCAGCCTCTTGTGTGCTGTCGATCAACACAACTTCGATCCCAGCCAATGCGGACACAAGCGAAATGCCCGCACCCATCATGCCTGCGCCAATCACGCCGACTTTTTTGACCTTCTGGTCTGGGGCTTCCGGGCGGTTGGCGCCCTTTTCCAAAGCTTCCTTGTTGATGAAAAGGCTACGGATCATCGCAGATGAGGACGGGTTCATCAGGACATTGGTGAACCAGCGCGCCTCGATCTTGATCGCGGTGTCGAAGGGGACAAGCGCGCCTTCATAGACGGCAGAGAGCAGGGCCTTGGCTGCAGGATAGACGCCTTGGGTCTTGCCGTTGACCATGGCAGAAGCCCCGACAAAGGTCATGAAACCCGCGGGGTGGTACGGCGCGCCGCCGGGCATTTTGTAGCCCTTTTCGTCCCATGGTTTGACGATTGCAGGCTCGGACAGAACCCAAGCTTTCGCAGCAGACAGCAGTTCGTCCGCGGGGACAACCTCGTCAACAACACCAGCGGCTTTCGCTTTTTGGGGATCGTTCAGCTTGCCTTCCAGCAGAAGCGGGGACGCGCCCATCGCGCCCAGTTTGCGCGCGAGGCGTGTCGTGCCGCCCGCACCCGGGAAGATACCGACGAGGATTTCTGGCAGGCCGATCTTGGCCTTCGGATTGTCGGCGGCAAAGATGCGGTGACAGGCCAATGGAATCTCCAGACCGATACCAAGTGCCGTGCCGGGCAGGGCGCAGGCAATCGGCTTGCCGCCTTTGTTGGTCTTTGGATCCATGCCCGCGCGTTCGATCTTGCGCAGCACGGCGTGCATAGCCATCACACCATCAAACAGGCCGCGCGCCGGATCGTCGCCCGCGCTTTCCTTCATCTTGGCGATGATGTTCAGGTCCATGCCACCAGCAAAAGACCCTTCCTTGCCGGATGTGATGATCACGCCCTTGATGGCATCGTCGGCCAAGGCCTGATCTATCAGTGCGTCCAGATCAAGAAAACCTTGCTGGTTCATCACGTTCATGGATTTGCCGACAGTGTCCCAGACGATCGTGGCGACGCCGTCTGTGTCTGTGCTCATTGTGAAATCGGTCATGTCAGACACTCCTTACACGCGTTCAATGATTGTGGCCGCACCCATGCCGGATGCGATGCAAAGGGTGGCAAGGCCGGTGCCTTTGCCGGTGCGCTCCAACTCGTCAAGCAAGGTGCCGATGATAATCGCACCTGTGGCCCCCAACGGGTGGCCCATCGCGATGGCACCGCCGTTGACGTTGACCTTGCTGTGGTCCACATCAAACGCCTGCATAAAGCGCAGGACGACCGAGGCGAACGCCTCGTTAACCTCAAAGAGGTCGATGTCGCTGATGTTCATGCCGCTATCCTTCATGATCTTCTCGGTCACAGGAACAGGGCCTGTCAGCATGATGGTCGGGTCCGTGCCGATCTTGGCGGTTGCACGGATCACAGCGCGGGGTTTGAGGCCCATTGCTTCGCCCCATTCCTTGGATGCAATCAAAAGACCGGCAGCCCCGTCCACGATACCGGATGAGTTACCGGCGTGGTGGATGTGGTTGATCCGCTCAAGGTGCGGATATTTCATC
>JALQUF010000161.1 GCA_023263855.1 Yoonia sp. | reverse complement strand
GTCTGGCAAACCAAGGCCGCCTGATCAACAAGGACAAGGCTATCTCTTTTACCTTTAACGGCAAGCACTTGCGTGGTTTTGAAGGCGATACGCTCGCCTCGGCCTTGCTCGCTAACGACCAGATTCTGGTGGGCCGGTCGTTCAAATACCACCGTCCGCGCGGTGTCGTGGCCTCTGGCGCGGAGGAACCCAACGGGTTGGTCAATCTAGGCAAAGGGGCGCAGTTTGAACCCAACCAGCGTGTCACCACGACCGAACTGTTCGAGGGGCTGACAGCCACATCACAAAACCATTGGCCGTCGCTCGAATTTGATGTGGGCGCGATCAACACGCATCTGTCCCGCTTTCTGCCCGCTGGTTTCTACTACAAGATGTTCATGTATCCCCAGTCATTCTGGAAGCATGTTTACGAACCGGTCATCCGGAAATCCGCCGGTCTGGGCAAAGCGCCCAAGGACCGCGATCAGGACACTTACGAACACTTCAACTGCCACGTCGATGTTCTGATCGTCGGTGGCGGCATCGCGGGCCTTGCCGCTGCGAAAGCGGCCGGAGAGCGCGGCGCCCGTGTGTTGCTGATCGAGCAGACCGCCGATTGGGGTGGCCGTGCGGTTGTGGACATGCCAACGATTGACGACATGCCCGTGCAGGATTGGATCAAGAACACTTTGGAAGCGCTTGATAATATGCCAAATGTTGATACGCGCCTGCGCTGCATGGGGGCCGGTGTCTATGACCATGGCTATGCGCTGGCCTATGAGCGGCTGACAGATCATGCGCCCGAAACCGAAGGCCCGCGCCACCGTCTGTGGCGCATTCGTGCCAAGCAGATTGTCACCGCGACGGGCGCGATTGAGCGGCCTTTGTCTTTTGCGGCCAACGATCTGCCCGGTGTGCTTTTGGCATCCGCCGTGCGCGACTATGTGGTCAATTACGGCGTTTCGATCGGTGATCGTACTGTCGTTGTGACCAATAACGACGATGCCTACCGTACCGCCATTGTCCTCAAAGAAGCCGGTCTTGATGTGCCAGCGATTATCGACGCACGTACCGCAGCCGAAGGCGCGTTGATTGACCGTGCCCGCGCGTTGGGTATCCGGGTCGAGATGGGCAAAGGCATCGCCAAGGTCAAAGGCGGCAAGCGTGTCACCGGCGTCGCACTTTGTGCGCAGGCGGGCGAAGGCGCTGTTTTGGAAGAGATCGCCTGCGATTGTGTCGCCATGTCGGGTGGCTGGTCGCCTGTTGTGCATTTATGGTCCCATTGCGGTGGCAAACTGAACTGGGACGCAGAGCAGGCGATGTTCCGCCCTGATCCTGATCGCGCACCAACCGGCGCAAATGGCGCGCCGTTCGTGATGACCGCAGGTATCGCCAACGGGCATTTGTTCACCGCAGAGGCGATCAGCGATGGCTGGGCCGCGGGACGTGCCGCTGCCAAGGCCGCAGGCCATACCAAACGCGGCGCACAAGCACCTATGGGCGAGGATGCGGTCGAAGGCCCGATTTCCCCCGTCTG
Organism: Yoonia sp.; assembly: GCA_023263855.1. Lineage (GTDB taxonomy): Bacteria > Pseudomonadota > Alphaproteobacteria > Rhodobacterales > Rhodobacteraceae > Yoonia. The sequence goes on along the minus strand of JALQUF010000161.1, from coordinate 2,417 downwards.
GCTGATGCCACAGGGTGCCAGCCATGCGCTGCGCTCTAAAGCGTGGCTGGATTTCCAGAACGATGTGAAGGTCAGCGATGTGCAACTGGCCGCGCAAGAGGGTTTTGAGAGTGTCGAACACGCCAAGCGCTACACCACGCTGGGCATGGCGACAGATCAGGGGAAATTGAGCAACATCAACGGCCTAGCGATCCTTTCTCAGGCGCTCAATGCGGATATTCCGAACGTAGGCACCACGACGTTCCGCCCACCATACACGCCAATTTCGATGGCCTCGATTGCGGGGGCCGCGCGTGATGAATTGTTCCAGCCGGTGCGGATGACACCGATCTCGGACTGGTCCAACGCCAATGGTGCCGACAATGAGCCCGTCGGCCAATGGCGCAGGCCTTTCGCCTATGTCCGCGCTGGCGAGAGCGTGCACGATGCTGTTAACCGTGAGGTCAAGAATACCCGGGAAAACCTTGGTTTGCTTGATGCCTCGACCCTTGGCAAATTGATCGTCAAAGGGCCGGACGCGGGCAAGTTCCTCGACATGATGTACACCAATATGATGTCGACGCTGCCGGTGGGTAAATGCCGCTATGGTTTGATGTGTTCGGAAAACGGCTTTCTGATGGACGACGGCGTTGTCGTGCGGATGTCCGAGGATACATGGCTTTGCCACACGACCACCGGCGGCGCCGAACATATCCACGCGCATATGGAAGACTGGCTGCAATGCGAATGGTGGGACTGGAAGGTCTGGACCGTCAACGCGACCGAGCAGTTCGCACAGGTCGCAGTGGTTGGCCCCAACGCTCGTAAGCTGTTGGAAAAGCTGGGCGGCATGGATGTCAGTGCCGAGGCACTGCCGTTTATGCAATGGCGCGCAGGCAAGATCGGCGATTTTGACGCGCGGGTCTTCCGTATCTCGTTCTCGGGTGAGCTGTCTTATGAAATCGCCGTGCCAGCCGGGCAGGGTGCGGCCTTTTGGGCGGCACTGATGGAAGCGGGCCAAGAGTTCGGAATCATGCCCTATGGCACCGAAACTTTGCACATCCTGCGGGCCGAAAAAGGCTTTATCATGATCGGGGATGAAACAGACGGCACGGTCATCCCGCAAGATCTGAACCTGCAATGGGCATTGTCAAAAAAGAAAGAAGACTATCTTGGCAAGCGCGCGCATACCCGCAGTCATATGGCCGACCCGAACCGGTGGAAACTGGTGGGGCTGGAAACCGAGGATGGATCGGTTCTGCCGGATGGGTCTTATGCGCTTGCCGAAGGTGAGAACGCCAACGGGCAGCGCAATACGCAAGGCCGTGTGACCTCGACCTATTACTCTGCCACCCTTGAACGCGGCATCGCGATGGGGCTGGTCCTCAAGGGACCAGAGCGCATGGGTGAGGTGCTGGAGTTCAACAAGGTGGATGGCACAACCGTGCGCGCCAAGATCGTCGATCCCGTGTTCTATGATAAAGAAGGGGAGAAGCAGAATGTCTAATCCTGTCAGTGCACTACAAGGCAAAGTTGCCCCGGGGGAAGTGACCATCCGCGAAGCGGGTTTGCGCGGCATGATCATCCTGCGCGGCGATCTGGCTGATAAGAAACTGCGCAAGGTGTGTACCGCGCTGACCGGTGCCAAGTTCCCCGAACAGGGCCAGGCGCAGTGTGACGGTGACAAAGGCCTGTGCTGGATGTCACCGGATGAGCTGCTGGTCTTGGTTCCCTACGCAGAAGCGGCCCATGCCATTGCGCAGATTGATACGGCATTGAGCGGCACGCATTATCTTGCCGAAAATGTATCAGATGCCCGCGCGGTGTTCTTTGTGGAAGGCACATTTGCGCGCGAAGTCATCGCCAAGCTGGCCCCCGTTGATGTGCACCCCGACACATTCAAGCCGGGCGATTTCCGCCGCACACGGCTGGGGCAGGTCGCGGCCGCCTTCTGGATGCGGGATGAGGATACCTTTGAGGTGATCTGTTTCCGGTCTGTGGCGGGCTATACGTTTGATCTGCTGGCGGCGTCTGCGAAGGCGGGCGCTGTCGGGCATTTGGTATAAACGCTGTGCTTGGGCGCATGGGCCATTTTCCGTAAAACGATGAAAAGCTTGCACAATTGCGTTCGAAGCTGTCTGCTGCTTTGAAATCTGTCCCCATGTGAGGTGTACCGATATGCGCGAACGCCAAAAAATGCAGACTTTTGACTGGGTCATTTGGGTCGCGCTTGTTGCGATGGGCGTATTTCTCGGCATGGCGATAAACGGCATGGTTGGTCTTGCCAGGGCGGGTTCCTGGTGGAGCATTGTTATTGTGCTTGTCGCGTTCGGCGGTTGGCTTGTTTTTTATCTGCTGTCGCTGCGTCTGGGTACGTTCATCTCGACAGGCAGGTTTTCTGAGCCCAAACAGCTTCAAAAGCGGCGCAAACCTCTTAT
>JALQUF010000160.1 GCA_023263855.1 Yoonia sp. | reverse complement strand
TAACACGTCTATTCGGGATGCCCCGGTTAAATCGCGGCTGGTCGGTTAGCCGCGCATATGCCACGTCTTGCGGATATGCCTGCGGCTTGGGCGCGATGAAAAACGGCCCGACGTTCTGTACGTGGTCTTTAAACCCGGCCCAGTCTGCACCGTCGCGGAATGTCTCCGGCAAGTTCGCAATCTCGATTTCAAATTTCAGATCCGCGCCTTCGACACTGCGCCCGATCACGTCGCCACGGATCGACTGCTGATGCCGGTATCTGATTTGCGCCGCTTCGGCGATCGGCAGTCCGAGAAACGTGCTCAGGCGCGGCCATTCCATCGCCTGCCCGACTTGATACACGCCGATGGATGCCGCCTCGGTCCCGCCGCTGATTTGCAGTTGCACGCCCCACACGGGGCGCGGATCGAACAACCATAGCAGCGCGCCGTCACCCGCCGGGGAATGACTGAGAACGTCAGGCGCGACCACATACGCCCCGCCGCTGGTCGCCTGAAACGCTGGCCTCACGGTTGCCCCGGTGCTGCCCAGCGTGTGCGCTGCCACTCCGATATAGTCGATCTGCACTGCGCTGGAAAACGTGACGTTGATCTGCGCGGTGGTCGCGCCTGCGGTCCACACGGACCACGTTTCGCCGTCCGTCACCCAGTCGCTATCTGTCCCGGCTGCGCTACTGCTGGCAAGCGTCCCTGACGGCGTGTGCGAGTGATAGCAGACGCGCGGGGCGGATAGCGGCTGCGCCGTCCCGGTATAGCCTGCGCCGATCATTACTGCCATGGTTCAGGCTCCCGAGAATATGAGGCGCGCGCCACGGTCAACCTCGCTTTGCAGCGCTGCGGCAAGAGTGCTTTCGACACTGGCACGGCTGAACGTATCACCCTGGATATCAAAATAATAGTTCGACGGTGCGGCCTGTGCTGCCGCGGCTGATACGCTGGACGATCCGCCGCCGCCTCCGCCGGAGCCTCCGGAGCCGCCACCAGCGCTCATGGCTTCCGCCAAGCCTGTTGCAGCAATGATCCCTACCTGAACCTTGCCCAGCAGCGCAGTTCTTGCCGCTAGAACACCAGTGGGGTCAATTGTCAGTGCCTTAGTGTACGCCACTGCGGTGTTCTGGATGGCCTGTGCAATGGCAAGGCCCTTGTTGATCGCAATGACTGCAACTGCCGCCGCTTTGCTCTTGCCCGCAAATTGCTGCAAAAACGTGGCGAGCGATGACCACGTATCGCGCCCCTGTTCTTTCAACGCTTGAAGCGCTGCAATCTGGTTTTCCGTTTGTTCCTCGATTGGCGTTTTCCCACCGCCACCGCCAACGATTTCGCCGTCACCATCGACGCCCATCAGATCGGGCAAAGTTATCTTGTCGTCCTTGATGCCGCTCAAAAGTTCGCGGATTTTCTCAAGCGATGGAAGCGCTGTGTTCAACAGCCCGCCACCAACTCCGAAGTTTTCAACTGCGGAATTTCTCAGCGTTTCGGCTTGACCGCGCATGTTTTCGCCTGCGCTTGATCCCTCAAGCGTTCCAAGTCCCAATGTCTGACCAAAGCCGGACTCGGCAATACTGTTCCACGTTTCGGCCATTGCTGCGGTCAGTTGGTCCCACTTGTCACCAATGACTGCAAACGCCTCAAGAAAGTAGGCGGAAATGCCTTGTGCAACACCCCATAGGACATGATAGAGGCCCTGCCCCACTTTTCCGATATTCGTGAATGCCTCTTTCGCAACATCAAAGACCAATCCGAACGCCGTCCCAAACGATCCCGTGGCCTTCACGAGCCGCCCGAACTGGTAAATCAATTCACCGGCCAAAACTATAATCGCACCAATGCCGGTTCGGATCAGCGCGGCTTTCAATGTCGTGAGCGACGTGGCCAAGCTGAGTGTGGCAAATCTTGCTGCAACAAACGATGCGACCCATCCCCTTGCCAAGAATGCGGCATAAGCGACCGATGCGGCCATTGCAGTTCCGACATACGAGACAAGCCTGGACATATTATCTGTCAGGAATTTAACGCTATCTGCGGTCACAATGTAGAGTTTTGACAGGGCATCGGTCAGCCCCAGGCTGTCATTGATTGACAGGAAAAGCTCCTGCAATCGTTGCCCCAATGTATCCAGCGCCCCAGCATAGCCTTGCGCTGCTGCAACAGCCGCGCCGCCGTATTGCGCTTCTAGCTCCGACAGAATGAAGTTTTGCGCGTCTAGAAGCCTCCCGCTTTCGACAAGGCCTTTCACCATTTCTTTCTGGCTGTCGGTGAATACTGTTCCGGAGCGTGCCAGCGCGCTTAGGCCTGTTACAGGGTCTTCCAAGGCGCGGCCCAACTGGATAGCCGCGCCGCTCATATCCTGCCCCAGCACCGCCGAAAGGTCAGCGGCAACAGCTATGGTGCGGTCAAAAACGTCCCCTGAAACTTTACGGAATGTCAAAAGGCGCTGCTGAGCCGCTAGAACGCCTTCGGTGCTTTCGAGCGTGTTCATTGCGAGATTGCGCGCGAATTGCCTGAGTTCGTCCGCAGTTCTCCCAGCCGTCCCGCCGGTTGCCTTGATGATCGCCTGAATCCGAAACATTGTTGTTTCAAACTTCTGCGCCTCATTTACAGACTTTGAAAAAACAACACCGATGCTTGAAATGCTGGCAAGCCCAGCAACGAAAGCCTTTACGGCGAGCGTTGCCTTGCTTGATGCGCCTGCAACGCCGCCGATGCCGTCTGACACCTTCTTGAACCCAGCTTCCGCCTGCGCCGTGTCAGCGCCTATTTTCACTTCTAGCTTCGGCAGGGCCATGCTCAATCCTCGACTAGCTTTTTCAGACGGTCAATCTCTGCATCCGACAACCTGCCCTTTACTGGCTTTTGCGGGCCGTTCTTTGAGTGATGGAAGTCAGCTTCCACAAACCACTCGACCATGGTCATAGCCCAAAACTCGCTCGGCTGTATGCCCCAATTTCTTGCGGCCACATACATCCCGGACCAGTTTATTTCCGTTGCGGCTTCTTTCGGCCCCCGGTTTTCGCCGGGGCTGGCAAGTTTTTTTCAGATGCGCCCGGCGGCGTGATACAATCTCCGAGCGTCTGGACCAGAGGCCCGATGCCCTCGCCGCCATTGTTCAGGAGGTCGTCGTAAAGCGACGCCAGCACCTCGTCTTCGTCAGCCGTGCCGCCGCCTTCTTTGACCATTTCTGAAATGACATAAGCCAGTGCGGGAAGCGGGACGTTCTTTCCGTCCATTGTCCCGACAACGCCAAGCAACGTTTGCGGTGCAAGACCGGCATCAATTCGCCGCAGGAATTTGTTGGACGGCGTAAACCAATACTCCTCGCCACCCAACTCGATCCTGACTTCACGGAACACGTTCCCCATCAGGACACCGTGATCGCGCCGGAGCTTTCCAGCGACATTGTGAATGTGATCGTGTCAGCCTGCTCGCCTGTCGACTCAAACGAGGTGATGAAAAACGAGCCGGCATAGGTCGCAAAGCTGCCAAATTCGATCTGGAAGTCATGCAGCGCCGTACCGGAACCCGCCGCTTGGGCAAGCGTGGCAAATGTCGCCACGGTCGCAACGCCGGTGCAGGACATCGACATGGATTTCAGCGACACGTCGTCCAGATACGTGCGGACACCCGCGTCGTCCTTGTCGGTGATGTCGATGGCCTCGTTGTTAAACGTCAGGCTGTCACTGCGCGCGCCCGCCACGACTGCCATTCCCGCGCCTGCATTGTAGCTGATCCGTAGATCGCGCCCGCTCTCTGCCGCCATTGGTGCAAACTCCTTTGCAAGTTTGCGCTAATGTATCACGGCGCTGCAAACTTGCAAAGCCCGCGTATCAGGTCAGGAAATACGTCACTCGGAAAGAGCGGACCAGGTGAACCGTCACGCCGTCCGGGTCCATCATCATCGTCCCGTTTTCAAATAGACAGTTGACGACATTCGCGCCGGATACCGTCAGGTCGTGTCTGTGTAACGCG
>JALQUF010000015.1 GCA_023263855.1 Yoonia sp. | reverse complement strand
CACATCAGTGCGCAATTGCTTAAGCCGCTCTTTGTGCTGGACGCCGAATTTCTGTTCTTCGTCAATGACAAGCAGACCAAGGTTCTTAAACCGCACGCCTTTGGCCAACAGTGCATGTGTGCCCACCACGATATCCACCGAGCCGTTCGCCAGCCCCTCGCGTGTCTGGTTCGCGTCTTTGGTTGACACAAAGCGCGACAGCGGGCGCACATTGACCGGAAAGCCCCGGAACCGTTCTGCAAAGTTCTGATAATGCTGGCGCGCCAAAAGGGTTGTTGGCGCGATAATCGCCACCTGCACACCCGACAGCGCCGCAATAAAGGCCGCACGGATCGCCACTTCGGTCTTGCCAAAGCCCACGTCACCGCAAATCAGCCTGTCCATGGGCTTGCCCGAGCCCAGATCGGTCAAGACATCTTCGATGGCTGCCAGTTGATCATCGGTTTCGACGTACGGAAAGCGCGCCAGAAACTGATCCCAAAGCCCGTCCGGGGGATCAAAGGCCGGGGCGGTGCGCAGTTCGCGCTCGGCGGCAACGCGGATCAGACGCTCTGCAATCTGGCGAATACGCTCTTTCAGCTTGGCCTTTTTCGCCTGCCATGCCCCACCGCCCAATTTGTCCAGCAGACCGGTCTCATGGCCGTATTTTGACAGCAGCTCGATATTTTCAACCGGCAGATACAGCTTGGCCTCTTCGGCGTATTCCAGCAGCAAACATTCATGCGCGCCACCAAGGGCCGTGACGACCTCCATGCCGATATAGCGCCCGACGCCGTGATCCACGTGCACGACCAGATCGCCAGGGCTGAGGCTGTTGGCCTCGGACAGGAAGTTTTCGGCTCTGCGCTTGCGCTTGGTTTGCCGGATCAGACGGTCGCCCAAGACGTCTTGTTCGGAAATCACGGTCAGGCCCGGTGCTTCAAACCCGTGATCCAGCGGCCAAACTGCCAAATGCACACCGCGTTTGCCGACCCGGCCAAAGTCGCTGACCAAAATCGCCTCGGCCACGCCTTCGTCCTCAATTAGCCCTTCCAGACGCTCGCGTGCGCCTTCCGAATAAGACGCGATGACAACAGGGCCATCGGCCATCTTTGCCTTCACATGATCGGCCAAAGCACTGAAAAGGCTGATCTGTTCCTGCTGGCGCTCGGGTGAAAAGTTGCGCCCGATCCGCCCGCCTGCGTCAATCACACCGGGGCCGGTGGCCTGCTTGAGGGGTGAGAATTGCATCACGCGACGACCCGCAACCGCGGCACTCCAAGTCGCATCATCAAGATAGAGCAGGTTTGGCGGTGCAGGTTTATAGACACTGTCCATCCGCCCTTTCTGGGTCAACGCGTGCATGCGCGTGCCGTATTGATCAGCGATGCTGTCCCAACGGGCCACACGCATCGGTGTCATTTGATCATCAAGCGTGACTGTGGCTTTGGGCAGGTAGTCAAAGATCGTTTCCAGATCGTCCTGAAAGAACCCCAACCAGTGTTCGACGCCTGCATGTTTGCGCCCGGCCGACACGGCTTCATACAGCGGGTCATCGGTGCCAGCAGCGCCAAATTCCAAGCGGTAATTCTGGCGGAACCGGGTGATTGCCGCTTCATCAAGGATCACTTCCGAAACGGGCGCCAATTCGACCTCGGTCAGCTTTTCCGTGGTCCGCTGGGTTGCGGGATCAAAGCGGCGCGCGCCGTCAAGCACATCACCAAAAAGATCCAGCCGGACAGGGCCGCTTTGCCCCGGTGGGTAAATATCAATGATTCCGCCCCTGATTGCATAATCGCCCGGTTCCATGACGGTCGGGCTTTGGGTAAAGCCCATACGCACAAGGAACTGGCGCAATGCGTTTTCGTCCATCCGTTGGCCGACGGTGGCTTTGAACGCCGCTTCGCGCAGCAACGTCCGGGCGGGAACCCGCTGGGTGGCGGCGGACAGTGTCGTCAGGATGATGAACTGCGCGGGCATACCGTGCACCAAACCGGCCAGCGTTGCCATGCGCGCGGCTGAAATATCGGTATTGGGCGACACACGGTCATAAGGCAAACAATCCCATGCCGGAAAAACAAAGACCGGCACGTCAGGCGCAAAAAACGCCAAAGCCGCCTGCATGGCGGCCAGGCGTTTGTCATCGCGCGCCACGTGAAGCACGGGGGTTCCCTTGCCAAGTTCAGCAAGGATCAATTGCGCATCATACCCTTCGGGGGCGCCACTGACGGTAATGTGTTTGGGATCAGACATGCCGCTGACCTACCCCGCGCGCTTGTGGTGTCAACTGATTAGAAGAACTGTTGCGACGAAATCGCGTAGTACATCCCGTAAAATGCCGTGAAAAAGAGCGCGAGCATCCCGACAATTTGCGTCCAAAGCCGCACTGCAAACAGCTTGCGCACCAAAGTGCGCCCTGTCAGCGGGACAGCGTGAAGCTGATGCGCCAAGCGCATATTGACCATCACAACCACTGTGAGCGGGGCCGCAAGCGCCAACAGCCCTTGTGCAAGCTCAAACCCGTAAACAAAACTCATGACGCACAGCGCGCTAAGGGCAAATGCAATCAACGCCACAAAAGCGGGCGCGAAAATTTCGTTCATTGAGACAATACGCCTGACATTGATATCAACCAGGGCCTCAAGGTCCGCCAATTCGACCTCACCCAGTTTGCGCGCCCGAAACAACACGTCAAACGGCACACCGATCAACCAGTTGCTTGCCACGGACCAGGTGACGATCACCGCCAGCCAGTACCAAACGCTTACAAAGGTGTTCAATTCAATCAATCGCGCAAGCGCAAGCGTCCAGTCCAAATCTGCCGTCCAATTCTTCCGTATCCGAACGCGAACCTAGCGCTCTGTGTCGGGGTTGCCCAGTCTTGTGATGCCGTAAAATCCATGGCACCAAGAAATCATCGCTGAAAAAGGCCACTGATCATGAAACCGACACTCGCCCCTTTCCCTGCCACACGCCTGCGCCGGATGCGTCAAAGCCCGGCCATGCGCGCTTTGACACGCCAAAATACGCTGAGTGTTGACGATTTGATCTGGCCGGTCTTCGTGATGGACGGCACTGATGATGAAACGCCTGTGGCGTCTATGCCCGGTGTGGTGCGGCGCACTGTTGACCGTGTGGCTCTGGCCGCGAAAGAGGCGCAAGACCTTGGCATCCCGGCGATCTGTATCTTTCCCTATACCGGAATGGAGGCGCGTACCGAGGATTGCGCCATGGCGTGGGACCCCGATAACCTGACCAATCAAGCGATCCGTGCCATCAAAGACGCGGCCCCCGATATCGCGGTGATGACAGATATCGCGCTTGATCCGTATAATATCAACGGCCATGACGGCTTTGTCGAGGATGGTCAGATCGTCAATGACCGCACGGTTGAGGCATTGGTCAAAATGGCTTTGGCGCAAGCTGCGGCAGGCGCGGATATTCTGGGACCATCCGATATGATGGATGGCCGGATCGGTGCGATGCGCGCAGCGCTGGAAGCCGAAGGATATCAAAATGTTGCGATCCTCAGCTACACCGCCAAATATGCGTCCAGCTTTTATGGGCCGTTCCGCGATGCCGTGGGGGCGTCTTCGGCCCTGACGGGGGATAAGAACACCTATCAGATGGACCCCGGCAACAGTGATGAAGCCTTGCGCCTTGTCGAGCGGGATCTGTCAGAGGGCGCCGATATGATCATGGTGAAACCCGGCATGCCCTACTTGGATATTTGCCGCCGCGTGAAAGATACCTTTGGCGTGCCAACCTACGCCTATCAGGTCAGCGGTGAATACGCGATGTTGCAGGCGGCAGCCCAAAACGGATGGCTTGATGGCGAGAAGGTCATGATGGAAAGCTTGCTGGCATTCAAACGTGCCGGCTGCGACGGGATCTTGACCTATTTCGCACCGGCGGCAGCCAAGCTGATGCAAGGGTAACGGCCCTTAGCCGCGTTTTTTACAGCCGGAGTTTGCCTTAGTGTGACCTTCTTGGGTGACAGCATCATGCTTCTCACCTATAATTAGACCTATAAGAGGCGGAAAACGTCTCCACAACAGGCAAATAGGCGGATTTATCATGAGCAATCTTACAAGGCGCAGCTTTGCGCTTGGCACTGTGGCAGCATCAACATTGGCCGCTTGTGGCAACGGCATCGGCAGCCCCGGCGCGGCGACAATTGATGCCCGCGTCGACAGCACGCTGAACGGCATGTATGCGCAATTCCCTGGCACGCGTGACTTGGCCGCCAAGGCCTCTGGCATGCTGGTCATGCCTCTGGTCACAGAAGTGGGTTTGGGTTTCGGCGGCTCGTTCGGGCGCGGTGCGCTGCGGGTGGGGTCATCCACGGTCGATTACTATTCGGCAGCATCCGGCAGCGCTGGTTTGCAAATTGGTGCACAACAGTTCAGCCATGTGCTCTTCTTCATGACACCTGAAGCGCTCTTGGAATTCCGCCAGTCCCCCGGATGGGCGGCAGGTGCTGACGTGGAATATGCATTCCGTGACCAAAGCGATATGCTGCGGGCCGAAACCACCACGTCACTGGCGCCTGTCATTGCGGTTGTGTTTGCCCAAACAGGGTTGCGCCTTGGCGCCACTTTGGAAGGCACCAAATACACGCGTATCATTCCCTAGGCGCGCAATCGCGTTCCGGCGGGGTCAAACGGTGGCTCCGCCAGAACCACACCGCGGTGCGGTTTGCCAAGTATCATGACATCGACGGCTGTGCCCGGGGGCACATTCTTAAGATACCCCAGTGCCAGCGATTTTTCGACACTATAGCCGTAGGTCCCTGACGTGACCCGGCCAACAGGCGTGCCATCGGGCAGAAAAATCGGCTCACCACCGGTGGCGTCGGCGTCCGTGATCTGCTGCACCTCGATCAATGCCAAAACCTCGCGCGGGGGATTATCTTTGATCTTGAGGTAACTGTTTTTGTTCAGAAAATCCTTATCCAGCTTGATCAAGCGCTCCAGTCCCACCTCTTGCGGCCAGTATTCGGGCGAATATTCGCGGCTCCAACTGCCATAGCCCTTCTCAATCCGTAGCGACATCAGTGCGCGCGATCCGACAGGGCCTGCCCCCACTTCTTTGCCAGCCTCCAAAAGCGCCTGATAAAGCTGCAACTGATCAGCTTGGTCGCAATGCAGCTCCCACCCCAGATCGCCGGTAAATGACACGCGCAGGGCAATGACGTCGACACCGGCCACGTTGATCCGTTGCGAGCGCATGAAAGGGAAGTTTTCGGTGCCAAGGTCAGCATTGGTCAGACGGGCCAGCAAGGCGCGAGACTGCGGCCCGGCGACATTAAACCCGCACATGCTGTCCGTGCGGCTTTCGAATGTTGTGCCCGCCGGCAACGGCACTTCCTTCCAGAACCGCTGGTGATAGCGCTCGGCCGCGCCGCCCCCGATGATCATGAATTCATCTTCCGCCAGACGTGTGACGGTAAAATCCCCCGCGATCCCGCCGTTCACACCGATGAGCGGCGTCAGGCAAGACCGCCCTACCGCTTTGGGATGGTGTTGGCAAAGACCGCGTTCAGCCAATCGGCGGCACCGGCGCCTTGGACGACGTATTTTGCGAAGTTCGAAATATCGATGATGCCAGCTGTCTGGCGTAGCATCCGCGCCTCTTGTCCGACCGGTTCAAACCAGTTCTGACGGGTAAACCCGTTGGTGTCTTGAACACCCGGGGTATCTGCAAACCAAAGCGGATGTTCCCAGCCGTAGTTCAGCCCAAAGACAGCGCCCATGGCTTTTTGCGTTTCATAAACGGGCCGCGTGCGCACAGGCCTGCCTGCGGCGCGTTCTTCATTGGGAAAGTGGATTGCAAAGCGTTTGGCATATTGATCACCCACACGCGCTTTGGTGAACTTTGCATCGGCCCAAGGGCCAAACCGCGCGACATCCCACGCGAACATATCATAGTCGCTTTCGCCATTGATGATCCACTGCGCGGCCATCAGGCCCATGCCACCCGATTGGCTAAACCCTGGAATGATGCCGTTGCAGCAGAAATAATTGCGCAAATCAGGGTGTGGCCCGTAAAGGACATTGCTGTCCGGCGACCAGATCATCGGTCCGTTGATGACGCGCTTGATGCCCGCTTCGCCTACCGCCGGCACGCGGTCAATCGCGCGCATCATGTTGTCTTCGATGCGCTCCAGATCATCCGCGAAGAGTTCGTGGCCAAACCCCTGTGGTGTGCCATCTTCCGCCCAGAAACGCACATCTTTTTCGTAAGCCCCGACCAAAAGCCCCTGCCCCTCTTGGCGCAGGTAGTATTCGCCATCGCGGTCTGCCACCGATGGTAGCCGCCGGTCCATGGCGACGATTTCGGCGATGGCTTCCGTGACAAAATACTGATGTTCGGTCGGCAAAAGCGGCAGTGTGATACCCGCAAGTTGCGCTACTTCGCGCCCCCACAGGCCGGCTGCGTTGATCACCCATTCCGTTTTTATGTTGCCTTTGGGGGTCTCGACGATCCAAGTGCCATCCGGTTGTGGCACTGTCGCTGTGACTGGCGTAAAGCGATGGATTTCCGCCCCGCGTTGCCGCGCGCCGATGGCATAGGCATTCGTTACACCGGACGGATCGACATTGCCGCCGTCAGGTTCATACATGATGCAGCGGATGCCATCGTAATCGACCAACGGGTGCAGGCGCTCGGCCTCGGCGCGGTCGACTTCATAGAAGTTCATCCCATAGAACTTGGCCTTGGCTGCTTGCAGGCGCAGTTGGTGTTCGCGCTCTTGGGTTTGCGCCAGATACAGTGATCCGGGCTGGAACACGCCGCAGGATTGCCCTGTTTCCTCTTCCAGCGCGTTATAGAGGGTCATTGTGTAGTGCTGGATACGGCTGATATTCGTACTGTCATGCAGCCCGTGGATATTCGCAGCCGCGTGCCAGGTCGATCCTGACGTCAACTCATCGCGTTCCAGCAGGACCACATCGGTCCATCCCAGTTTTGCCAGATGATACAGGATCGAACAGCCGATCACGCCGCCTCCGATGACAACGGCTTGGGCATGGGTGCGCATCTGGATACCTTTCGTTTGATGACATCTTCACCGTCTGCAATGGTGCGCCCGAACGATAGCCATTCACCGACACAACGTGTCGTTTTCTGAACCGCACACAGTTTTTTCCGCGCGCTAGTGTGAGGCACCAAGACAGGGAGTGCACGCCATGAAAACCACAAGCCAGGCCGTGATTATCGGGGGCGGCGTTGTCGGCGCGTCTGTTCTGTATCACCTCACGAAACTGGGCTGGTCGGATGTTATGCTGGTCGAAAGATCAGAACTGACATCGGGGTCCACGTGGCATGCCGCAGGCGGGTTTCATACGCTCAATGGCGACACGAATATGGCAGCATTGCAGGGCTATACCATTAAGCTTTACCGCGAATTGGAAGAGATCACCGGCATGTCCTGTGGGCTCCACCATGTGGGCGGTGTGACTTTGGCGGACAACCAAGACCGCTTTGATATGCTGGTCGCGGAACGGGCAAAGCACCGATACATGGGGTTAGAGACGGAGATCGTCGGCCCCGACGAGATTGCCAAGATCGCGCCAATTACGAACCTTGATGGGATCATCGGCGGGCTTTACGACCCGCTTGACGGCCATCTTGACCCGTCCGGCACAACCCACGCCTACGCCAAGGCCGCGCGGATGGGCGGGGCGACGATTGCATTGCACACCAAAGTGATCGAGACCAATCCGCGCCCCGATGGCACATGGGATGTAGTCACAGACAAAGGCACAATTCATGCCGAACATGTGGTCAATGCTGCGGGCCTTTGGGCGCGCGAAGTGGCGGCGATGGCGGGCACATATGTGCCGCTGCACCCGATGGAGCACCAGTATATCGTCACCGACGATCTGCCCGAGATCTACGAGCGTGACAGCGAACACCCCCATGTCATGGATCCCGCTGGCGAAAGCTATCTGCGCCAAGAAGGGCGCGGGCTGTGTATCGGGTTTTATGAACAAACCTGCAAACCTTGGGCGGTGGATGGCACGCCTTGGGATTTTGGGCATGAGTTGTTGCCGGACAACCTCGACAAGATCGCGGATTCGATTGATTTCGCCTACCGGCGCTTCCCCGTGCTGGAACGCGCAGGTGTGAAATCCGTGATCCACGGCCCCTTTACCTTTGCCCCGGATGGCAACCCTCTGGTCGGGCCGGTGCCAGGCTTGCAAAACTATTGGTCCGCGTGCGGCGTGATGGCCGGGTTCAGTCAGGGTGGCGGTGTTGGCCTGATGCTGGCGCAATGGATGGTGGAAGGCGAATGCGAGCGTGATGTGACCGCAATGGATGTGGGCCGGTATGGCAAATGGATCACGCCGGGCTACACGCGGCCCAAGGTGATCGAAAATTATCAGAACCGCTTTTCTGTCAGCTACCCGAACGAAGAACTGCCTGCCGCGCGACCCCATCGCACCACGCCGATGTATGATATCTTCAGCGATCTGGGGGCGGTTTGGGGACACCAGTTCGGGCTGGAGGTGGCCAACTATTTCGCCCAAGACGGCGAGCCGGATTATGAAACGCCCACCTTCCGCCGCTCAAACGCATTCGCTGCTACCGCGCGTGAGGTCAAGGCAGTGCGCAGTGGTGTGGGCATCAACGAAGTGCAAAACTTTGGCAAATTCGCTGTCACCGGCCCAGGCGCACGCGCATGGCTGGACCGGATCATGGCCGGGCGCATCCCACTGCCCGGGCGTATGTCACTGACGCCGATGCTGTCGCCCAAGGGGCGGTTGCTGGGTGACTTTACCGTTTCTTGCCTGTCGGAAGAAGACTTCCAACTGACGGCAAGCTACGGTGCGCAGGACATTCACCATCGCTGGTTCATGCGCCATGCCAGCCCTGATGCCAATGTCGCCAATATCTCGGACCAGCGGACAGGTTTTCAGATTGCCGGACCAAAGGCGCGCGATCTGCTGGCCGCTTGTAGCCGTGATGATGTGGCGGGGATCAAATTCATGGACGTGCGGCACATGACCGTGGGTCAGGTCGCCTGTATCGTGCAAAGGGTCAGCTACACCGGTGATCTGGGCTATGAAATCTATTGTGATCCGATGGACCAGCGCCAGTTGTGGTGGACACTCTGGCAGGCGGGCCAGCCCTTTGATATCACGCCATTCGGGATGCGTGCGATGATGTCATTGCGGTTGGACCGGTTCTTTGGGTCTTGGCTGTCCGAGTTTTCACCCGATTATACGGCGGCGGAAACCGGCATGGACCGCTTTATCAGTTTTAAAAAGAACGTCGATTTCATCGGACGGGCGGCCGCCGAAGCCGAACGCGCCAATCCCCCTGCACGCACCGCCGTGGTCTTTGCGGTTGATGCCGATGATGCCGACGTGGTGGCCTATGAGCCGGTGTTTATAAATGGGACTGTGCAGGGCTTTTGCACCTCGGGCGGGTACGCGCACCACACGGGCCAATCCATTGCGCTTGCATTGGTGCCGCGTGCGCTGGCCACCGATGATCTGGAGGTCGAGATCGAAATCATGGGACAATTGCGCAAAGCCAAACGCCTGACCACGCCGCTGTTTGACCCCGACGGCACAGTGATGCGCGGATGACCCCTATCCTGATCCTTGCGGCCGGTCGGTCATCGCGCATGGGCGGGCGCGATAAGCTGTTGGAAGATGTGGGCGGTGTGCCGTTACTGCGCAAGCAAGTGCAAACCGCCCTTGCGACAGGACAACCGGTCTTTGTCGCTTTGCCGCCCGCAGCGCATGACAGGCAAGCCGCAATTGCGGATCTTGATGTGACGGCCCTGCGCGTGCCCGAAGCGGCAGAAGGCATGTCCGGTACGATGCGCGGCGCGGTTGCGCAATTGCCGATCACCCCTGCCTTCATGCTGACCCTTGCTGACCTTGTCGCATTGGATAGCGCAGACCTGAAGGCCGTTTTGGCGGCCCGCACCGCCCACCCGCAGTATGTGGTATGGCGCGGTGCAACGGTTGACGGCAAACCGGGCCACCCGATTGTGTTCGATGCCTCTTTGCGCGCGAATTTTGCTGATCTGAAAGGGGATGGTGGCGGTGACAGCCTTGTGAAACCGCTTTGGGATCAGACCTATTTGGTGCCTTTGCCGGGCAACCGGGCACGGTTGGATCTGGACACGCCCGCCGACTGGACGGCCTGGCGCAATGCTAGGCCTTGAACAAAAGCTTTGCTTCGCGCCGACCAAGCGTGCGCCGCGCCGCACGGTAGGCGGCAATCCCATCGGGTGTTTCTAGTTCCGGGAACAAAGCAAAAAGCTCTTCACGTTGGTCGCTGTCAAAACCTTTAAGGGTAATATCAGCTGGCTGGAAGCTCTCGCTCCAGGCGCCATCGGACAACACGATTTCATGATTTTCACACATGATGTGGATATAGGTGATGTAGGGTTGCTCCGACACTTCGACCCCGTCCATCGCCAGCATATGCTGTGCGGCAACCAGCACCTCGGACTGACTGAAATAGAGCTCGGCCTGATGCGACACAATCAACATCCGGTGGCTGGGCGAGACCAGCATATCCCGCTCTGGCATATTGTCGCCAAGTGCGCCGGCCTTGATCTTGATCGGCCGTAACTGCGGGGCGGCTTTCAATTGCGCGAAATCAAGCCGTTTGGTGCCGACCCAACTGATCGTCTGAATGCCATTGTCGCGCGTCAAGACGCGGTCCCCCGGTTTTAGCGCTTCGACTGCGACTTCACCTTTCGGGGTCGCAATAGCAGTGCCCGGGGTGAAACAGGGCACAACCCGATCAATATCGGAGAAGGCGATTTTCTGACCGTTTGCAAATTCCACAACCCCTGCGCCTGGTGCGTCGGCATCAAGCTGGATGAAGTCAACATCAGCACCGATCAGATTGAGGATGTCGCATGCGCTATTCTCGGCGGGTTCCTTACCGACCACGCTTTCAAACGTCATCGCGTCGATCCCAAAGCCGCCGCGCGTCTTGTCCACAACGTTCAACGACATAATGGGTTCGGCAATCGTCACGTCTACCTTTGCCGTGGTGTCGCCCTGCGCTGCATCTTCCCTGGCTGAAAAGATGACAGGTGCCTGATCGCCGTCTGCGTCAACTGCGATGATATCGTACCGGTCACTCCAGCTTGCAAAATCGCCACCAAACGCAGCGTTGGCCGCAGCAATGGTGAACGCGACGGATTCGACCAGTTGGTCAAAACGGATCTGGATTTCTACAAGTGCTGGCCCTTTGGGTCTGGATGAAACGGGCCGCGCATCAACGCCACCTTGGGCGGTTGTGCGGACGGTCATGAATGTGCTGTCATCCGACAAGCAGACTGTGCTTGTGCCCAAATGATTGAGTGACGACTGATCAAGTGAAAATTTTGCCATCACCCGCCAGCCCCGTTTGACTCTGTCATTCTTTTTGTTCTTCTCTTACGCGCGCGATGAAATGTCATCACGCTCTACTCATACTCCGCCCCTTTTTCGGGGCCATTTTACAAAGCGTTTCAACTCCTTGCGGTTTTTGCAACCCGAAAGCAGCACGGCCTAACCAACAGTATAGGACAGAACAGCGATTGTATCCCATTACGCATAAAATTTGCCCATTTTGTGGCAAATAACTGCTGGAATACAATTTATGGGGTTTAAGTGCCAGACAGGTTTGCAAGCAAATCTGTCTGGTGCCGATGGAGAGACTCGAACTCTCACGATATTGCTATCGGGGGATTTTGAATCCCCTGCGTCTACCATTCCGCCACATCGGCAACAGCGCTTCTCCTAATGTGCAAGCCGGGGCGCGTCAATCGGGTTTTGTCAGAAACAACCGATACAATCTCGAAGCTTGACGGTTGGCCCTGCGCGTGGCCTAAGCACATAAAACAAACGAGCAAGACATGTTACGCAGGCTCTATGACTGGACGATCTCACTGGCGCAATCGCCGCATGCTTTATGGGCATTGGCGATCGTGTCTTTTATCGAGTCGTCCTTCTTTCCGATCCCGCCGGATGTCTTGATGATCCCGATGATCATCGCCCGCCCCTCACGGGCGTTTTTGATTGCAGGCATCGCCACGATCGCTTCGGTCGCGGGGGCGCTGCTGGGCTATTATATTGGTGCCGCGCTGATGGAGACGATCGGCCAACCGATCTTTGATTTTTATGGCAAGACCGAAAGCGTGGCCGAGATGTCGGCTGTCTTTAATGCCTACGGCGCATGGGCTGTTGTGGTGGCGGGCGTGACCTTTTTGCCTTTCAAGGTTGTGACAATCCTGTCGGGGGCGACGGGCCTACCGCTTGGGGTGTTTATCGTGTCGTCCATTTTTGCACGGGCGCTGCGGTTCTTTCTGGTCGCAGCATTGCTGTGGAAATTCGGCGCACCCATCCGCGACTTTATTGAAAAGCGGCTTGGATTGATGTTTGCTTTGTTCTGCGTGCTGCTGATCGGCGGATTTGCGATGATAGGTTTGCTATGACACGGACCCTGATGATCACCCTGTCTGCGGGCGGTTCGGCGGCACTTTTGGCCGGCGCTTTCCTGTTTCAGGCTCTGGGCTATCCCCCTTGTGAAATGTGCCTGTGGCAGCGTTGGCCACATGCGGCGGCGATATTGATTGGCGTCTTGGCCATACGTATCTCTGGCCGCGTCCTGCCTGCGCTTGGTGCGCTTGCCGCGGCAACAACCGGGGCCTTGGGGATATATCATACCGGCGTTGAGCGTGACTGGTGGGAAGGTCCGAGCAGTTGCACGGGCGGCAGCAGTCTTGAGGGTTTAACCGGTGCCGATCTGCTTACGATCACCGGACCGCGCGTTGTGATGTGCGATCAGGTCAGCTGGGAGCTGTTCACCCTCTCGATGGCAAGCTGGAATGCGATTGCATCCTTCACCTTGATGATCGGCTGGATCATTGCCGTCCGTCTTAGCGCCGGGTCGACAGCAAAAGGTTCGTCTCGGACCTTGTAACACCGTCAAACCGGCGGATTGCAAACAACACCTGATCAAAATGTTCCAGCGTATCGGTCCCGATCTCGGCAATCAGATCCCATGTGCCGTTGGTTGAATGAACCGCTTGCACCTCGGGCAGGCGTTGCAACTGCTTCATGGTCTTTTCAGCCCCCCGCCCTGCGATTTCCAGCATCATCAAACCACGCACCGGATCGGGCCGCACGTCCGAGCGTGTCAGCACCGTAAAACCCGCAATTTCACCGCCTTGTACCAGCTTATCAAGGCGGACCCGGACCGTGCTGCGTGTCACGCCAAGCTGATCGGCAAGTTCCGACAAAGACGCACGCCCGTTTCGTTTGAGCGCAGCAATCAAGCGGCCATCCATTTCGTCCATTTTGACTGTCCACTTTGTTAAATCTGTTGTCATTTTGCACAAGTTGCCGGCTTAACCCACCCCCTGTTTTGCGCAACAGTGTGCGGATGACACAAAAACACTGCATATTAATCGGCGCGCCCGTCGACTGCGGCAAGCGCCGCCAAGGCTGCCTGATGGGGCCTGACGCCTATCGCACCGCCGGCATTGCCGAAGCGATCGCCGACCTTGGCTATACCGTCGAAGATCTGGGCAATCTTGCACCAAAAGAAGTGACGGTTCCCGCACCCGCCAATCCGTTGGTGCACAAGCTGGCCGAAAACGTCGGCTGGACCCATACGTTGATGGATGCCGCACAGGATTCCGCCAAACGTGGTATGCCGATCTTTCTGGGTGGCGATCACGCGCTTGCAGCAGGCACTGTCGCAGGCATGGCGGCCTATGCACAAAGCCAGGGCCGCCCGTTCTTTGCGCTTTGGCTGGATGCCCATAGCGATATTCACACGCCCGACACAACCGACAGCGGCAACCTGCACGGCACCCCTGTTGGCTATGTGACAGGGCGCGCTGGATTTGATGCCTTCCCGCCCCTGCCCGCCAAGGTCGAAACGCAGAACATTTGCATGATTGGCTTGCGCTCGGTCGATTCTGCCGAACACGCGATACTGTCGGATGCAGATGTCGAACTGGTCGATATGCGCCGCATTGATGAAGAAGGCATCAGCGCACCGCTGAAAGCCTTTCTTGAACGGGTCGCAGCCGCAAACGGGATGCTGCATGTTTCGCTCGACGTCGATTTTCTGGATCCATCCATTGCACCCGCCGTTGGCACAACCGTTCCCGGCGGGGCCACTGTGCGCGAAGGGCATCTTGTGATGGAAATCCTGTCTGACAGCGAATTGGTGACATCGCTCGACCTCGTCGAGTTGAACCCTTTTCTTGATGACCGCGGCAAAACCGCAAACCTGATGGTCGATCTGACCGCCTCACTCCTCGGTCGGCGTGTGTTCGACCGTCCAACAAGGGACAAACAATGAGCTTGAAAGCATCCAAACTGGCCATGGTGCCGTTCGTCAGCGTCGATAACATGATGCGACTGGTCCATCACGTGGGGATCGAGGCGTTTATGGCTGATCTGGCGCGGGAAATCGAAGCCGATTTCGCCCGTTGGGAGCTTTTTGACAAAACCCCCCGCGTCGGCAGCCATTCGGACGTTGGTGTGATTGAATTGATGCCAACCTCTGATGGTACGCATTACGGCTTTAAATACGTCAACGGCCACCCCAAGAACATGAAGGAAGGTCTGCAAACCGTCACGGCCTTTGGTGTGCTGTCGGATGTCTATAGCGGCTATCCGATCCTGTTTTCAGAAATGACCATTCTGACGGCTTTGCGCACGGGGGCTATGTCTGCCGTGGCAACCAAACATTTGGCCGCCCCTGACGCCAAGACCATGGCGATGATCGGCAATGGGGCCCAGTCCGAGTTTCAGTGTCTGGCGATCAAGGCGGTGTGCGGTATCGACAACATCCGGCTCTATGACATTGATGACGCGGCCACCGAGAAATGTATGAAGAATCTGGCCGGCCTTGGTTTTCAGATCACCCCGTGCGCCACCCCGGAAGAGGCGATTGAGGGCGCCGATGTGATTACCGTCGCGACAGCCGACAAGGATATGCAAACTATCCTGACAGACAATATGGTCGGCGCGGGTGTGCATATTAACGCGATCGGGGGCGACTGCCCCGGCAAGACCGAACTGCACCGCGATATCGTGGCGCGGTCATCGGTTTTCGTTGAATACCCGCCGCAGACACGAATCGAAGGCGAAATCCAGCAGATGCCAGAGGACCATCCGGTCACTGAGCTTTGGCAGGTTATCACCGGGCAACAAACCGGGCGGCAATCCGCCAGCGAGGTGACACTTTTTGACGGCGTCGGCTTTGCAATCGAAGATTTCAGCGCGCTGCGTTACGTGCATAAGAAGATTCAGGATACGCCTTTCTACATTGATTTGGACCTGATTGCCGACCCCGATGATCCGCGTGATCTGTTTGGGATGATCAAACGGGCGCATTAGGCAAAAAGTAGCGAAAGGCCCATTGAGGTGTTTGCCAAATCCGCAGGGCTGACTAGATTATGCGGCAGACGGCAAAGGGTCACTTCATGCACAAGCGCATTCTTCTACTTATCACTGTTCTGACACTCGCGGCCTGCGGTGCGACGCCACGCGATATTCCTGTCATCCCGCAACCTGCGGCAGGACAGTACTAGGCTCTAGTGATAGCTGAATTCACCCGTGACGTTCCGCCATTCGCCGGGGCTGATCATTTTGCGGTGCACAAAGCGGACCGAATGCAGCGGGCCCTCGATTTCATCATGCCAATAGCTGATGAAATTCAGAAGCTTGTCGTGATCCGGTGCGCGGTCGTAGTCTTGCCAGACGAAGGTGTTCAGTACATGCGGATAGTCCGGCATGTGGTAAAACATTTCGGCGGTCGTCAGCCCGTATCCTTCAAGCATCAGTTGGGTTTCTGAAGACATCATGGTCCCTTTCTTTTGTGCTGCCTGATTAATATGAGCCCTGACACAATCTTTCTGTCAATAAAAACAATATATTAGCAGCGTTCCCTTGTGGCTGCTAACGCCAGCGTGCATCCAGCGTTGCGCCCCATATCAAGTGTCTGATAGAGTGAACCAAACCAAATGTAGCAGTCCATAATCCAACAGGCGGATCACGTGAGCGACACCCCAGAAACACCTGAAAATGATGAAGAAACCCCGCCAGTACCTGCAGTACATGACGGACCTTCTGTCACGATCGAACATGAGCTGAAGACCAGCTATCTTGATTACGCCATGAGCGTGATCGTATCGCGAGCGATCCCTGACCTGCGTGACGGACTCAAGCCGGTGCACCGCCGCATTCTCTACGGGATGCATGAGGCCGGCAACACGCACGATAAATCCTACCGCAAATCCGCCCGCTCTGTCGGGGACGTGATGGGTAAATATCACCCGCACGGTGATAGTGCGATCTATGACGCGCTGGTCCGGATGGCGCAGGATTTCTCGATGTCGCTGCCGCTGCTTGATGGGCAGGGCAACTTTGGTTCAATGGACGGCGACCGTGCTGCGGCGATGCGCTATACCGAAGTGCGGATGGACAAACCGGCGGCCTATATGCTGGCGGATATCGACAAAGATACCGTTGATTTTCAGGATAACTATGACGGCAAAGACCGTGAACCAACGGTTCTGCCTGCCCGTTTCCCCAATATGCTTGTCAATGGTGCCGGTGGTATCGCAGTGGGTATGGCCACCAATATTCCGCCCCACAATCTGGGCGAAGTGATCGATGCGACGCTGGCTTTGATCGACAATCCGGATATGTCCTCGGAAGAGATGATCGAATATATCCCTGCCCCGGATTTCCCGACGGGCGGGATTATTCTGGGACGTGCCGGTGCGCGCAAAGCCTATCTTGAAGGGCGCGGATCGGTCGTTGTGCGGGCCAAAACCGCCATCGAAGAGATCCGTAAAGATCGCTATGCCATTGTGATCAATGAGATTCCATATCAGGTGAACAAGGCGTCGATGATCGACAGAATCGCGGAAGCTGCGCGCGACAAGAAGATCGAAGGCATTGCCCACGTGCAGGACGAATCCGACCGCAACGGTGTGCGTGTCGTCATAGAGTTGAAACGCGATGCGACCGCCGAAGTCGTGTTGAACCAGCTTTTCCGCTTTACCCCGATGCAGACCTATTTCGGCTGCAACATGCTGGCGCTCAATGGCGGCAAGCCCGAGCAACTGACCCTGCGGACCTTTCTGACTGCTTTCGTTGATTTCCGCGAAGAGGTCGTTGCCCGTCGCACCGCCTTTGAACTGCGCAAAGCGCGTGAGCGGTCGCATCTGCTTTGTGGTCTGGCCGTTGCCGTCACCAATATTGATGAGGTCGTCGCGACGATCCGGTCATCGGCAGACGCCGCCACCGCCCGCGAACGGCTGATGACGCGCCGTTGGCCCGCCGAGTCGATCCTTGAATATATCGCGCTGATCGATGACCCGACCCACCGGGCCAATGATGACGGCACCTATAATCTGTCCGAGGCCCAAGCCCGCGCAATCCTTGAGTTGCGCTTGCAGCGCCTGACCCAGATCGGCGTCAAGGAAGTCACCGACGAGTTGAAAGACCTGGCGGGCAAAATCCGCGAGTATCTTGAAATTCTGGGCTCACGCGAACGCATCATGCAGATCATTCGCGATGAGCTGACCGAAGTGCGCGATCTCTTTGCCGTGCCGCGCCGTACCGAGGTTGTCGATTGGTCCGGCGACATGGAAGACGAAGACCTGATCGAGAAAGAGGACATGGTCGTGACCGTGACCTCTGGCGGTTATATCAAACGCACGGCACTGGCCGATTTCCGCGCGCAGCGGCGTGGCGGTAAGGGGCTGTCTTCGATGGCGACCAAGGAAGAGGACGTGGTCACGACCCTCTTTGTGGCCAATACGCATACGCAACTGCTGTTCTTCACCACTGACGGCATGGTCTACAAGCTTAAGACGTGGCGCTTGCCACTGGGCAACCGGACGGCCAAGGGCAAGGCGATCGTCAATATCCTGCCGATCCCAACCGGCGTGTCGATTGCGGCCATCATGCCAGTGGACCGGCCTGAGGAAGAATGGGACGATCTGCAAGTGGTCTTTGCCACTTCGGCGGGCACTGTGCGCCGCAACAAGCTGTCGGATTTCACCAACGTTATGCGCAACGGCAAGATCGCGATGAAATTCGAGGATGAACACGCCGACACAACGCTGATCAACGCGCGCATCGCCTCTAACGATGATGATGTAATGTTGGTCACCGACAGTGGCCGCGCGATCCGTTTCCCTGCCACCGACGTGCGGGTGTTCAACTCGCGCAGTTCCGTGGGTGTGCGCGGGATCCGTCTACAAGGCGATGACAAAGTCGTTTCCATGTCGATCATCCGCCACTTCGAGGCCGAGGCCGAAGAGCGTGCTGCCTATCTGAAAATGCGCCGCGCGATGGCAGGCCTGGCCGATGATGCCGAGACCGATGACGAGGAAGACGCCGTCGCCGGTGCGATCAGCCCCGAACGCTATGCAGAAATGTCAGCAGCCGAAAACCTGATCCTGACGATCACGGCAAAGGGGTCTGGCAAACTGTCCTCCAGCCATGATTACCCGATCCGCGGACGTGGCGGTATGGGCGTTGCGGCAATGGATAAGGCGATGCGCGGCGGGCCGTTGGTCACCTCCTTCCCCGTTGAAATGTCCGATCAGATCATGCTGGTGACATCGACAGGCCAGTCGATCCGTGTGCCGATTGAAGGGATTTCCTTCCGCTCGCGTGGCGCTGGCGGGGTCAAGGTCTTTGACACCGGCAAGGGTGAAACCGTGGTCAGCGTGGCGTGGATTGCCGATCAGGGCGATGACGACACAGCAGAAGCCACTGAAGACTAACGAAACGGCCCTGCGCAATGTCGCAGGGCCTTTTCATTTGCCCAGCTGCGTTCTACATCACGCGTTATGCAACAGACACTCAACATCATCGGCGGCGGAATGGCCGGATCAGAGGCCGCTTGGCAGGCCGCAAACGCGGGCGTGCAGGTCATCATTCATGAGATGCGGCCCAAGGTCGAAACCTTCGCGCACCGCACCGGCAATCTGGGCGAGATGGTATGTTCAAATTCCTTCCGGTCTGATGACCACGAACAAAACGCGGTGGGACTACTGCATTGGGAAATGATGCAGGCCAATGGGTTGATCATGCAAACGGCCTATCAACACCGCCTGCCGGCAGGTGGTGCGCTGGCCGTTGACCGTGATCCTTTTGCGGAAAGCGTGACCGCCGCGCTTGTGGCCCATCCGAATATTTCCGTGTCTTATGAAGAGATTACAGAGCTTCCTTCTGACGGGAATTGGATCATCGCGACCGGGCCTTTGACCTCTGGCCCCTTGGCCGAAGCCATTCAGGCCGAAACAAGTGCCGAGGCGCTGGCGTTTTTTGATGCCATTGCCCCAATCGTTTACCACGACAGCATCAACATGGATGTCGCATGGATGCAGTCGCGCTATGACAAGGGCGAGACCGAGGAAGAGCGGACCGCCTATCTGAACTGCCCGATGACCAAAGATCAGTATGAAGCTTTCATCGACGCACTGTTGACGGCCGAAAAGACCGCATTCAAAGAGGGTGAGACAGCAGGCTATTTTGACGGCTGCCTGCCAATTGAGGTTATGGCGGAACGCGGCCGCGAAACCCTGCGTTTTGGGCCGATGAAGCCTGTCGGCCTGACCAATGCCCATGATCCAGAGAACAAGCCTTATGCCGTCGTGCAACTGCGCCGCGACAATGCGTTGGGAACGCTTTATAATATCGTGGGCTTTCAGACCAAGATGAAGTACGGCGCACAGAAGTCTGTTTTTCAAACAATTCCTGCGCTGGAAGATGCTGAGTTTGCACGGCTGGGCGGTATTCACCGCAATACGTTTATCAACTCTCCGACCCTTTTGGACGACCAGATGCGGCTGCGAAGCCGCCCGAATATCCGCTTTGCGGGGCAGATTACCGGTGTCGAGGGCTATGTCGAGAGTGCCGCGATGGGCTTGCTGGCGTCCCGCATGGCTGTGGCCGAGATGACAGGAAAAGCACTCGCCCCGGTCCCCAACACCACGGCGATGGGCGCTTTGGTCAGCCATATTACCGGCGGGGCCGAGGCAAAGACGTTCCAGCCGATGAATGTGAACTTTGGTCTGTTCCCGCCGCTTGACGGTGTGAAAGGCGGTCGCCGCAACCGCAAAGACCGCTACAAAGGCTACACAGATCGCGCCAAGGCCGATTGGCAGGCATGGCTGGGGCAAACGGCGCTGGACGCGGCCTGATCGGCGCGTAGACTGACGGCATGACAGCCCCGAAAACCTCACCTGCCGGGCCGATTTGCCTGTGATTACGCGCTTTGCGCCTTCGCCCACGGGGCCACTGCATTTGGGGCATGCCTATTCCGCGCTGACTGTTTGGAAAACTGCGCGAAATCTGGGTGGCACAGCCCTGCTGCGGATCGAAGACACCGACAGCACGCGCGTGCGTCCGGCGTATGAGGCGGGAATATACACTGATCTTGCATGGTTGGGCCTGGATTGGCCCGAACCGGTACGCCGGCAGTCTGAACATTATGCGGACTATGACGCCGTTCTTGCGCGGCTTGATCAACGCGGGCTGATCTACCCGTGCGATTGCACGCGCCGTGCGATCATCGACGCGGGTGCAACACCGGGTGCCGATGGGATGGTTTACCCCGGCACCTGTCGGGATCGCAAAATGCGCGACGCCAGACCGGGCGATGGACTCCGGCTGAATATCCGCAAGGCATTAGAGCAAGTCAGCCATCACCTCAGTTATTCCGAGATTGGCTCCGGCTCTGCGCAACTTATTGACGTCTTGCCCCAAACGCTCCTGTCCGATATTGGCGATCCGATCCTGAAGCGCAAGGATACAGGCGATCCGGCTTATCATCTGGCTTGCGTACATGATGATGCGTTGCAAGAGATTACCCATGTGGTGCGCGGGACTGATCTGCGCGATCTGACACCGCTGCATGTGTTGTTACAACACCTCATGGGCTATCCGACGCCGATCTACTGTCACCACGCGCTGGTTACAGATGAAACGGGCAAGCGGCTGGCAAAGATCGATAAATCCAAGGCCATCGCCAAATACAGGTCCGAAGGGGCAACACCTGCGGACATCAAAAAGATGATTGGGTTTTCGGCCTAGTCGTCGGACATTACTGGCAAAATTTTGACCTCTGTACCGTCTTGCACTTCAGTGTAAAAGCACGACCGCCGTCCGGTGTGGCAAGCAGCGCCCACCTGGTTCACTGTCACAAGCAGGCAATCGCGATCACAATCGATGCGAAACGCCACCAGCTCTTGCGTATGCCCGCTTGTTTCGCCCTTGATCCAGAAGGCCTGACGCGACCGCGACCAATAGGTCACGCGGCCTGTCTGCAATGTCTGTGCAACGGCTTGCGCATTCATCCATGCCATCATCAGAACCTCGCCAGACTGTGCATCCTGCGCAATCGCGGGTATCAGTCCGGCCTCATTGTACCGAAGGGTCGCGGGGTCAAAAGACATATCAAAAACCTTTGCAAGCTCAGCCGTGCGCACTATCTAAGCAGCAGCAGAAAAAAGGGCAACGCGATGTCAGCGGAAAACGATCTGATCAAACTTTATTCCGGGCGCATTCTGGCGCTTGCTGCTGATATGCCGCGCACGACCCGGCTTGATCACCCCACTGCCACGTCCAAGAAACGCGCACCGCTGTGCGGATCAACCGTAACTGTCGATGTGGATGTGACGGATGGCGTGATTACCGATTACGGGCAGGACGTGAAGGCCTGCGCATTGGGACAGGCAGCTGCGGCTGTTGTCGGGGCCAATATCATTGGGCTGACCACCGATCAGGTGCAGGCCGGGCGCGATGCGCTGCTGGCGATGTTGAAGTCGGATGGCCCTGTACCCGCCGCCCCTTTCAGTGATCTCGAAGTGCTGCAACCTGCGAAAGACTACAAGAACCGCCATGCTTCGATCATGTTGGCGTTTGACGCGACGCTTGACGCCTTGCAGGCGCAACAGGCCAGCGCATAAAAAAACCGCCGCGCATCCGGGCAGATGGCGGCGGCAGGTTTGAAACGATTCCAGCCCGGTCCAGTGTTCCGTGGGGAGAGGCAAAACCCCCGCTTGGGACGTCAGACAGGCAGGTCATCACTCATTGCATTCTTGGGACAGGGCAATGTGATGGACCGGGCCGGGACGCTTCGGCAGGTCAGATCAACCCGGGCAAAGCCAATCCAACAACAAGCATGACCATCAAAGCAGCCACACCCAAAGCATCAGCAACAATCGTGTCGCGTGAACGTGCGATTACGGATTTGATTTCTTCTGCCATGGTTTGTGTTCCTCTAATGTTCTGTTGCTACTTTGTTCTCATATCGTTAACGCCCTGTAAAGAACTTTTGTGGAACATTTGAGAACATTTTGCGCGAAAAGGCCCTAACCCACTGATATCAAACGGATCGCTTTATCCTGCTCCATCAGCCAGAGCAGCGTGCGGGCCGCCTTTCCGCGCGCCGTCTCAAGCTTTGGGTCGTCATTCAGCAAGGCCCTTGCGTCAGATTGGGCCACAGCCATCTGCCCTGCTTGCCGTTCCAGATCGGCAATCCGAAACCGTGGAATGCCCGATTGCGCCGTCCCAATCACGTCACCCGCCCCGCGCATCGCAAGATCTTCCTCCGAAATCCGAAAGCCATCCTCGGTCTCGCGTAAAATCTCGAGCCGCCGACGCCCGCTTTCGCTGAGGGGCGGTTGATAGATCAGCAAACACGATGAGGCCGCCGCACCGCGCCCCACCCTGCCCCGCAGTTGGTGCAGTTGCGCGAGTCCAAACCGGTCTGCATGTTCGATCATCATGATTGATGCATTGGGCACGTTTACGCCCACTTCAATCACTGTCGTGGCGACCAGAACCTTGGTTTCCCCAGCGACAAACCGCGCCATCGCGGCATCTTTTTCCGCATGTGGCATCTGGCCATGGACCAGACCCACAACACCTTCGCCCAGACTGGCGCGCAGGCGTTTGAACCGCTCTTCCGCAGCGGTCATATCGACAACTTCGCTTTCCTCAACCAAGGGGCACACCCAATAGGCCTGCCGCCCCTCAGCCACCGCATGACGCAGTTTTGCGACCACCTCATCCATGCGCGACGATGATACCAAGGCCGTCTGCACCGGCGTGCGGCCCGGTGGTTTTTCATCAAGAACGGATACATCCATGTCGCCATATTGCGCCAGCGCAAGCGAGCGGGGAATCGGTGTTGCCGTCATGACCAACACATCCACCGCGTGCCCTTTTGATCCCAACTCCATTCGCTGTGAAACGCCGAACCGGTGCTGTTCGTCGATGATGGCCAGGCGCAAGTCCTTGAATGCAATATCCTTTTGAAAGACCGCATGGGTTCCGACAAGGATGTTGATCGTCCCATCCGCCAGCGCCTTGAGTTTTGCCGCACGCGCGGCCCCCTTATCGCGCCCGGTCAGGATTTCCAGAACTACCCCTGCGCTGTCAGCCAAGGGGCGCAAGCCATCAAGGTGCTGCCGGGCCAGAATCTCGGTCGGGGCCATCATGACACCCTGCCCGCCTGCTTCGACCACATCCAGCAACGCCATCAGCGCCACAAGCGTCTTGCCCGAGCCCACATCCCCCTGCAACAAACGGTTCATGCGCAACGGCGTGGCAAGATCTGCTGCAATTTCAGCGAATGCGCGCTGTTGGGCGCCCGTCGGTTTATAGGGCAAGGATGCCAGCACTTTTTTTGACAGCGCGCCAGTGGCAAGTGAGGCCACGCCTTTGGCTTTGCGCGTCGCGGCCCGCGCCAGGGCCAGTGTCAGTTGATGGGCCAAAAGCTCATCATAAGCGAGCCTTTCGCGTGCGGGGGCATGGGGGGACAGATCTGATGTGGCCTGCGGGCTGTGGACATTGCGCATGGCATCTGCCCAATCGGGCCAGCCTTCGCGTGCCTTGAGGGCTGGATCAATCCACTCGGGCAGGTCTGGCATCAGGCCCAAAGCCGAACGCGTCGCCTTCCACATTGCTTTTTGTGTGATACCGGCATGCAGCGGATAAACTGGTTCAAACGGAGGGATTTCTTCTGCTTCGGCGACGGGCAGCACATGGTCAGGGTGCACAATCTGCGCAATGCCATCAAAGATTTCGACCTTGCCCGAGACGATCCTTTTCTGGCCTGTCGGCAATAATTTTTGCAGATAATCCCCCCGTGCATGAAAAAAGACCAGCTGAAACGATGTTTCCGCATCCTCGACCTGGACACGATACGGACGCCCACGGGTGCGGGGTGGATGATGGTCGCCAACGGTCACTTCTACCGTCGCCACGCTGGGTGCTGCGACCTCGCGAATGCTGGCGCGGCGATGCCTGTCAACACCCGACAGCGGCAGCGTCATCAGCACATCAAGCGGTTTGACAACCCCGACGCCTTCCAGGATCTGTGCCGATTTCGGCCCGATCCCTTCAAGCTTGGTCAGCGCCCCGAAGAGCGGGAACAATATCTCGGGGCGTCCGCTCATGCGTCGCCGATCAAGGCAAGCCAGGCGTCTTCGTCCATCGTTTCAATGCCTAAATCGGCCGCTTTCTTGGCCTTGGAACCCGCACCGGGGCCCGCGACAAGGATATCGGTTTTTGCGCTGACCGAGCCAGACACCTTGGCACCAAGGCTTTCCGCCCGTGCCTTGGCCTCGGCCCGTGTCATCCGTTCAAGCGTGCCGGTGAACACGACCGTTTTGCCTGCAACAGGGCTATCAGTCGCGCGGGCCGCCGCGTCCTGGACGTTAAGTTCGGCAATCAGGCGGTCAATCTGTGCGCGCTCGGCCTCTTGCTGCATGGTGGTCACAAGGGACGTCGCCATGACAGTGCCCACGCCATCAATCCCTACAAGGTCTTCCCACGCAGCACCTGTGCCAATTTCGGCCGATGTCATCGCGTCTTCGAACGCGCGCCACGAAGTATAGTGGTTTGCCAAAAGCGCGGCACTGTTTTCTCCAACATGCCGGATGCCCAGCGAAAAGATCACACGTGCGAGCGCGATATTGCGTTTTTCGTCGATGGCATCAAAAAGATTCGCGGCACTTTTTTCGCCCCAACCTTCACGGTTCTTGAGCTGTTGCAGGCCTTGTCCGAACCGTGCACGCAAAGTGAAAATATCAGCCGGCGTTCTGATCCAGCCATCGGCATAGAACTGTTCGACCTGTTTTGCGCCCAAACCTTCGATATCGAAGGCGGCGCGCGACACGAAATGTTTCAGCTTCTCAACGGCTTGGGCGGGGCAAATGATACCACCTGTGCAGCGGCGCACCGCGTCACCCTCTTCGCGGATCGCGTCTGAGCCACACTCGGGGCATTTGGTGGGCATTTCATAGGGCACCGAATCCTCAGGGCGCCGCGCCAGATCCACATCGCTGATCTTGGGGATCACATCGCCGGCGCGGTAAACCTGCACCCAATCGCCCACACGGATATCGCGGCCTTCGCGGATGGGCGCCCCCGTGCTGTCGCGCCCAGCAATATAATCCTCATTATGCAACGTCGCATTGGACACGACGACACCCCCGACCGTGACAGGCTGCAAGCGTGCAACCGGTGACAGTGCCCCGGTGCGTCCGACCTGAATATCGATCGCCTCAAGCACGGTCCAGGCCAGTTCTGCCGGGAATTTATGGGCAATCGCCCACCGCGGTGTGGTTGAGCGAAAGCCCAACCTGCGTTGCAGGCTCAGATCGTCGACCTTGTAGACGACACCGTCAATGTCATAGCCAAGCGATGCGCGCTTTGCTTCGATCATCTTGTAATGCGCGATCATCGCGGCGGGGCCATCGCAGGTTTCGGTCAGCGGGTTTGTGGCAAACCCGAGGCTATGAAGCCGGTCAATCGCAGCCGATTGGGTTTCAGCCAAGGGCGCTGACAGCTCACCCCATGCATAGGCGAAGAAACGCAAAGGGCGGGCTTTGGTTACGTCCGCGTCCAGTTGTCGCAACGATCCGGCGGCGGCGTTGCGGGGGTTGGCGAATGTCTTTCCACCCTGTGCGGTCTGCCTGTCATTCAGCGCGGCAAAATCAGCGTGGCTCATGTACACTTCACCGCGCACCTCAAGCACATCTGGCGCATCGGAAATTACATCGGGAATATCGGCAATGGTCCGTGCGTTGGCGGTGACATTTTCGCCGGTTTCGCCGTCGCCGCGCGTGGCCGCCTGCACCAGCTGTCCGTTTTCATACCGCAAGGACAAGGATAGCCCATCAATCTTGGGCTCGGCGGTATATACCAGCGGCGCATCTTGCGCCAACCCAAGATATTTCCGAATGCGTTGGTCAAATTCAAAAACGTCGTCATCGTCAAAGGCATTGCCCAAAGACAACATCCGTACCGCGTGCCGGACCTTGCCGAAGCCTTCGGCGACCGCCGCACCCACCATATCACTTGGGCTGTCTGCGCGTTTAAGGTCTGGAAACCGCGCTTCGATCGCGCTGTTACGCCGCTTGAGCGCGTCATAGGCTGCATCGCTGATCTGTGGCGCATCATCACGATGATAGGCTGTATTGGCGGTGCCCAGCTGCGCGGCAAGCCATGCCAATTCAGCAATCGCCTGATCGCGCGCAAGCTCTGCCACAGGCACATCACCGGTCTGCGGCTGTTTTGCTTTGCTGTCTTGCACCACGCAGGCCCCCCGCTTTTGACAACCCCACAGCGGGCTTCACGTCATAATTAGGCGGGCAACCTGACGGCGTCCAGCATCGAGTTGGAAAACACCCGATGCTGCCCGGGGCAGCAGTCAGGCCCCGATGGCCATTGGCTCTTGTGTGGCCACCGGTTCTGGGTCGCGCAGCACATATCCGCGCCCCCAGACGGTTTCGATATAATTTTCGCCCATCGTCGCCTCGCTCAGCTTTTTGCGGAGCTTGCAGATAAAGACGTCAATGATCTTCAACTCCGGCTCGTCCATGCCGCCGTAAAGATGGTTCAGGAACATCTCTTTCGTCAGGGTTGTGCCTTTGCGCAGGCTGAGCAGTTCGAGCATCTGATATTCCTTACCTGTTAGATGCACGGTGCTACCCGCAACCTCGACTGTTTTGGCATCAAGATTGACCGCGATCTGGCCGGTCTTGATGACGGATTGCGCATGCCCCTTGGACCGCCGGATGATGGCATGGATACGCGCGACGAGTTCTTCGCGGTGGAAAGGTTTGGTCAGATAATCATCTGCCCCAAAACCAAAGCCTTTCAGCTTGCTTTCCGTTCCATCGTCCCCGGAAAGGATCAATATTGGCGTTTCAATGCGGCTCAAGCGCAGCTGTCGCAACACTTCATGCCCGTTCATATCAGGCAGGTTGATGTCCAGCAAAATGAGATCGTAGTCGTAGAGTTTCGCAAGATCGATCCCCTCTTCCCCCATATCAGTTGCATAAACATTCAGGTTGGCATGGGTCAGCATCAATTCGATGCTTTTGGATGTTGTTGGGTCGTCTTCTACAAGTAGGACTCGCATTGTAGTGCTCCGCTCTGAGTTCGGTACGTTAACCTAAACCAAGAAAGGTTAATTTGCCGTTACCCCCACCGCACCTTAACACGAAACAACCTAAGGTTGTCTATAGCGTTGTAAAGCGGTCGCTTTCAACGCCGCTTCGCCGTGTTGATCAACCGCCGTTTCCCATTCTGCAAACTCTTCATCAGACAAGGCATAGCGCTCCAGCGCCTCATTACGTGTGATCAATCCAGCTGTCACCGCGCGCACCACAGCCGCCTTGCGCGACGCCACCCAGCGGCGGGTTTTTTCGCTGGGCAGATCCGCGCGGGTCATGATTGTGCCGTCCGGCAAGGTCACAGATCGCGGTCCTTCGACTTTTCGTAAGTACATAAACGCACCCCTTTCATACACTCCGGTGGTCAGTATCGGGTGCGGGGCTTAACGACTGGTATAACTGCCCCTTGAGAATATATCGCATTTTCCTATATTTCATGGCGAAACCACCGCTTCCGGGAAAAACCGATGTCACTTGATTCGCCGCTGAACTCTCTCGGCTTTGCAAAGCCACCTGCGCAAACACGCGTTGTTGTTGCCATGTCTGGCGGCGTCGATAGCTCTGTGGTTGCGGCGAAGCTGGCCGAAGAAGGCTATGATGTGGTCGGCGTGACCTTGCAGCTTTACGATCACGGGGCGGCTTTGGCCAAGAAAGGTGCCTGCTGTGCCGGGCGCGATATTCACGATGCCCGCCGCGTGGCCGAAGAGATGGGGTTTCCCCATTACGTGCTGGACTATGAAAACACATTCCGCGAAGCCGTGATGGATGAATTCGCCGACAGTTATCTGGGCGGCGCAACCCCTGTCCCGTGCATTCGCTGCAATGAACGCGTGAAGTTCAAGGATCTGTTGGAAACCGCCAAGGATCTTGATGCAGATTGCATGGCCACCGGACACTACATCCAGCGCAAGATGGGCGTTGATGGGGCTGAGCTGCATTCAGCGGCTGATTCGACCAAAGATCAAAGCTATTTCCTGTTCTCGACCACCCAGGACCAGTTGGATTATCTGCGGTTTCCCTTGGGCCATCATGCGTCCAAGGAAGAAACGCGCGCTCTGGCCGGTAAATACGGACTGAGCGTGGCGGATAAGCCCGACAGTCAGGATATCTGTTTTGTGCCAAACGGCGATTATGCTGCCGTGATCGAAAAGCTGCGCCCCGGTGCCGCGGCCCCCGGTGACATTGTGGATACTGACGGCAACGTCTTGGGCACCCACAAGGGTGTGATCCATTACACGATCGGGCAACGCCGCGGGCTTGGTATCGGCGGCTTGGCTGATCCGCTTTATGTCGTAAAGCTGGACGTGGACCGCAAAGAGGTTGTGGTCGGTCCCAAAGACCTGCTTGCCACCCGCCGCGTGCCTATTCGCGAGATCAACTGGATCGGTGGTGGCAACCTGATGGATATGGGCGAGCGTCAGATTGCTGTGCGCGTGCGCTCAACACGGCCCCCGACAGACGCTGTCTTGCGTCCGATCTCTGAGACAGAGGCCGAGGTCGAGCTTTTGGTCGCCGAGCAAGGCGTGTCCCCGGGCCAAGCCTGTGTGTTCTACGATACCGACAGCACCCGAGTGCTGGGCGGTGGCTGGATCTGGCGCGGCGCGTAAAACGACAGCTTCGCAATCACTCCTGCACCGGGGTTGGGTTTGCAACGATAGGTCACATGTCTGTGTGGCGTCTATCTTTGCTAGGGCGGTTTGCGCCATCTTGTCTGCACGCAAACTGACAGCTGATCCCGGAGCCCGTTATGTCCATTACACGTCGCCATCTCTTTACGCTGGCCCTTGCCGGTCCTGTTGTTGCGGCCTTCGCCCCCCGTGCGATGGCAGCAACGCCCGAAGTCTATGCCGAGGGCGGGATCGCCGTTGATGGCTCGGACGTTGTGGCCTATTTCATGCAAGGCGCACCTGTCGTAGGCGATCCAGCGATCACCCATGAGTACATGGGCGCGACATGGCGTTTTTCTTCCGCTGCCAACCGCGATCTGTTTGCGGCCGATCCGGCGGCCTATGCGCCCCAATACGGTGGGTATTGCGCCTATGCGGTCAGCCAGGGTTACACCGCTCCGACGGCGCCCGAGGCGTGGAGCATTGTGGACGACAAGCTTTACCTGAACTTCTCAACCAGCGTGCGGCGCCGGTGGGAGCGCGATATTCCCGGTCACATCGCCGCCGCCGATGCCAACTGGCCCGCGGTGCTGGCCTAAAGCTTACGGTAGGCCCCCAAGCCACCACCAATAAACTTGGCATTGCGATATCCCATGTCTTTCAGCGTCGCCGCAGAAAGCGCGCCACGATTATACGCGTTGCAATAGCAAAGGATGGTCGTATCAAGGTCGCTGATCTCGCCTTCGATATTCATTTCCAGCTTGCCACGGCTAACATTCAGCGAACCGGGGATGTGATAGGCGTCGTGCTCTTCCTTGTCCCGAATATCGAGCGCCACCGCGCCAGCGGCGACCAATGCATCCACATCTTCGGGTTTGACTTCTTCGACCTTGGCGCGGGCTGCATCCGCCATCGCTTGGAATTTTTCGGTGTATGCCATGGAGTTCATCCTGTGTGTAAAGACTGTTTGGACCTTGATACAGCGATTGTCCTGCGCGGTTGGTGATCTTGTCACCAAAGGTATAAAAAAGTGGCCTTTGCAAAAATCTGCTGGCAGAATTTCCTTTGCGCCGTTACCCAAAGCGCCATGATTTACAAATCCGCATCCGACTGGCGCAACGCCCCACAGAAACGTATTCTGCTCTTTGCCATGTCCGGCTTGGGCAAAACCTATCTGTCGACCATGCTGCGCAGCACCGGAGACTGGTTTCACTACTCGATCGATTACCGGATCGGCACGCGCTATATGGGCGAGAAAATCGCCGATAACGCCAAGCGTGAAGCGATGAAAGTACCGTTCCTGCGGGATTTGTTGCGGTCCAACTCGATCTATATCGGTTCCAACATTTCATTCGATGATCTCAAACCGATGTCATCCTATCTGGGTAAACCCGGCGATCCGGCCCTTGGCGGGCTGGAATGGGATGAATACACCCGCCGACAGGATGAGTTTCAGCAAGCAGAAATCGCCGCACTACATGATACCGGTCATTTCATCGACCGATCTGTCGCTCTTTACCAGTATCCGCATTTCATCTGCGACACAGGCGGGTCGATCTGCGAATGGGTGGATGCAGATGATCCGCATGACCCCATCCTGACAGACCTGTCTGCAAAAACGCTGATGGTCTGGATCGAAGGGACCGAGGCACATACCGCCGAACTGATCCGCCGTTTCGATCAGGAACCCAAGCCGATGTCCTATGATCCGGCGTTTCTGTTGGCAACTTGGCAGGCCTATCTGGCCGAATTCAACGTGGCGCCTGACCGCGTGAACCCCGATGATTTCATCCGCTGGGCCTTTGCTAAGGCGTTGGCGCATCGTCAGCCACGCTATAAGGCGATGGCGGACAAATGGGGGATCACAGTCCCGCAACACGCCGTTGAACAGGTCAAAGATACGGAGGGCTTTGTTGGCATGATCGCCGACGCCCTTGAGATGCGCAGCTAGTCAGCCTATCTCTGCCCTCTTATCAGGAATTGACCGATGCCCATTAAACTGCCCTCTGCCCTGCCCGCCTATGATGTGCTGTCACACGAAGGCGTCATGGTGCTTGATGAAGATACCGCCTCCCGTCAGGATATCCGCCCGCTGCGGATCGCACTGCTGAACCTGATGCCCAAAAAGATCCAGACCGAGAACCAGTTCGCGCGGCTGATCGGGGCGACACCTTTGCAGATTGAACTGTCCTTGGTGCGCATGTCCGAGCATCAGACCAAGAACACCGCCGCCGAGCATATGGAAGAATTCTATCGTCCGTTCTCGGACGTCAAAGACGAAAAATATGACGGGCTGATCATTACCGGTGCCCCGATTGAGCATCTGCCATTCCATGACGTCACCTATTGGGACGAGTTGACAGAGGTGTTCGATTGGACCCAGACCAACGTGCATTCCACCTTTGGCGTGTGCTGGGGCGGGATGGCCATGATCAACTATTTCCACGGCGTTCAAAAGCACCTGCTCGATCACAAGGCTTTTGGCTGCTTTCGTCACCATATCACCGACGAAGCCTCTCCTTATCTGCGGGGGTTCTCTGACGATTGCGTGATCCCTGTCAGCCGCTGGACCGAGATGCGCCAAGATGAAATCGATGCATCCGAGGGTTTGAAAACACTGATCACCAGCGACGATGCAGGCCCTGCATTGGTTGAAGATAAGGCCCATCGTGCGCTTTATATCTTCAATCACTTTGAATACGACCGTGGCACGCTCAAGCAGGAATACGACCGCGACATCGCGAATGGCACCCCGATCAACGTGCCCATGAACTATTACCCGGGTGATGATCCGACAAAACAACCGCAGAACAGGTGGAGAAGTCACGCCCACCTTCTATATGGAAACTGGATAAACGAGATTTACCAGACGACCCATTTCGAGTTGGATAAAATTGGCACTTAGAATGCTTACATTTGCGGCAGCTTTTTTCGGCCTCGGTGCCGTGGCCACCGGACTGACCGCACAGTATCGCGCGTCACAGGCCGAGGACGCCTATCCGCCTTTGGGCGATTTTGTTGCAGTGACCGGGGGCAAAGTCCACTATGTGCAGGAAGGCACGGGTCCGCATCTGGTCTTGCTGCATGGTGCCGGCGGCAATCTGCGCGAATTTACCTTTGATCTGATGGGCCGGTTGACCGACCGCTATACCGTCACCGCCTTTGACCGTCCCGGTCTGGGCTATACCGACCGTGTGCCCAGCGTGGCAACCGGGCTCACCGCGACCGAAGGCGACAGCCCGCAGGATCAGGCCAAAATGCTACGCGAAGCCGCGGCAGAACTTGGGATCACTGATCCTATCGTGGCAGGCCACAGCTTTGGTGGCATTGTATCTTACGCCTGGGCGGTGGCTGGACTGGACGAAAACAACCCCGTCAACGCGCGCGCCATCGTGTCTATGGCGGGCGTCACCATGCCCTGGCCGGGTGAGCTGGATCGCTATTACCGCGTCAACGGCAGCGCATTTGGTGGGGTTGTGACAATACCCACGATCTCGGCCTTGGTGCCGCCCAGCGTGATTGACAGCAGCATAGAAGCGACATTCGCCCCGCAATCAGCCCCCGCAGGCTATCGCGACTATATCGGTGCAGGGTTGACGTTACGTCCCAGCAGCATGCGCGCCAATACGCGGCAGGTGAACACCTCGCGCCCGCATGTGGTGGCCCTGTCGCAGCGCTATCCCGAACTCAGCCTGCCGATTGAAATTGTGCACGGGGAAGAGGACAAAACCGTCCCGATCCATATCCACGCCGAAGAAATCGCGAAGATTGTTCCGCAGGTCA
The DNA here is from genome assembly GCA_023263855.1 of Yoonia sp. Classification (GTDB taxonomy): domain Bacteria; phylum Pseudomonadota; class Alphaproteobacteria; order Rhodobacterales; family Rhodobacteraceae; genus Yoonia. Next base: position 7,828 of record JALQUF010000015.1, on the reverse strand, counting down.
ACACTGTGCGCTTGCCCGGCGTCGGCCATATGCCACACCATGCCGCACCACAAACCGTGATCGATGCCATCGACCGGGCGGCGGCACGGGCCGGATTGTAACCCTTTGCGGACCAGATCGCGCTGCTGAATTGCGCTTGCCCTGACAAACCCCCATATATGACCCAAGACATGCGGGAGAGTTTTCATGGAATTACCATTTGATGGCGGGATCAGCCGCTATTTCACGCAAGACGCCCCCGCTGACGTGCGCGCCGCAGTCGCTGGTGCCAGCAAGGGCGACATCATCAATCCCGACTATCCTTACGAGTCCCGCTGGAAGCGCCGCGAGTATGAGGCGGCATTGGCCGCGCTCCAGATCGAACTTGTGCGCATGCAAGCCTGGGCGCGCGAAACCGGTCAGCGTATCGCCATTGTATTTGAAGGCCGCGATGCAGCCGGAAAAGGCGGCACAATCAAGCGCTTGCGCGAAAATCTTAATCCGCGCGGCGCCAAACTTGTCGCCCTGTCAAAACCGACAGATCAGGAAGCCGCCCAATGGTACTTTCAACGCTACATCGCCCACCTGCCCGCCAAGGGTGAGATCACCATCTTTGACCGCAGTTGGTATAACCGCGGGGTCGTGGAGCATGTGTTTGGATTTTGTACGCCGCAACAGCGCGCGCGTTGGTTTGCGCAAACCCCTGAATTTGAAGACATGCTGGTCAACGAAGGGATCAAACTGGTTAAAATCTGGCTCAATGTCGGGCGTGCCACCCAGCTGAAACGCTTTCTCGACCGCGAAAAAGACCCGCTGAAGCAATGGAAACTCAGCTGGATCGATGTTGAGGGGCTTGGCAAATGGGATGATTATACTGACGCGATCGGTGAAACACTTGAGCGCACCCATACCGATCATGCGCCCTGGACGATCGTACGTTCGGACGACAAGCGCCGCGCGCGCGTGCAGGTGATCCGCCATATCCTGCGTCAGCTTGACTATGGCCACCACGACCCCAAGGCGCTCGCCCCGATTGACGACAAGTTGCTTGGGGGGCCTGACCTCTGGCATGGCTAAACGCGGGTATCATCACGGCAATCTGCGCGCAGCACTGATTACAGGCTGTTTGACGCTGATCGAAAAGCGCGGCCCCACAGGGTTTACCCTGTCCGAAGCCGCGCGCGAAGCCGGTGTGACCCCTGCCGCCGTCTACCGCCATTTCGAGGGACGCGAAGACCTGATTGCAGCCGCCGCCCTGGAAGGATACGCGCTCTTTGGTGATATGATGCAGGACGCCTACGGCGACGGCCAGCCCTCGGCATTGGCCGCATTCGAGGCAACAGGCCGCGCCTATCTGGCCTTTGCGCGCAAATATCCCGGCTATTATATCGCGATGTTTGAGTCTGGCATTTCCATCAACCGGACGCCTGAGCTGAACGCCGTTGCAACGCGCGCCATGGGGGTGCTTGAAAAAGCCGCCGAAGAATTGTCACAGCACATCCCCGCCGAAAAACGCCCCCCGCCACAGATGTTCAGCGCCCATATCTGGGCTTTGTCGCACGGGGTGGTGGAACTGTTTGCGCGCTCAAACCCCGGCACCCAAAGCCCCTTTCCACCCGAGGACTTGCTCGAATCAGGTATAGGCATTTATCTGCGCGGACTTGGGCTGATAGCGCCGGATAATTGAGAGATAATAAATGGATAGCAGATTTGCCGTGTTCTTTTTCGTCATGAGCGGCTTGGACACCTACCTGAACGATTGCCCTACTGAGTGTTTTCAGGAAACCGAAGCGCCCGAACGGTTCCATATCCAATATGGCGACACCTATTTCCAAGAGGACGTCATTGGCGACGAAATCTACGCCATCTATGATCTGCCCAAACGCTATGGCGCGGTGCAGCCGACTGTCGGTGCCAGCCTGACCTCGGACAATGATCTGTGGATCGGCGCCGGTGGCAAATGGTCGACCGAACGGATCAGCGACAGCCCGATCTTTATCGAAATGTCGTTGATGCCCGGGATCTATTTCAGCGGTGATGGCCCGGATCTGGGCTTTCCGGTCCAATTCCGCGGTGCACTTGGCGCAGGCATCAACTTTGGCGACACCGCCAGCCTGTCGGTTTTCTTTGATCACAGGTCCAATGCGAATGCGTCAGAAGTTAACCCGGGGATCGAGACCTTGGGGATCAGGCTGTCATATCAGCTGGACTAGAGCGCCCATCGGCCCGAATACTAAGGGACGGCCCAACCAGACTGCCATATTGCGTTTTCTCAAACCGGTGATTGGCGCCTTAAAGAGTAGATTGGTGCCATGGAAACAACGCGAAAGTTGCCCTATTCATGCCATCTTGCATTGTTGTAATATGTTCTTGTAGGTAAAGTTGCCTGCTCCGAAATTTGACTGCATGTATCGAGGGCAAGAAGATTCTTATAGAAACTATATTTGGTGGGGCAAGCGCTGCTTGGATGGCGCCTTTGCTCCCAAGTGCGCGAATATTCTACCTTTATATTGCGACAGCATTTGTTTTTTCTGTGGTCACGTATCTCTACTTTTCGATGCGTGAAGAAGGCGCGCGCCCCGAAGGTATTTCGCGTGGCATTGTAGGGTATATTTTTGATCCACAGATTTGGTTTCATAAATCAGCCAAACAGGACTATCTCTACTTTTTCTTCAATGGCCTGATCTACTTTGGCGTAGTCGCACAGCTCCTGGTTTCTGGTCACGTGTTCTTTGAAGCTTTTGGCGCGGGGCTAGAACGCGTTTTCGGCGTAAGAGAAACTGCGGTCTTTGCCCCCTCATTGCTGACGGCAATTGCATATACGCTTGTCGTTGCGCTCGCGACAGACTTGGCCGTTTGGATTACACATTATCTGCAACACAAGGTAACGCTGCTGTGGCAATTCCATCAGGTCCACCATTCGGCAGAGGTGCTGACACCCGCGACAGTTTATCGCATGCACCCTATCGACATGCTGTTTACCGGCATTGTCGGCCTCGCGCTGCTGGCACTTGCATTTGCTGGCTTTAGTTATCTGACCGCCTCAGCCCCGAAAGACGTCACGGTCATGAACGTCAATGTCGTGGTTTTCGCGTTTTACCTATTGGGGTACAATCTGCGCCATTCACACATTTGGGTCAGCTATCCACCATGGCTTTCCTACATCTTGATAAGCCCTGCACAACACCAGACCCATCACTCTATTGATGCCAAACACTATGATAAGAACTTTGGTCTGATTTTTGCTTTCTGGGACTGGCTTTTTGGCACCCTTTATGTCCCTAAAGGCTATGAAAAGCTTGAGTTTGGCATTTCAAGAGAAGAGCCCAACCCATTCAATTCAATAACCGACATCTATCTAAAACCTTTTGCGAAGGCTTGGGCATTACTTGCACCCAATAGTATCGCAGGGCCTCTTATATGCCTGACAATCGCAATCGGCGCGGTATTTGGCGGCAGTTTGATACTGTGACGCCGCGTTCATCTGCATTTTTGAAGCCTGCTTTGCGGATCGTGTCCTTGTTGGTTATCATCTGCGGGGGACTCTGGATTGCCTTTGGTCAAGCCCAGACATTCAAGAGCGCACCAGACGGCCCGATGGTTTCAGTTAATCTACAAGACCTAACTTGGACAGAAGTCGCGCGCGCGCGCGACCAAGGCTACGACACAGTCATCGTCCCAACCGGCGGAACAGAGCAAAATGGCCCGCATGTCATTCTTGGCAAACACAACTATGTAGTAGCCACGACGGCAGAGATGATTGCAAAACAGTTGGGCAAAGCACTAGTTGCCCCCGTTATCGCATATGTTCCCCAAGGTGATTATGGTGACACGCCGAGCGGCCATATGCCATTTCCCGGCACACTAACTATACGTGACGAGATATTTACCGGACTACTTGAAGACACGGCACGCAGTCTTGTCACACATGGGTTCACCCGCGTTATATTTATTGGCGACAGCGGTTGGAACCAAGAGGGGCAACAGATGGTCGCCGATAAACTTTCATCGGAATGGGCAGGTCGTGGCATTCGCGTTCTGCATGTGTCTGACTACTACGATGTAAATGGACAGACAGATTGGCTGGTAGAACAAGGGTATTCGCTTGGGCAGATCGGTAGCCATGCTGGTATCCGTGACACGTCAGAGACCCTTTTTGTCAATCCGGACGGCGTGCGAAGACAGTTTGTCCCCGCGCCAGATGGTATGGACACCGGCTATAACGGAGCGCCATCTGCTGCCTCTTGGTCCATTGGCAAAAAGATGATTGAACTTAAAGTACAAGCTGCACTTCGCCAAATTGCAGAAGCATCTGGATAGGGAAAAGAAAAAAGCGCAGTGTAAACTGCGCTTTTTTGTAATTTGCGGCTTGCTAAAAACTTAACGCTTCGAGAACTGGAAGCTCTTACGGGCTTTTGCTTTGCCGTACTTCTTACGCTCAACCACCCGGCTGTCGCGTGTCAGGAAGCCAGCGGCTTTCAAAGCGGCGCGCAGCGTTGGATCATAAAGTTGCAGCGCCTTAGAGACACCGTGCTTGACCGCACCAGCCTGCCCAGACAGGCCACCACCAGCAACCGTTGCCATCACGTCGAACTGATCGACAACACCGGCAACCTGAAACGGCTGACGCAGGATCATCTGCAAAACGGGACGTGCAAAGTACTTGTTCATGTCCTTGCCGTTCACGACCACCTTACCGGAACCCGGCTTGATCCAGACGCGGGCAACCGCATCTTTACGCTTACCAGTGGCGTAAGACCGGCCCAGCTCATCACGTACGGGTTCGCGCACGATTGCAGTTTCGACCGCAGCTTGGGGGGCTTCCACACCTTCAGCGACTTGGCCCAGCTCTTCGAGCGAGTTTACTTGATCGGCCATTATGCAGTCCTCGTGTTCTTTTTGTTCATGGACGCAACGTCCAGAACTTCAGGCTTCTGTGCTTCCATGCCGTGCTCAGTGCCTGCGAAAACGCGCAGGTGAGTCATTTGCTGGCGGGACAGTTTGCCACCGGGCAGCATGCGCTGAACGGCCTTCATGACAACACGCTCGGGGTTTTTGCCCTCAAGGATATCTGCCTTGGTTTTTTCCTTGATGCCACCGGGGTGACCCGTGTGCCAATAGTACTTCTCTTCGCGCTTCTTGCCGGTCATCTGCACTTTCTCGCAGTTGATGACAATCACGTTGTCGCCCATGTCCATGTGCGGCGTGAAGGATGGTTTGTGCTTGCCGCGCAAGCGCATTGCGATGATCGACGCAAGACGGCCCAGAACAACGCCTTCAGCGTCGATCAGGATCCATTTCTTGTCGATATCCGCAGGAGTTGCGGTAAAGGTTTTCATATCTCACCAATGGTTAAAGGTGGCGCGATGGCCACGTGTCATTCGATTGGGGCGTTATATAGGCCGCGCGCATGCAGTCAAGCACGATTGATGCAGTAAAGTAATGGTTTTTCAATGCTTTACAAATTAGGTATCTATATACCCCATCATTTTGGCGGAATGGAATAGGTCAGGCTGGCCCGCGCTACGGGGGCCGCCTGCCCTTCACTGTGTATCATCACATCGCCAACGGCCAGAACCCGACCCAGCTTAAGCAGACGTGCGGTACAGATCAGATCAGCATCGGCTGCAGGTTTGCGCATGAAATCAATGCTGCAATTGGTCGTGACTGCCAGCGCAACAGGCCCGATCCGCGCCAGAATCGCCAGATAAATCGCAACGTCCGCCAGCATGAACATCGTGGGGCCCGATACTGTCCCTCCAGGACGCAGGTGATCGTCGCTTACGCTCAATCGCACGGTCAGACCTTCGTCTGACAGCGCTGTGACCTGAACCGTATTCGCCACTTGGGGGAACTGTTCTGCCAGAAAACTCTGGAGTGCGGGGATATCCATCTTGCGTTCCATCTTGCCTCATACTGCGCTACAATTTCGTCCAAGCAACACAGAAAAGGTACCAAATGACAATCCTGCTTCGTGAAGACAGCGACCATGTCGCGACCCTGACTATGAATGCACCCGAACGGTTGAATGCGCTGTCGGATGCAATGCTGGCCGCCCTGCACGGTGCCTTTGATGAAATTGCAGAAGACCCGACAGTGCGCGCGGTCATTCTACGCGGCACTGGCAAGGCCTTTTGCGCAGGTCATGACCTGAAGGAAATGCAGGCGGGGCGTCAATCTGCAGACGGCGGTGCGGCCTATTTCAAAGACCTCTTCGATCGCTGTGCGGCGTTGATGCAGCGTATTCAGTCCATACCGCAACCTGTCATTGCACAAGCCCATGGCATTGCCACCGCTGCCGGGTGCCAGTTGGTTGCGACCTGTGATCTTGCGATTGCGGATGATAAAACGCGCTTTGGCGTCAACGGCGTGAACATCGGGCTCTTCTGCTCGACACCGATGGTCGCCCTGACCCGCAACATCCACCGCAAAGCCGCGTTCGAGATGTTGACGACAGGCGGCTTTATCAGTGCGCGCGAAGCGCAAGAGTTTGGGTTGATCAACCGCAGCGTTCACAGTGACGCGTTGTCACGCGAAACGGCTGAAATTGCACACAGCATCGCCGGCAAACTGGCCTCGGCCGTGAAGATTGGCAAGCAAGCGTTTTATAATCAAGCCCAAATGACGACGGCCGACGCCTATGCCTATGCAGGCGATGTGATGGTCCAGAACATGCTGGTGGATGACACCAACGAAGGGATCAATGCCTTCCTAGAAAAGCGCGAGCCCAACTGGTCATAGCCTGTTATTACTGGCCCAAAAATATCCCCGCCGGAGGCAATCCTGCCCTCACAACCCGTAAATCTGGCCAAATTTATCCTCAAGGTAATCCAGCAGCGGCGCTTCACTTGGCGCCGCGCCTGTCGCATGGGTGATTGTTTCAACGGGCGTGCGCAGCCCGCCAAATTGCTGCACATTCTCACGCAACCAGCCTGTCGCCCGCGATGTGTCACCGCGCGCCAGATCACTGTCCAGATCCGGCACCGCCGCGCGCATCGCCACGTTCAGACAGCCTGCATAGACATTGCCCAGCGTATAGGTTGGAAAATAGCCAAACAGCCCTTCGGACCAATGCACATCCTGCAAGACACCATTTGAGGGCTTATCGACAGCAAAGCCAAAGTCAGCCGCAAACCGGTCATTCCAGGCAGCTTCCAGATCATTGACCGCCAGATCGCCTGACATCAGCGCCCTCTCCAGATCAAACCGCAACAGCACGTGCAGGTTATATTGCACTTCATCGGCCTCGGTGCGGATAAATCCGTTGCTGATGCGATTCACGGTGGCAAAAAAGGCATCTTCATCGGCGATCCCGATATCGCCAAACTGCTCACGCATCTGACCATAGAGCCACCCCGTAAAGGCACGGCTGCGGCCCAATTGGTTTTCATAAATGCGGCTCTGGCTTTCGTGCACGCCCATCGACACCCCGCGCCCCAGCGGGGTCAGCAGATGTGCTGCGTCTATGCCTTGCTCGTAGGCCGCGTGACCGACTTCGTGGATTGTGGAATAGAAGCAATTAAACGGGTCAGCGGGATTGGTGCGGGTTGTGATCCGCACATCCAGACCCGAGCCCGATGAAAACGGATGCACCGCCTGATCAATCCGCCCGTTTTCAACCCGGTAGCCAAAGGCTAGGGCCAGCTTTTGTGACAGGGCCAACTGTGCGGCGGCATCAAACTGTCCCGTCAGGGCGGCGGGTGCGGGTTGATCCAGAATAGCCGCGCGCAATGCAACCAGCCGTGGGCGCAACGCCGTGAACATCGCGTTCAGGCTGTCGCCTGTTGCGCCGGGCTCATAGTCGTCCAACAACGCGTCATAAGGATCAGTATTGCCCGCAATCGCCGCC
>JALQUF010000159.1 GCA_023263855.1 Yoonia sp. | reverse complement strand
GAAAGGCGGCCATGGCCGTCAAGGCCAGCACATCTGACCCGATCGGCAGGATCGGACCATGTGCAGAATAGTTATAGGCCGTAGACCCCGCAGGTGTGGCCACCAGCGCCCCATCGCAAACCAGCTCATTCATCCGCAAACGCCCATCCACGGTAATGCGCAGTTTGGCCGCCTGCGGGCCCGCGCGCAGCAGGCTGACCTCATTGATCGCCAGCGCCTCATGCATGGCGCCATCCATCGTCAACGCTGTCATGGCCAGCGGGTTGATGACCTCTTCCTCGGCAGCGTCCAACCGCGCTGCCAGATCATCATCCCCGTATTCGTTCATCAAAAAGCCGACCGTGCCCCGGTTCATCCCGTAGACCGGCACATCCAACCCTTGGGTCGCGTGCAAGGTCTGCAACATGAAACCGTCACCACCCAAGGCCACAATCACATCCGCATCATCCTGCGGCACATCGCCATAGCGGTCAGCCAGGTCGCGCAGTGCGGACTGTGCGATCGGGACCGGGCTGGCGACAAAAGCGATTTTGGGACGGGCCATAGCGTCAAAACCTTTCAGTTCCTATACGTTGTGCGGTGATCAGGACCGAAACGCAAGCCGCCGATCGGAAACCACTTGTGCCGCGCTCATAAACGTCATGGTCGTTTTGATGCTTTTGGCGAAAGCTTTCCTGGGGTATGAGAGCGCAAGTTTAAAAATCTGGCATCTTTTAGGGGGAATGCACCCATGAACGTCACAGTCCGCGACGACGGCTTTTTTACCGAAACACTCGAAACACGCGACCCGGCTATTCATGCCGCAATGCAGGCCGAGCTTAAGCGCCAGCGCAAAGAGATCGAATTGATCGCCTCGGAAAATATTGTCTCTGCTGCCGTGATGGAGGCACAAGGCGGCGTGATGACAAACAAATACGCCGAAGGCTACCCTGGTCGCCGCTACTATGGCGGTTGCGAGCATGTCGACGTGGCCGAAAACCTCGCTATTGAACGGGCCTGCCAACTTTTTGATTGCGGCTTTGCCAATGTCCAACCCAATTCTGGCTCTCAGGCCAACCAGGGTGTGTTCCAGGCGCTGCTGCAGCCCGGCGATACCATCCTTGGCATGTCGCTTGATGCCGGTGGTCACCTGACCCACGGGGCCAAGCCAAACCAGTCCGGCAAATGGTTTAACGCTATCCAATACGGTGTGCGCAAACAGGACAGCCTGCTGGACTATGACGAAGTGCAGCGCCTTGCGACCGAACATCAGCCCAAGATGATCATTGCCGGTGGCTCTGCCATCCCGCGCATCATCGACTTTGCAAAAATGCGCGAGATTGCCGATAGCGTGGGCGCATACCTGTTGGTCGATATGGCCCACTTTGCAGGGCTGGTAGCAGCGGGTCTTTACCCATCGCCATTCCCGCATGCGCATGTGGCAACAACCACGACCCACAAGACCCTGCGCGGCCCCCGCGGTGGCATGATCCTGACCAATGACGAGGCGATTGCCAAGAAGTGCAACTCGGCCATCTTCCCCGGCATTCAGGGCGGCCCCTTGATGCATGTGATCGCAGGCAAGGCCGTGGCCTTTGGCGAAGCATTGCGCCCCGAGTTCAAAACCTATCAGGAACAGGTCATCAAAAACGCCCAAGCTTTGGCCGATCAGTTGATGAAAGGTGGGCTGGACATCGTCACAGGTGGCACCGACACCCACGTTATGCTTGTCGATTTGCGCCCCAAAGGCGTGAAAGGCAATGCGACTGAAAAAGCGCTGGAACGCGCCCACATCACTTGCAACAAAAACGGCATCCCGTTTGATCCTGAAAAGCCGATGGTCACGTCTGGTATCCGGCTGGGCTCACCGGCAGGCACAACACGCGGCTTTGGCGAACCCGAGTTCCGTCAGATCGCGGATTGGATCGTGGAAGTCACAGACGGGCTGGCCGCCAATGGCGAAGACGGCAATGGCGAAGTCGAAGCCAAGGTGCGGGCCGAGGTCGAGGCGCTTTGCGACCGTTTCCCGATCTATCCCGCGCTCTGAAAAACGGCTGGCCCGGTGGCAACGCCGGGCCATGCCATGCGGGGTACGCGTCGTCAGATGAACCCGCGCTGCCACAACACGAACAGCAGCAAAACGCCCGTCACCAACAAAGCAAACGCAATCGACGCCACCAGATTGAGCGCGGCATTGCGCCTTTGCGCCGCAATATCAATGCTGTTCAAATGCGCCATGACATTGCGATGGGCTTGCCGCGCCTTGCCGATATCGATCATTCTGGCCAGTTTGGGGTTCTCCATCAGTGCAACGCCCTGCGCCAGATAGGTCGCGTCCTGCCGCACCCTGCGCGGCAACCGCCGTCCGGCCTTGCGAATTTGCGCGTCCAAAGACCGGCCACGCACATGCAGCTTGCCTTGCAGCCCGTCGCGGACCTCATTCACCATCTGTTGCATCGTCAGCACCATAGCGCACCGCGTAATTGCTTGGGGCGTGATGCTCAATCCCTCTGGCCTCCAAGGCCATGGAAGGGTAGCAAGTAGATGCATGTTGAACACGGTAACATATGACGGGCCTGCGGGCACACCGCTTCTGATCGCGCACGGACTTTTCGGGTCGGCGCGCAATTGGGGGGTCATCGCCAAGCGGTTGTCGGCGGCACGCCCCGTAATCACCGTGGATATGCGCAACCATGCAGGCAGCGACTGGCACGACAGCCACAGCTACACCGACCTGGCCGCAGACCTGGCCGAAGTGATCACCGCACCGACCGATGTGCTGGGGCACTCGATGGGGGGTAAGGCCGCGATGGTACTGGTGCTGACGCAGCCTGAATTGGTCAATCGGTTGATCGTGGCCGACATTGCGCCGGTAAGCTACAGCCACAGCCAGATGGGGCCGATTGAAGCCATGCGCGGTGTTGATCTGGCGACACTGACAAGCCGCAGCGCGGCCAAAGACCAACTTGGGCCGTTGGAACCCGGAGTGGCCGACTTCCTTTTGCAAAGCCTCGATATGAAAGAGAAACGCTGGCGGCTGAACCTTGACGTGCTCAGCGCAGAGATGGACAAGATCATCGGGTTTCCCGCTGTCTCGGGCGTCTTTAACGGGCCGACGCTGTTCCTGTCGGGCGGCAACTCGGACTATGTACAGCGCGACGCGCGACCGCAAATCAAAGCGCTTTTTCCGCAAGCAAAGTTCGCCAAGATCCCCGGAGCCGGCCATTGGCTGCATGCGGAAAAGCCGCGCGAGTTTGAAGCCGCCGTCAGCGCTTTTCTTGGCTGATACCGACAGCCTTGCCCGCCTGCGCGCGGCCCGCTACTCTGCCTGAAAATCACCAGACACCCAAGAGGTTCACAATGACCCGTATCGCCCTGATCATCGCCATCCTTGGCCTGTCCGCCTGCGAAACCGTGCAAGGCATGGGCCGCGATATCACAAACGCGGGCCAGGCGATCGACAACGCGCTTTAGGGCGTCAGACTTTATTCTTGGTAATCGCCTGCGCCACGAAATAGCTGATCGGTAGCCCCGCAACGGCACCGATGCCAGCGGCGATGATGATCGGGACCAGCGTGTCATAGCCAGCGGTCAGCGCAGCAATGATCAGGATACCGGCCATTGTCGTGCCGATGATAGAATAAAGCATGGATGCAAGACGCAGCATTCGGATCTCTCCAATGAATATGATGCGCTGGTCTTAGCAACCGACAGCGCGTGGCGTCTTTGATACAAGTCAATTAAATGCCCTTTGCGCGACTGGCGCGCACTAGGGAGAGACGCTTGTTTTGGGAACCACTTGGCGTGGCGCGGGTTCATCTAGCAGACTACAACAAGACAGAAAGGACTTCCCCATGCGTAAGTCACCCTTCATCGCCCTCCTGTTCGCCACATTCACGCTGAGCGCCTGTGAAACCGTCCAAGGCGCCGGCCAGGATATTTCGAACGCCGGTGATGCGATCGCCGAAGAAAGCCAGGACGTGCAAAACGACATGTAAGGACGCGATGCATTCCGCAAAAAACAGGCTCCTACCGGGGCCTGTTTTTTGCCGAAAGCCGGCGCCTATTTGCGCTTCACAAATTCCGTCAGAATGACAATCCGCT
>JALQUF010000158.1 GCA_023263855.1 Yoonia sp. | reverse complement strand
AGGTGGATAAACCTGTCTTACGCAAGCCTGCGGACCGCGCCCCGATGCCACCCACCGAACGTTGCGCAGGCCTCCCGACCCGCGCAGTAAAGCCACACTTCGCGGCGCACGCGAAAAGAAGTTATTTCATGTCATGGGCCGCGCGGGCATAGTCGGGCCAGATAGACTTGCCGGAGCAGCCCCGTGACCTTTTTTCGTGCCATCCCTCACTCGCTTGCCATTTTGTGGCGCATGGTTCTGGTGTTCCCGTTCATGATCCTCGCGATCATCGTTTTCGGCATCATCGCGGTGTTCTTTATTTTCCTCATGGCATTTATTTCGCCCCTTATCGCTATGGCGATCGCCATATCCTTCGGCGTCGCGACAAGCGTTCTGCCGGTCATTATCGGCGCCCGTTTGGGGCTGCAGGCCAAGGGTGCCAGCACGCGCAATTCATACTTCGGGCTGATGCTGCCAGCGATCGGCTACGGCCTGTTCGAGGCGTTCTGTATCCTACTGATCATGGCCGCCGCTGCCGGCGTCTATTTCGTGGCCACACCGCTGACCTTGCAGGATCTGGGGCAGTTGGCGGGGATGGATGAGAACGCCCTTGCCGCGCAACTGATGTCAGTTGATCCCGCGATCACCCTGTCGTTGCTCTGGGTCGGCAGTATGCTGATGATCGGGTTGCGCGCGTCGCTTCTGATGCCTTTTGCTGGTGCGTCCATCGGTGCCGACCCAGGCGGCCACCCGCACACACCGTTCTATGGTTTTGGCAGGCATTTTCTTTCGCTGCTGTTCCTTGTCACTATCGCCTATATCCTGTCAGCCCTCGCTGTACCGCTTGCTGCGTGGGTCTGTTTTTTGCTTGGCTTTGGCGACAGCCTGACCGCTGCGATGGCGCAGCTTGAAATGACGCAGGGCTTTGACGCTTTTGATCTGCTGGGGATGGAAACCGGTATTTTTATCGGCCTGTCAGTGCTGTTTTACATCTGGGCCTTCAGCCTGCAAAGCGCCGGGGGTGTCATCGCCTACGTGACACAGGCCGAGGCGGTCGCAGATCGGCAGAACGCTTTCGACATGTCGATGGACGAACATCTGGAATCGATGTCTGCATCGCGGCCGCAAATGGATCGTCCCATGCAGTCGGAAGACGTGATGGAGTTGATCCGCACCCGGATGCAACAGAACAAACGCTAGCGCGGGCTTTCCGGCCTGTCAGTTAGTCGACGGTGCTGATGTTGCCCGCCATCTGCCGTCCGTCGCGGCCGTCGATCAGATCGAATGTGACTTTCTGGTCGTCGGCAAGCCCGGTCAATCCGGATTGTTCAACCGCCGAAATGTGTACAAAAATATCCGCTCCGCCATTGTCGGGTGCAATAAACCCGTAGCCTTTTGTCGTGTTAAACCATTTTACGGTGCCATTTGGCATTGTCCGCTCTCCTTTAAAAATCGCACCCCGCAGGGCTGGGCAGGTCTTGGGCCCCGCGATTGCGGACTTCCCTTGGCCTTCATCTCTTTAGAATTATCTGTTTTATGAAAAAGGCAAATGACACGTCGTCGCATTGGCGGCATAAGGACATAATCCGCCCAAAAAGGAGGCAAAATGCGCTTTTTCAGCCTAAAAACTTGCGATACCTGTCGCAAAGCACGCAAGGCCCTTGTGGCCGCTGGATACACCCCAGAGGTGATTGATGTGCGCGCTGACGGTCTGTCCGCGGCTGATCTGGCCACGATTATTGCGCAGTTTGGCGATACAGCCGTGAACCGCGCATCCACCACATGGCGCGGGCTGAGCGATACCGAGAAGGCCGCTGATCCCGCAGATCTGCTTGCAGCACATCCGACGCTGCTGAAGCGCCCGGTGATTGAGCATAACGACCTATGGACAATCGGCTGGAAGGCCGATGTTCAGGCAAAGTACCTTGGCGGCTGACGTTTCACTGCTTATGTGACACGCTAAGCAGTAAGGAGAAGACCCATGCGCAGTGCAGCAAGCATGCTTGGTATCATCGGTGGCCTGATTGGTATCATCGTTGGGCTATTTGGATACGGATATGCTGAATTGTCGGAACGGCACGCCGAAGTCGGTGAACTGTTCGGATTACTGGAAAACCCCGGTTTCATTCGGTTTGCCAGTTTCATTGCGCCGCTCTTGGCGATTGCCGGTGGCGCGATGGCAAAGACGCGCGCGCTGTGGGGCGGGCTGTTGATGCTGATCAGCGCCTTTTGTTTTTACGCGGCTTTCGGCTTTAACGTCGGCACGATGTTCCCGATCGGTTTTGTCGCTTTGGGCGGTATCTTGGCTATCGCGGCAGGCAAGCCGGATGAGCCTAAGGCGCACTTTTGAAAAGCAGGCGATCTACTGACAGCGCACCTGCGCCTTTGAAAACAAGGATCAGCAGGCACAGTACCCAGAATGCCCGCTGATCAAGGATCAACGCGTCGGACGTGCGGTCAAACCATGCGCCACGCGTGCCTTCCTGTGCGATGCCACCGTGGCCATAAAGGTCGGTGAGCGATTGCAAAATGATGAAGCCGATCATGCCAAGCGCGGCAAGACGCGTGAACAGGCCGATGATGATCAGGACGGGCAATAGAAATTCCGCAATTGTGCCGCCCGTGACAACAGCCCAATGAAACAGGGTGAGTTGTGAGGTGTCGTAGCCTGCGGCCTCCATCGCCTTGGGAAAGATCTGGACATAGGCCCCTGCTGAGGGCTGCAAGAAACCAAAGATCCCGTCGCCCAGTTTGGTCAGGCCAGAATTCCAGTAATACATCAGCAAGACGCCTGCAAAGACGAGCCGCGCAAGTAGAGGGAGCGCCGCGTCACCCGCGCGATTAAGCGGATGGGCCATTTGAAGCACAGGAGAGGTGGTCATGGATTGGCCTTTCAGTAGATTTCAATGATGGCGCTTTGCGCCAATAGCAGGCCCAGCACGGCACCCAGATCAAGCGCGTCATCGGCAGTCGCCATGGCTTGCCCCAGCGACTGGCCCTTTTTGAGCGCCTCGATACAGGTGCCAGCCGCAGCGGTGATCAGGTGGACTTGCGGATCAAAGCCGGGGCGGGTGATCAATATGGCCTCTGGCTGCATCACCGGCTTAGGCGCGTCCGCTTGGGTGTTGGCAAGGTAGATTGCGTGCACCGGATACGCTGATGTGACCGTCTGGGTTGCTGGCGCGATGCGCAGTTTTGCACCCATCAGCGCATCCGGCGCCAGCGCACCAAGCGCCTGGGCGTCAACAGCTGTGGCATCTGCGGCATGATAGGCATGGCGCATCGCCAATTCGAGCTTTGCGATATCGGGCAAGTACCCGATCTTCATTGTTGGTTCAAAGCGGGCCAAAAACTGTGGCATCGCGTCGCCGTAGAACATCATCAACGGGGTTTTGGGGGGATGTTTGCGCAGGTAAACGCCCGCCATGGCGCGGAAGAAGTCGTCGCCAACCAGTTTGCGCACAACCGGAAAGGCGGCTTCCAGCGCATCAGACAGGCTGACCGCGACATTGTTGCGATAAACGTCAAAACGCTTGCTGGCAGGGGCGCCATCGGGGTTCACGATGCCCGCAGGCACAGCCGAGGCCGGGTCCAGCATGGCGGCTTTGAAGGTGGCTTGGGTGACTGTCATGACGCAATCAGCGCCAGCGCGCTGTCGGCGCGCGTGATCTCATCAACAAGCACCGGCCATGCGGGCACGTCCGTGTCCCACTCGATCAGCAGCGGCTTTGGGCCGGTTTTTGCGAGGGTGTAATCGAGCAGCGCCCAGACAGGAGCTACTACAGCTTTGCCGTGGCTATCGATCAACAAGGGGGCACCGGTTTCGTCTTGATCCTCATCATGGCCGCCAAGGTGGATTTCGCCGACGGCCTCAAGCGGAAAGGCGTCGATATAGGCATAGGGGGAGGTTTTGAGGTTGGTCGCGCTGACAAAGACATTGTTCACATCCAGCAAAAGCCCACAGCCCGTGCGCCGGGTCAGCGTGCGCAGGAAATCGGTCTCAGACATCGTACTTTCAGCGAAGGCCAGATAGCTGGAGGGGTTTTCCAAGAGCATGGTGCGCCCGACTGTCTCCTGGACTTGATCGATGTGCGCGGCGACGCGGTCGAGTGTCTTGGCGGTATAGGGCAGGGGCAGCAGGTCGTTGAAGAAATGGCTGTCGTGGGTGGACCAGGCCAGATGCTCGGAAAAACTGGCGGGGTTCAGCCATGCGATCAGGTGCTTGAGGCGGGCA
>JALQUF010000157.1 GCA_023263855.1 Yoonia sp. | reverse complement strand
CGCCTTCAGCTTCGGTTCCATCCCGTCCCAATCAACATCGTCCCAATCTTCGTTCTTTTTGAAGTGGCCCTTGTTGGGGTCAGCCTTCATCTGGCCGATCAATACGTCCCAATCTTCGCGGACAGAGGAGACATCAATCGCGTCCATCTCATCAAAATCGGTGGTGTAAAAACGCGGCGTCAGCAGCGTGTTCGACATCGCAACTTGTGTTGCTTCTTCATTGGTCAGCGGTGGCAGGGCTTCTTGTGCAGCAATCGCTTCTTCAGCCGTTGCGGCCGTGGATGAGTGCATGTTCATGACATCACCTCTTCGCTGAATGAAAATTCGCAAAGCTCCATGAACTCAAAATCACCCGTTGCGCGGGTCCAGAGCTGTTCGAGTTTGGACGCACGGGTGATCACGGCGGTGCGCTTTTCCTCAATCATTTCACCAAAGGCGGCCATGATCTCGGGGCCTTGCACCTGAACGGTGTCACCGGGGTAGATCACGGCGCCATTGTCCAGACGCACATGCGCCGACAGTTCTTCAAAACGGTGCGAAATCGTCACCGTGCAAGGTGCGGTCTCTTTCTCTCTCAATAGTAGTCCCATGTGAGTTCCCTTTCACATTAGGCGCAGGGGGCTAACCTGCGCATGGTTTCAGTCCAGCAGCCTGGCAAAGGCTGCGACGTTATCTTTGCCGTATCCAATCAGTTCGACCCGCAGATCCGTGGTGTCATCAATGATGGCGATATTGCCGTTCTCACGACGGACGACTTGGAAGGGTGCATTCCCGGTCACATTGTTCTTAAAGCGCTCGCGCTCGACCACGCGCCCCATCACGCCCAGAAAACCGCCCTTCTCATCCGAGGATGATGCAATCAGCGTGCCATCTGGTGTGCGCACCTCGTAAGTGCCGCTGCGGTTGCCCTCCATCACAATCTCAAGCGATTGCACGACGGGGGCTTCGACCAACACACCGCGGTTTGGCACGTCGAACCATTGCGCATAGGCGACGATGGCAAGGCTTGCTGCCATTAAGGCAAACATCGCCTGCACCAATATCCGTGGGACCATTTCTTTGTCCCGGTGACGCATCTGTTGTTCAAGCTGAGACATGGTTCATTACTCCGCTGCGACGGCAGTGCCGTCATGTTGATCAACACGTTCCACACGTGGTTCGGAAATCCGGGTCTCTGCGGCTTCTGCAAAGAGACGGGCGACATTTTCAGCATCCGGGATGCAACGCAGCGCGGGCTGGGTCCGCGCCATGCGCCACGGCCGGACATGCGGCCAGGACATCAAATACGAAATCCGGGTTTCGCCAATCAGCTCAAACGCCAACGTGCCATGACCCGATGGTTTCAGGTCCAATTTGGCCGAGCCGATCCACGTGTAGGGCAGGTTCAGCGTCATGGTCAGTGCTGCGCCAATCCGCATTGCCACACGTTTGTTCGTCAGTGTGTAGACCGTGGAACGGGCCTGCACATAGGCGATGGCGTAAAGGATTGCGCAAGCGATGAGCCCCGACACAATGAATGGTAGGCCATGCAGGATCGCGACGCTGAAAGGCAACTCAGCCGATGAAACACCGACGCGCCAGATGGCCAGCAAAACAAAGTATCCCATGACCCAACGCACGCCCAAAGCCTCGCGTGCGAGACGCTTAGGATCAGGGGCGCCTTGCCACAAGATATGTTCCCCTTCCGGTAACTGCTCTGGCAGCCCCCTGATGGGTTCAAAGTTGAAATCGTCATGGCTCATGGCGTGTTCCCTATTCTGATCGTGGTGGCCCCGGTGGCGAACCGGGATCACTGTTTCGTTTCATCCAGACCAGATCAGGAGGCGTACATCGTGCCGCCGGCGTAATACGCCATGATCTTGTCTTCCTCGAGCAGCGTGACCTGCTCCATGCTTTTTGTGGCAGGCACGTTTTCCCAATTGCTGGCCATCAGCGAGCGGACCGTCACACGATCCGTGCCAATCTTGGCCATGTTCATGGGGATAAGACGTGTCTTGCCTGTACCTTCGGGGTTCAGGTCAACCGTCAGAAAGCGCACCATCTGCTCTGGCACATCGACCCACATGTCCGTGACGCGTCCGACGACTTCGCCGTCACGGCCAACAACAGGCTTGCCGCGCGGATCGCGGCCGGCAGAAACCTTGAAATCTTCCAAAGCGGACATCGGCTTGATCTTGACGTGACCATGTGCGTCCAGCTCGGGCGCATCCCGGCGCGGTGCCCAAGCGGCGGGGCCCACACCGTCAACCATCGGATCACCGGTTGGAATCCACGGCGAACCTGTCGCGGCAGAGGACGGGGCCAGCGCCAGATCTGTGCGCATCTTGCTGTCTTCATATGCCACAGAAGGCACTGTCAGCTCACCACGCCCATCGCGCAGTTTGAACGTCTTTTCCTTTGGCAAGGGAAACAGGCTCTCGTTCGCGGGAACGCCGTCGTCGTCATCGCGCAAAGGATAGCCTTCGCGCATGTTTTCGGTTTGCAGGTAATAGACAAGCCCCGCAAAGAAGATCCAGAAGAGCCAAATTGCTGCGCTCGCCAGATCGAAGTCTCCAAAGAAATTTACACCAACCATAGTATTTCCTTTCGGTGGTTAGGTCGGGAAATCTGCCAATCCCAGCTCGGCAGACCTCCTGTCGGTTATGGGCCGCAGCCGCACAAGCGGCCCCAGCACAATCAGGGTGATAAAAAGAAGGCCAATTTCGGTGTGATAAACGACCGAATAGCCCGTGGCAGGCGTGGCGAGCGCCTCTCCCAAAGTGCCGGTCCCAGCGGCATGGTTCACGAGGTCACGCACAGTGCCCCCGATAAAGATGGACAGCCCGGCACCTGTGGCTTGTGCAGCCCCCCAGGCACCAAGGGCCAAACCACGACCGGCGCGGCCGAGCGTGGGCATTGTCATGGCAGCCGTCAGGGTGGCGACGCCGAACAGGCCGCCTCCGAAACCGATGAGGGCTGCGCCAAGGTAGAACAAGGCGGGCGACCCGACGGGCGCCGAGAAAATCACTGCACAAAACGCAAGGATACCTGCAAGGATACCGCGCGCGCACATGCGGTAAGGGTCCATGCCCTTGGCCAACCAACGCGCGGCAAAGCCAAATGCAATCAGCGCCCCTCCAGCCCACATCGCCGTCAACAATGTGGTGGCAGAGACCGAAAGCCCAAGGATTTCGCCGCCATAGGGTTCCAACAGCACGTCTTGCATGTTGAAGGCCATGGTTCCGATAAACACGACCGCCAGCAGACGGCCAGCATCGCCACCGGCAGCCAGATCGTTCCAAGCATCGCGGAATGTGGGCGATGCCTCGGCGCGTTCGGCCTTGGTCATTGGCTTGACCTTTTCCTGCTTCCACAGGGCAATCAGGTTCAAAAGCAGCGTCACTACAGCGGTGCCTTGCACGACCTGCACCAGACGCAGCGCGGAATAGTCACGCAGTAAAGCGCCAATGATGATGGCCGCAAAGGCCATGCCGACAAGGTTCATCACATAAAGCAGGGCCACGACCTTGGGCCGTGTTTCTTCGGTTGCGCGATCTGCGGCCAATGCCAGACCTGCCGTCTGCGTCATGTGCATGCCAAAGCCGGTCATCAGAAAGGCGAGCGCGGCACCGAGATAGCCTGCAATCGGAAAATCAAGCGTCCGGTCGCCCGACAGCACCAGCAGCGCCATCGGCATGATCGCCAGACCGCCGAACTGCCACATCGTACCGAGCCAAAGGTAGGGAATACGCTTCCAGCCAATCGCGGATTTGTAGTTGTCAGACTTGTACCCAACCAGCGCACGCAAGGGCGCAACCAAAACCGGTAAGGCAATCATCGCTGCCACCAGCATCGCGCCGATGTTCAGCTCAACAATCATCACGCGGTTCAATGTGCCCAACAACATAACAGCGGCCATACCAACCGACACTTGGAAGAGTGACAGGCGCAGCAACTGGCCCAATGGCAGATCATCACTGACCGCATCGCTGAACGGCAGAAGGTTCATCGAGACTTTCTTCAAAGAGGACGCTTTGAAGATCATGTCTTGCCCCCTTCAAACACCAGTGCATTCGAGATGTAGAAACCGGATTTGATGCGGTCGATCTCGCTCAACCGCCCCTGCACACTGGCCGCGCGCAATGCCTGTGCGACACCGGCAGTTGTCTGCGGAATCATCGTCGGGCTGCGGTCGGCGCGCGGAAACAGCTTGCCCACACGCCACATCGCCATCAGGGCGGGGGTGCGGGGTGGC
>JALQUF010000156.1 GCA_023263855.1 Yoonia sp. | reverse complement strand
TCCGGGCCGTCGCATGGGTCACGCCGGCGCGATTGTCGCAGGCGGTAAAGGCGACGCGGAAAGCAAGATCGAAGCGATGAAGTCTGCGGGCATCATCGTGGCCGACAGCCCAGCCACATTGGGCGAAGCTGTACTCGAAGCAATCGGCTAGGTCGGGGCCTGCCCCGACACACCAAACGGCGGGACACACCCGCCCTACAACATCTGTCTCGGGCGAAAGCCCGGGACTTTCACATCGGTAACCCTTTGAGGTCCCCTCATGAACGATCATTCGCCAAACGACGTCTTCCATGCCTCTTCTTTCCTGCAAGGGCATAACGCGGAATACGTAGAACAACTTTACGCCCGCTACGCCGACAATCCCGGCGCGGTCGATGAAAGTTGGCAGGCGTTTTTTAAATCCTTGGACGATGCCCCCGCAGATGCCAAGGCCGAGGCCACAGGCCCAAGCTGGGCGCGGACCGATTGGCCCCCTGTTCCCAACGACGATCTGACCGCAGCCCTTGATGGTCAGTGGCCCGCCGAGCCTGCGGCTGCAGGCAAAAAGATCAAAGAAAAAGCCGCCGAAAAGGGTGTGACCCTTGATGAGGCACAAGTCCGCGCCGCGGTGCTGGACAGTGTGCGCGCCTTGATGATTATCCGGGCCTACCGGATCAGAGGGCACCTGATTGCCGACCTTGACCCGCTTGGCATGCGCGAACAAACACCGCATCCCGAATTGGACCCTACGTCTTACGGCTTTACCGCCGCCGACATGGACCGCCCGATCTTTATCGACAAGGTGCTTGGCCTCGAAGTGGCCACCATGAACGAAATCATGGCCATCGTGCAGCGCACCTATTGCGGCACATTCGCGCTGCAATACATGCACATCTCCAACCCCGAAGAGGCGGGTTGGCTGAAAGAGCGCATCGAAGGCTACGGCAAGGAAATCGCCTTCACCAAAGAGGGGCGCAAGGCGATCCTGAACAGCCTTGTACAAGCCGAAGGGTTCGAGAAGTTCCTGCACGTCAAATACATGGGCACCAAGCGTTTCGGCCTTGATGGCGGCGAAAGTCTGATCCCCGCGATGGAGCAGATCATCAAGCGCGGCGGGCAACTGGGTCTGGACGAGATCATCATCGGCATGCCCCACCGCGGCCGTTTGTCGGTGCTGGCCAATGTGATGGAAAAGCCATACCGCGCGATCTTTAACGAATTTCAGGGTGGGTCATTCAAACCCGAAGACGTGGACGGTTCGGGTGACGTCAAATATCACCTTGGCGCATCCTCTGACCGCGAATTTGACGGCAACTCGGTGCACCTGTCGCTGACGGCAAACCCATCCCACCTTGAAGCCGTGAACCCGGTTGTTCTGGGCAAGGTACGTGCCAAGCAGGACCAAAAGAACGATGCCGACCGCACCCGCGTCATGGCCGTGCTTTTGCATGGTGACGCCGCCTTTGCGGGCCAAGGTGTTGTGGCCGAGGGCTTTGGCCTGTCCGGCCTGAAAGGGCACAAGACCGGTGGCACGATGCATATCGTGGTGAACAACCAGATCGGCTTTACAACAGCGCCGCATTTTTCGCGCAGCTCACCCTACCCCACCGACATCGCACTAATGGTGGAAGCCCCGATCTTTCACGTCAACGGCGATGATCCCGAGGCGGTCGTACACGCCGCCCGCGTCGCCACCGAATTCCGCCAGAAGTTCCACAAGGACGTTGTGCTGGATATCATCTGCTACCGCCGCTTTGGTCATAACGAAGGCGACGAGCCGATGTTTACCAACCCGGTGATGTACAAGAAGATCAAAAAGCAAAAGACCACGCTGACGCTTTATACGGACCGGCTTGTGCGCGACGGGCTGATCCCGGAAGGCGAGATCGAAGACATGAAGGCGGCCTTCCAAGCGCACCTGAATGAGGAATTTGAAGCGGGGAAGACTTTCAAACCCAACAAAGCGGACTGGCTTGATGGCAAGTGGTCGCATCTGGACCGCAACGATGATGACTATCAGCGCGGTGTCACCGCGATTGAGGAAGCCACGTTCAACGCTGTGGGCGAGGCGCTGAGCAATGCGCCTGAGAACTTCCCGCTGCATAAGACCGTTGGCCGCCTTTTGGACGCCAAAACCAAGATGTTCGAGACCGGAGAAGGCATCGACTGGGCCACGGGCGAAGCGCTCGCCTTTGGGTCGCTGCTGACCGAAGGCTACCCGGTGCGCCTGTCAGGTCAGGACAGCACGCGCGGGACATTCAGCCATCGTCACTCTGCCTTGATCAATCAGGAGAACGAAGAACGGTATTATCCGCTGAACCATATCCGCGACGGGCAAGCCAACTACGAAGTGATCGATTCGATGTTGTCCGAATATGCGGTGCTCGGGTTTGAATACGGCTATTCACTGGCTGAACCTAATGCGCTGACCCTTTGGGAAGCGCAGTTTGGCGACTTTGCCAATGGCGCACAGATCATGTTCGACCAGTTCATCAGCTCGGGCGAAAGCAAATGGTTGCGCATGTCCGGCCTCGTCTGCCTGTTGCCGCATGGCTACGAAGGACAGGGGCCGGAACACTCGTCCGCGCGTCTGGAACGGTTCCTGACCATGTGTGGCGGCGACAACTGGATCGTGGCCAACTGCACGACACCTGCAAACTATTTCCACCTGTTGCGCCGGCAATTGCACCGGACGTTCCGTAAACCGCTCATCCTGATGACGCCAAAGTCACTGCTCCGGCACAAACTGGCGGTGTCAAAGCGCGAAGAGTTCACCGTTGGCTCGTCATTCCACCGCGTGTTGTGGGACGATGCGCAACAAGGCAACTCGGACACCACATTGGTCGCGGATGACAAGATCAAACGCGTCGTGATGTGTTCCGGGAAAGTCTACTATGACCTTCTGGAAGAGCGCGACGCGCGTGGCATCGATGATGTCTACATCCTGCGCTACGAACAGTTCTATCCTTTCCCTGCCCAGTCGGCGGTCAAAGAGCTGGAGCGCTTCAAGAACGCCGAAATGGTCTGGTGCCAGGAAGAGCCGCGCAACCAAGGTGCGTGGTCCTTCATGGAGCCGAATATCGAGTGGGTTCTGACCCGCATCAAAGCGAAACACACACGGCCTGTCTTTGCCGGGCGCGCGGCAGCTGCCTCGCCTGCCACTGGTCTGGCCAGCAAACACAAAGCAGAACAAGCAGCCCTCATCGATGATGCGCTGACGATCAAAGGAACAAAGTAATGAGCACCGAAGTCCGCGTCCCCACCCTTGGCGAATCCGTGACAGAGGCCACTGTCGCCACATGGTTCAAACAACCCGGCGATGCCGTTGCCATCGATGAAATGCTCTGCGAGCTGGAAACCGACAAGGTGACGGTCGAGGTGCCAAGCCCCGTTGCTGGTACATTGTCAGAGATCGTCGCGGCCGAAGGCGAAACCGTCGGTGTAGATGCGCTGCTGGCGCAGATCGCCGAAGGTGATGCCGCACCAGCCCCCGCCGCCGAGAAAAGCGAAGAGGCCCCCAAGGCCGATGAGCCTCCCGCCGCCGCGCCTGCTGCCGCAAAAGACGTTGAAGATGCCCCATCTGCCAAAAAGCTGATGGCGGAAAACAACCTCTCGAACGTCGCAGGCACCGGCAAGGACGGTCGCGTGATGAAAGAGGACGTGCTCAACGCGCTCTCATCCGCCGCGCCCGCGCCTTCTTCGGCGCCCGCCCCGCGCGCGCCCGTCGCCGCCAGCCAGGCCGAGCGTGAAGAGCGCGTCAAGATGACCCGCTTGCGCCAGACCATCGCCAAGCGTCTGAAAGACAGCCAGAACACCGCCGCGATGCTGACCACCTATAACGAGGTGGACATGACCGAGGTGATGGCCCTGCGCAACGAATACAAAGACCTGTTCCTGAAGAAACACGGCGTCAAACTTGGCTTCATGTCCTTCTTCACCAAGGCCTGCGTGCACGCCCTGAACGAAGTGCCAGAGGTGAACGCCGAAATCGACGGCACCGACGTGGTCTACAAAAACTACGTCAACATGGGCATCGCCGCAGGCACGCCCACGGGTCTTGTCGTGCCGGTGATCAACGACGCCGACCAGATGTCCTTTGCCACCATCGAGAAAAGCATCGCCGAAATGGGCGCCAAAGCCCGCGACGGCAAGCTGAGCATGGCCGAAATGCAAGGCGGCACCTTCACCATCTCCAATGGCGGCGTCTATGGCTCGCTGATGTCCTCGCCCATCCTGAACCCCCCGCAGTCCGGTATCCTCG
>JALQUF010000155.1 GCA_023263855.1 Yoonia sp. | reverse complement strand
CCCGTACATATCTTGTACGTACAGGACGGCAAAGCATGTGTAATCTCTACTCCCTGACTTCAACCCAATCGTCCATAAGTGATCTGGTCAATCTTTGGCGCGATGACACCGGCAATCTGCCGCCGCTGACGGGGATCTATCCTGACTACCCCGCGCCAGTGATCACCCAAAGCACCGCAGGCCGCGTCATGCAGATGATGCGCTGGGGGATGCCGTCGCCTGCGTTTGTGCTGAAAGGCAAGAAGACCGACAAAGGGGTGACAAATGTGCGCAATACGACCTCGCCGCATTGGCGGCGCTGGTTGGGTCCGGCCCATCGCTGCGTGGTGCCGTTTACGAGTTTTTCGGAATATCAGACGGTGAAAGGGCAAAAGCCCCGCACGGTTTGGTTCGCGCCCACAGGGGCACAGAAAACCCTGTTTTTTGCTGGAATATGGACAGAATGGACATCTGTGCGCAAACTTAAAGAGGGCGAGACCACGAACAACCTCTTCGCGTTCTTAACGGTCGAACCCAACGGTGTCGTGGGGCCAATCCACCCCAAGGCGATGCCCGTGATCTTGCGCAGCCCCGAAGCGATTGCCCATTGGCTCGATGCCCCCGTGGACGACGCATTGAAGCTGCAACGCCCGTTTCCTGATGACGGACTGCAGATCGTGGATGGCCCTATTTAGATGTTCAGCAAAATGGCAGGGATGCCTACCGCGGCTTCAACGATGAAATAGACCCATTTCTTTTGAAACGCGCCATCCTTGATAAGCGAAGTTAACCGCCCCAAAGCCGCCCCGGACCAACAAAAGCCCAACATGACATAGGCCTCTGGTGTGCCAAGCCACAACGCCCCGATTCCCATGCCCACGAACAGCGCACCAGCCGAGGCGCGCACTTCTGACATGCCCATCGTGGTTTGTCCCATTTCAAGGTCAAGTGCGCCTAGGGTGTACCGCGGTGCCAACCAGCCAAAGCAACCCAAGCCGATGCTGAGGATTGCGAAGATGATATTGATAATGTCCATAACCCGGCCCTTTGCTGCGCATGCAACAACATGGCGCATTTGTGCCGCAGATCAATGCGCCTTTACGAGGCTTGCGAATACTGTGCCACAATATCGCTGAACCCATCATAGCGTTGTGCGATGATCCGGGTCAGTGGGCGCCCGTCATCGGTGATCCGCAGACCTTCGCCTGTTGCCACAACGTAGCCTGCGAAATCCTCAAGAATGGCCTGATGAATTGGCAGCAGTGTGCGTGCATTGGGGTGGGCATCAAGCTTTTTCAAATCAATGGCAAAATCGCACATCAGCATATTGATAGCCGTTGCCCGCAGCCGGTCTTCGGCGCTGAGCGCATATCCCCTGTGGCCTGAAAGTTTGCCCGCTTCGACCCGCTCAATATAGGCGGCGGTGGCCGAGGCGTTTTGCACATAGCCTTGGGCGAATTGCGAAATAGAGGATGCGCCGATCCCGATCAAGGTCGGGCAGGTATCGTCGGTGTAGCCTTGGAAGTTCCGGCGCAGGTGGCCGGTGTTATTGGCGATTGTCAGGCTGTCTTGGGGTTTGCCGAAATGGTCAATCCCGATGGCTTGATAGCCGCTGCCGATAAAGGCCTGTGCGGCTTGGCGCGCAAGGTGATAGCGTTCTTCCTCACCGGGCAAGGCGGCATCCGGGATCAGTTTTTGACGCTTCGAGAATGTCGGCACGTGGGCGTAGCCGAACAGCGCGATGCGGTCGGGATCAAGGGCGCGTACCTTGGCGATGGTATTGGCCAGCTTTGCAGGGGTTTGATAGGGCAGACCATAAACCAGATCTGCGTTCAAAGATGAGATGCCGGCCGCGCGCAGGCTGTCGACACAGGCGCGCGTGGCCTCAAAACTTTGTTTGCGCCCGATCGCCTCTTGGACATCAAGCGCGAAATCCTGAATCCCGATGCTGGCGCGGGTCATGCCCATCTCGGCCAGAGCGGCGATTTTGGCGTCATCGACCAATGTGGGGTCAATTTCGACCGAAAAGCTGAAATCAGGGGCAGGGGGGATCACATCCATGACAGCCTTGGCAAGTTCGCGGATCATGTCCGGGGGGAGGATGGTGGGCGTGCCGCCACCCCAATGCATCTGGCCCATCTTGACGCCCGCAGGCAGGGTTGCGCGCAGAAGTTCCAGTTCCTGCTTCAACACCTGCAAATAGTTGGCCACAGGTTTCAGCGTGGTCGTGCCTTGGGTACGGCAGGCGCAAAACCAGCACAGCCGCTCGCAGAATGGAATGTGAATATAGACCGACACCGGAGTTTCAGGGTTCAGCGCCTGAAGGCAGCTGACCTGAAACGCCTCACCCGTCTGCGGGGAGAACGCAGTCGCAGGTGGATAGCTGGTGTAGCGGGGCACGCGGGCGTCAAACAGGCCCATGCGGCGGAGGTTGTCTATATGTTCCATGCGTCTGTTTTGGCAGAACTGCGCATGTTGTTTCTTGCGCCAGATCAAATGGCGCAAGAATTCTTTTCAGGCTTAGCTAAGCTCGTCGATGAAACAGGCTGTGGTCTCGGCAATCTGTTCGGCGGTCGTGTCACGCCGAAAGAAGGTTTTGAACCCGGTTTCAGGAAACATCAGGTAGGTCTGGGTCGAGTGATCGACCAGATAATACTCGGGGTCGCCCTCAACCGCGCGGTAGTAGGTTTTGTAGGCTTCGCTTGCCGCTTTGACCTGCTCGGGCGTGCCTGTCAGGCCGATCATGTCTTCGTGGAAGTTATCGGTAAATTCGCCCACGACTTGCGTCGTGTCCCGTTGCGGGTCAATCGAGATAAAGACCGTGCCAATGTCGATCCCCTGATCTGCCAGCATATAGGCAGCCTGCGCGTTGCGTGCACTGTCAAGCGGGCAAACATCCGGGCAGAACGTATAGCCAAAGTAGACCAAAGTGGGTTTCGTGATGACATCCGCATCCGTGACCGTTTCGCCGGTCTCGGACACCAGTTCAAACGGGCCACCGATGGCGCTTCCGGCCACTGCCGTATCACCGCAGAGCGTGGTTGGTTGTGATTGCCACACATAAAGGCCAATCGCAGCAGCGGCGGCAAGGGTGGTTGTCCCGAAGATGACAGCTTTCATAAGTGCCTCCGTAAAAAGGTGGAACCCTCTGGCGAGGGCTCCTTTAGAATTTAGTGATTATGTGCTGCCATATCGCGTTTGACGATATTGAACACGACCGGAACCTCTCCGGCCTGTTCAAATATAAGTGTGGCAGGCACGGTTTCGCCTTCTTCCAGCGGATCACCCTGCAGGCCCATGAACATCACATGCAGCGCGCCGGGCTCCAAAGTGACGGTTTCGCCTGCGGGCACATCAATGCCATCAATGTGCATCATCCGGGCGACACCGTCGGTGAATTCGGTTGTGTGGATTTCAACACGGGGGAAATCCGCCTCGACCGAGACCAGACGGTCGTCGGTGGTGCCGGTGTTGGTGATCTGCATAAAGCCACCGCCCGCCAAAGCAGAAGGTGCTGTTTCAAAGGCTTTTGCGTCCGTGATTGAGATCACGCTTTCGGCAAAGGCGGATGTTGCGGAAAGGGTGAAAAGAGCCATTGCGGCCAGTGTCGTACGTTTCATTGCGGTTACTTTCGCTGGTGCAGACGGTGTCTGCGGTCATCTGATATAAGGTTGAAGTGAGCTTAGATCAGGCGAAAGGGGGCGCGCGTGCCGGGTGGGCAGAAATACGTGATGCAGTGCGTGTCTGGCTTGCTTCACGGGGCCAGATGATGGCTTCGCCGCTGGAGAGCGACCGGGCCATGACTGCGGGGGTGGGCGTGGCGCAGGTTTGCGCAATCACGCAGGCCATGCATTTGCCGACGGTGCTGAGCGGGTCGCCGCCTTCGCCGCAAAGCTCGGCCCAGTTGCCGCCTGCCAGAATAAAGGATTCTGCCTGCGCTTCCTCGGCCGGCAAAAGCGTGCGATGGCCAAAGCTGGACAGCGTCAGCGCAAAAAGCACCAGCGCGGATATAAGCGCGCGCAAGATCATGCGGCGGCCCTGAGCGCTGCACGGACGTATTTCGCGGCAGACCGATAGTGACTTGCGCCCGCGGCTTCGGCCCAGCGGCCGGCGGTCCATGCATTGTTGGCACCCTTCATCGGCCCACCGTAAAGGTTGGCATCCGTATGCCCGTCGATAAAGGCAATCAGGCGATGATAGCTGTCATCCAGCATGGTTTTGACGTCATCCCAGCTTAGATCCGCTTGGTCTTTGCGCAGATCCGCGTTGTAGCGTTTCAGATCGTTCCATTTATACCCTTGCGCGGGAAAGAACACCTCTTTTTTAGCCTGCCCATCG
>JALQUF010000154.1 GCA_023263855.1 Yoonia sp. | reverse complement strand
CCCGTCTTGGCATTGAAACGGTTCCAATCGCCAACTTTAGGCAAGAACGGAAAACGGTGTTCGCGGATTGTCAGCATCTTGACGCCGCCCGTGGCCTGCGCGGCCTGCGCAATCAGGGCTGCGACCGGTGGCATATAGCGATACTCCATCGCGACCCAAACGGGGTGGGCATAATCCGCAAACAGATCATCCAGAACCGCCCGATCCGACGGATTGGTATAAAGCGGCTTTTCGCACAAGATCGGCATCGGGCGGGTTGCCACGATCTGCTGCAACTGCTGCACATGCAGATAATTGGGGCTGACGATCACCGCCGCATCAAGCGCATCATGGGCCAGCAAATCATCCAACGACGCCGCAATATGGGCATCACCGGCTAGGGCCGCCGCTTCCTGTGCCAGTTCCGGCACCGGATCATAGACCACAGACACCCGCCCATGCGGCAGCAGATTGATATTCTGGATATGTTCGCGGCCCATCATGCCGCAGCCAATCAGGCCGTAGTTTACCGTGTCCACGTCGCTTAACCTTTTCCCATACGAGAGATATAATTGGCGCGCTCGGCGTCATACCAAGTGCGCGAAAATTCCGCCGGTTCTTTGGTGGCGGTCCAGCTGATCCGCTCGATATAGCCTGCCGTCGCACCGGGCCGCAGGTGAAACGCATCCGGCGTCCAGTCAGGCAGCACATCCACCCCGATCCTGTCTTCGACCGCCGCAATCACCACCCCCAGCTCATGGCGATAAAAATGATAAAGCGAATCCGACAGGTCCGACACAGCGATGACATCGCGCGTCGCCCCATCCAGCCAGATCTCTTCCAGCGCAATCTGCACACCGTCAAGCGACCGCAAGCGCCTGATCCGGTGCCCCTGCGTATCGCCACCCAAGCGCGCAAAACCGGCAGGTTTGGCCAAACGATCGACCGACAGGACCTTGGCGGTCGGCAAACCGCCCCCTTTCAGCAATTCCAGCCGAAAGAACGCATAGACAGAATCTACTGCGGGCCGGTGCCGCACATAATTGCCCGACCCCTGCACACGGTCCAGCAATCCCTTCGCTTCAACATCCGCCAGCGCCTTGCGCAAGGTGCCAACCGCGACCCCCAATTCATCCGCCATATCGCGTTCCGGCGGCAGGCGCGCACCATCTGCCAAATGCCCCGCAGCAATTTCGCGGATCAGCATTTCGCTTAGCTGGATGAACTTCGGCAAGGCAGAGGTTTTCGCCATGGCGACCCCTCCCCGAGCCTGCACATGAAAATTGATACACTATTGTTGCACAGAAATTTGCGTGCTAGGCAAGTGCAAAGACATACTTCTGGGGAGGAGAATCAATGTCGATCGTTCCGGTCACAAGCGCCGATCTTGAGCGGGCAGAAGTATCCTGGTTTTCCGCGCTCTGCTCTGACGACTATCAGTTCCTCGGTGTGCCTGATGGCGATCTGCGCTCGTCTTGGGAACACTGCCGCGACATCGCGCTGACGGCAGAAAAGCAAGGCTTTCGTAACATCCTTGCCCCGTCCTCTTACCAAGTCGGCCAAGACACCCTGTCCTTCGTCGCAGGCATGGCCCCACTGACCGAAAAGATCAATTTCCTTGCGGCAATCCGCTGTGGTGAAGTGCAGCCGATCATGCTGGCGCGCACCATCGCCACACTCGACCATATGCTCAAAGGGCGCCTCACGCTCAACGTCATCAGCTCCGATTTCCCCGGCGAAGTGGCCGAAAGCAGCTACCGTTACAAACGCAGCCATGAGGTCGTCGAAATCCTGCGTAAATGCTGGACCCAAGATGAAGTCAGCTACGACGGCGACATCTATCAAATCTCGAAACTCACCACTGATCCGGCCCGCCCCTACCAGCAAAACGGCGGCCCGCTGCTCTACTTCGGCGGCTACTCGCCCGCCGCACTCGAACTGTGTGGCGCGCAATGCGACGTCTATTTGATGTGGCCCGAGCCGATGGATCAGTTGGCACAGCGCATGAAAGACGTGCATGCCCGCGCCGCCGCCCATAACCGCACACTCGACTACGGCCTGCGGGTCCATATGATCGTGCGCGACACCGAACAAGAAGCCAAAGAATACGCCGACTACATCGCTTCGAAACTCGACGATGACTATGGCAAACTGATCCGCGACCGCGCCCATGACAGCATTTCACTGGGTGTCGCCCACCAAGCCAAGGCCCGGGAACTGGCCGATAAATTCGGCTACACCGAACCCGGCCTTTGGACCGGCGTTGGCCGCGCGCGCTCTGGCTGCGGAGCGGCCCTTGTCGGGTCCACCGATCAGGTTATGTCGAAAATTGAGGCCTATCAAAAGATGGGCATCCGTGCTTTCATCTTCTCGGGTTATCCGCACATCGATGAGGCTGAACACTTTGGCGCCCGCGTCATGCCGCACCTGAAAACCTGCTCATTGCCCCACGAATACGGGCGTGTGCCTTCCGAAACACCAGCGACCCCATTGGGCACAGGACCACGCCGCTAATGAACCGGATCAAGATTACCAACGACCTTTCCTTCAGCCGCATCGTCTATGGCATGTGGCGTCTGGGCGATGATGCCGACACCTCTGTCGCCCACGTTCAGGCCAAGATGGAAGCCTGCCTTGCGCAAGGCATCACCACGATGGACCAGGCCGACATCTACGGCGGCTATGAGGCGGAAGAGGTCCTGGGCCGCGCGCTCAAAGCGGCCCCTGCCCTGAAAGACCAGATCGAGATTGTCACCAAATGCGATATCGTGGCCCCTATGGGGCGCTACAGCGATGCAAAGGTGAAATACTACGACACCAGTCGTGCGCATATCCTTGCATCCGTCGATCATTCGCTGCGTTTGATGAATATCGACAAAATCGATACGCTGCTGATCCACCGCCCCGATCCGATGATGGATCACCATGAAACGGGTGCGGCTCTGGATGAAGTAGTCGCCTCCGGCAAGGTGCGTTCCGTGGGCGTGTCCAACTTCAAACTGCATGACTGGACCTTGCTGCAATCGGCGATGAAAACACCGCTGATCACCAACCAGATCGAACTGTCCCTCACCGCACACGCAGGTTTCACCAACGGCGATGTGGCATACTTGCAAGAACGCAATGTGCCCATCATGGCCTGGTCGCCCTTGGGTGGCGGCAGCCTGATGACCGGCACAGGTGCAACCCATGACGCACTGGCCAAGGTCGCAGCAGATAACGACGTCGACACGTCTGCCGTCGCAGTCGCATGGCTCTTGGCTCACCCGGCCAACATCATGCCCGTCATGGGCACCAATAATATCAATCGTATCAAAGCCCTATCGGACGCTTTGAAAGTCACCATGGACCGCGAAACGTGGTTCACACTCTACACAGCCGCACTCGGCACGGAGGTCCCATAATGGACGCAGGCACGGTTCCGACATTCGACCCCAGCACCGACAGCGACAGCTTTCGCGGCGCCCTTGGGACATTCGTCACAGGCGTGACAATTGTCACCACCGACAGCCCCGAAGGCCCCGTCGCGATTGTCGCCAACAGTTTTGCCAGCGTCTCGCTTGACCCGCCGCTGGTCCTGTGGTCGCCGGCGAAATCATCCAAACGGTTTGAACATTTTGCAGGCTCACGGCGCTTTGCCGTGCATGTTCTGCGCGCGGACCAGCGCGATATCTGCGCCGCCATCATCAAATCCAAAACCGCGATCAAAGACATCCCCACCCATCTGTCACACTGCGGTATGCCCATTATCGAGGGTGCGCTGGCGACATTCGAATGCAATCTTGAAGCCGAACATGACGCAGGCGACCACATCATTATCGTGGGCCGCGTCACCAAAGCCCACCATCAGGGTGGTGATCCGCTGGTGTTTCATGCCGGACAATACAGATCACTGACGAAAGAAGACTAACCCCCGTCTTCTCATGTTTTCAAATACCTTGGGGGAGCCGCAGCGCGGCGGGGGCAAAGCCCCCAACAACGGGGCAAAACGCCCGGACATAAACAGGGGAGGAGCCGATGTCGGTCCTGTTTGGCCTTTTGTGGCCACTAGAACGGTTCAATACCGTGGTGCTTGCCATCGGCAAGGTCATCGCGGTGATCGCCCTTGGCATTATGGTCGTCCTGATCCTCGGTCAGGTCTTTTTCCGCTACGTGCTCAGCGACGCCCCCAATTGGACCGAAGAAGGCGCACGCTTTGGCATGTTGTGGATGACCGGTCTGATGGCGCCACTTGCTTACAGAATGGGGGGGTTCGTTTCGATCGACATGCTTGAACGTGCGCTGCCGCGCGTCATTTCGGCGGCACTCAGCCTGCTGTTGCTGGCAATCATGCTGTGGGTTCTTGTGATCGCATGGGATCGCGGCCTGAATAACCATGTCGATACATTGTCTGGACGCGGATGCTCATCCTCGCTGAAATGGCCCTTCGGTCTTGAGTTCGGCAAATGCGGCGACAAGTTTCAGAACAATTACCAATACGCCTCGCTTTGGGTGGGCGTGAATCTTCTGATCCTTGTGAACTTGGAGCTGATGATCCGCCAGGTGATCAAACTGCTCGGCCAAGGCCACCGGCTCAAGCCGCTCAGCGCCGATGATTTTGCAGGAGCGGATTGATGCTTTTATGGTTCCTTCCCCTCTTCCTTGTCCTGATCATGATCGGCCTGCCGGTGGTCTTTGCCCTGCTGGCTTCTCCCTTCGCGCTGATCATGCTCGAAGGCGACAACCGCAACGTGGTCGCAGGGCTATACCGCAACCTTTAC
>JALQUF010000153.1 GCA_023263855.1 Yoonia sp. | reverse complement strand
TACCCAGACCGGCAGGAACCGTTTGGTCATTTCACCCACGATCCCGGCCGCGCCATAAGGCATCACCTGCGGGACAACGATGTAGGCAATGACAACTGCCAGCACGCCGATGAATGTGTATTTCACGCCTTTCTCGGCCAGGCCCAAGGGGCCGGTGGTTGCAGCGATCGTTCCGTCAGGATTAGACTGCAATGTCTGTGCGGGGGCCAGAAACCCCAAGATGAGTTGTGCCACGATAGCGACGGCCAGCAAGGCCAGCAAAACCATAAGCACAGGGTTGAGGATGGTGCCGAGGCTGCCTGTCCATGTGAGAGCTTCCATGTCCTGATCCTCCCTTTAAGAAATGCGAATGCGTGGGTTCAGAAACACATAGCCGATGTCGGATATCAGCTGTGTCACAAGGACCACGAAGACGGAAACGATGGAAACACCCAGCAAAAGCTCGATGTCGTTATTGCCAGCGGCCTGCACCAGCACCCAGCCGAAGCCCTTGTAGTTGAACAGGGTCTCGACGATGACGACGCCGTTCAACAGCCACGGGAACTGCAGCATGATCACCGTGAAAGGGGCGATCAGCGCGTTGCGCAGCGCGTGTTTGAGGACGATCTTGGGAAAGCTGACACCTTTCAGGCGGGCGGTGCGGATGTATTGGGCTGTCATGACCTCGGTCATCGAGGCGCGGGTCATCCGCGCGATATATCCCATGCCATAAAGCGCAATCGTGATCACCGGCAGAAAGAAGTTTTCAAATGTGGCGTCTTCCATGGCGGATGTGGCGGTGCCTTTGAACCATTGCATCCCGAAGGTCGCGGTCGCGAAGACCGAGATGAAGACAACACCTGAGACATATTCGGGCGTGGCGGTTGAGACGATCGACACCGTCGACAGGCTGCGATCGGTGCGTGAGCCTTCGCGCATTCCTGCCAACACACCGATAATCAACGCGCCGGGGACCATCACCATCATCACCCAGAACATCAACTTGCCGGTCAGACCAAGGCGGGTGGCGACGATGCTGCCGACCTCATCTTTAAAGACTGTTGAGTAGCCCCAATCCCCTTGCAGGATGCCGCAGAATGTTGCGGCCTCTTCCAAAGGCTGTCCTGGTTCCTGGCACCGCGCGCGCATCTCACCATCTGTGCCTTCGATGACATAACCGGGCAAAACGCCCAACCATTGGCCGTATTTGATCGGTAAAGCCTGACTATAGCCGCGGTTGTCCAGCCAGCTGACCACGGCTTCGTCCGACATGCGGGCGTTGCCTTGGGTCTTGGCGAGCTTTTCAAGGTTTGGTGCAAGGTTCGTCAGCCAAAACACAATGAATGTCAGGCATAATGCCGTGAGGAGCATGACCCCAAGGCGGCGCAGAATAAACAGTCCCATAAAGGCCCCTGTTGATGAGCAGCGTCAGGGCGTTGCCTGACTTTTCAGTTTATTGCGACCCCGGTTTGCCGGTGGTCCGCATCTGATCGAAAAAGGGGCCGCCCTGTGATGGGCGACCCCCTGAGTGTTAGGCTGCGAAGGCAACCTTATACATCTGCGGCAGGTATGCGATGTGCATATCCCAGCCGACGATACCCGGCTTGG
Source organism: Yoonia sp. (assembly GCA_023263855.1). Lineage (GTDB taxonomy): Bacteria > Pseudomonadota > Alphaproteobacteria > Rhodobacterales > Rhodobacteraceae > Yoonia. The sequence goes on along the minus strand of JALQUF010000153.1, from coordinate 3,165 downwards.
CGTGGCGATAGAGTGACCGCCAGTATGGCTGGATCGTGACACCTTCGTCGGTCATGATCGCTTGCAGTTTGGCCATCACCTCGCGGCGTGCATCTGCATCAGCGATGGAATTCGCTTCGGCCAGGAGCGTGTCGAACTCGGGATTGGCAAAGCCGCTTTCGTTCCATGCCTCACCGGAGCGATAGGCCAGACCCAGAATCTGGGTGTCGAGTGGACGGTGGTTCCAGTTCGTCGAAGAGAACGGATACTTCGTCCAGTCGTTCCAGAAGGTCGAACCGGGGATGATCGTCCGCTTGACGTTAAAGCCCGCGTCACGCAACTGCGCGGCAACCGCGTCAGTTGTGTTCTTGCGCCAGTCATCGTCGATCGACACGATTTCCATCTCGAAGTCCTGCATGCCTGCTTCGGTCAGCAGGGCAAGCGCGCCCTCTGGGTCATAAGGCATACCGGGTACATCTGCCCATGCAGGGTGCATAGGACCAACGTGCTGGTTGCGCGCAGGCTGGCCAAGGTTCGAATACCCAAGTTCAAGGCAGACAGCATTATCCACGGCCATGGCAATGGCCTGACGCACACGTTTGTCTGCATAAGGCTGCATCCCATCGACTTCGGCCAACTGGTTGGGACGAATACAGATCGTCGCACCAGAGGCGACTTCTGAACGCTCCCAGCCGATGCTTTCGACGACTTCGACAAAGTCACCGACGGTTTCATAGAACATGTCCACTTCGTCAGCTGCCGCAGCCGCAACCCAAGCGGATGGATCGGTGCCATAGTCGATGTATTCGATCCGGTCGAGAAAGGCACCTCTGCCTTCGGCATAGCCCCACCACTCAAAGCCTTCGTTGCGCACCAGTACACCTTTGACGCCCACTTCGAGGCTTTCTGGCAGGTAAGGGCCGGTGCCGACAGGGTTGCCGACCATGTTGTTGGCGTCGAAATCAGCCGGAACGATAGCAGCAGGGTAATCCGACATGCCTGCAATCAGCGAAATGTCAGAGCCGGGCAGGTTCAACCGTACCGTCAGGTCGTCAACGACCTCGATGCCGCCTTCAATCGCCTTGCCTGTCGCTTCGTCGATCAGGATGGCGAAACGACCAGCCATCGAGTTGCCTTCGACGTTCTTGTCACACCATCCTTCGATATTGCGGGCCACATCTGCGGCGGTGAAGTCATCGCCGTTGTTCCATTTCACGCCCGGACGGACATTCAGGGTGTAGACGGTCGCGTCATCATTGACGTCCCAGCTGGACAGCAGCATCGGTGCAAAGGAACCGTCATTGTTGTATTCAACAAGATACTCCAACCAACCGTGCGAGAAGAACGCGATCTGCGTCCAGTCGTATGTCCGTGGGTCTTTCAACGCGCGCACTTCCATCTGCATGCGGATGGTGCCGCCCTGCTGGGCGTGACCTGCAGCCTGTGCAGGCTGTGCCGCACCGATCAGCCCGTAAGCTGCCGTTGCTGTCACGCCAAGCGCAGTCGTGCGCGCCAGAAACTCGCGGCGGTCCATTTTGCCGGCCTTGGCTTCTTTTGCATACATCAACGCTGCTGGGTGGATTGGTTTTTGTGGGTGCGTCATTCGTTTCTCCCTGTGACACATTTCTCTTTTTTACGAGAGAGCGCACGCCGCCAATCACTGATCGACAGACACCCGGCCCCCGTCCGATCCGCATTCGGCACAATTTTTAGGCCGAGGTCAACCGGACGCTGGGCAAATTAGGTGACATTTCCGACATATCACTGGTCAAAAAGCGACATGCGCCATGTGCGTTGCCTGTTGGCGGGTGTGCTGCGGCGCAGCAAAGCAGGGCTGTCAGGGGCGTGAAAAACCTACGCTTTTGCGCCTGAAATCGCGTGGGGCCTGGCCGGATTTTTCCTGAAAGCTGCGCGTGAAATAAGCGGGTGAGCGAAAGCCCAAACGCTGCGCGATCATCTTTACCGGAAGGTCGGTGTCTTTAAGCAATGTGCAGGCCTCAAAATGCACGCGATCATTCAACAGCGACAGGGCCGAGCGGCCACATGTCTTGCGGCAACTGCGCGCCAGATGGGTGGGTGTCACGCCAAGGCTTGCGGCATAGCTTGCGACGCTACGGTCGGACCGGACATCTTGGGCGATCAGGGTGGTGTAGCGTGCGACCAGTCTGGCCGCAGCTGTCTTGCGCCGGGCATCTGCTGTGGCGGGGTCGCGGGTGGCCAGCTGTCTTTCGACAAAAATGCTGAGCAGTCCGAAGTGACAATGCGCCGCACGCAGGTCCCCGTTTGGCTGCAGTTCGCGCTCAATCGCTTCCATCAATGTGACCAGTTCCTTTTGCGGATCGACATCCAAAAGCCGCAGGTGGAAAGATGCATCAGGCCAGCCCGTCGTGTCCGGCAGGGTCAGGATTTGTGCAAAAACAGTGGGTCCGACTTCCAGACCATACATTGTATGCGGGGGAATATAGATCAGGTTGTTGGGGCCATATCCATTCGTCAGGCCAGCCACCGTGATGCGCCCTTGGCCCTTGGTGATATGGATCAATCGCCCGGTGGCATGGCTGCGCATTGCCTCGGTGCGCCAGCGCGCGTTGGGTCCGGAAAAGCTGAGTGTGGCCAGCGCAAGCGCCGGGTTCGGAGTGCTCATCATGTTCATCAACTTGCCTCAATGTTGATTTTTAACAAGCGTGCCCAGAAACCTGTTTGGAATCAATCCTCTGCCGGATCAGCGAATCGCAGTGTTGCAGATAAGTCAGCGCTGTCCGCGGCAATATGGTGCCAGTCTTTGTGGCGCGACCGGAACCACGTGCGCTGCCGCTTGGCATATTGGCGTGACGCGATGATCGCCGCATCGCGGGCTTGTTGCAGGGTCATTTCCCCTTTGAGGTGGGCGATCAGTTCCGGCGCACCGATGGCCTTGGACGAAAGATGGTCCGGGTTCCAACGGGGCAGCATGGCGCGGGCTTCGTCCAGCGCGCCTTGGTCCAACATCAGATCAAAGCGGCGTGCGATGCGGTCGTTCAGCCAGTCTTTGGGGGCATCCAGAGTAATGCAGGAGGCCTGTGTTGCAGGCAACAAAGCGGGCGGGGTGCTGTCTTGCCACTGGGCCAGACTTTGACCTGTGGTTTGCAAAACTTCCCAAGCGCGCTGCACACGCATGCGGTTCTGCAGGTCGATGCGCCCTGCGGT
>JALQUF010000152.1 GCA_023263855.1 Yoonia sp. | reverse complement strand
TTATCACCTGCTTCAACTTTTTCGTCTTCAATTTCTTCAACGTCTTTTGCGCCTTCATCAGATTCTTCAACTTCTTCGATTTCATCATCGTCATCATCGTCATCATCATCGTCGCGATCATCATCATCGTCGTCATCATCATCGTCGCGATCATCGTCATCGTCGTCATCATCATCATCGTCATCTGACGAAGAGCTGGTGCCTTCAGAACCCGAACCAGAGCCGCCACCTGGATTGAAAAGCGTTGGACCATCGTCATCGTCATCTTCCCGCCAATAATCGCGCAGGATTTCGCCGGTTTGAGGGTTAAAAACCAACTCACGACGCAGATCATCGCGCAACGCAATCACACGTACACGGCCCAGCCAAGTGCGCTGCAGGCTAATTTCAGTAAACCCTTGCCCCCTGAGCTGTGAAACGATTTGGTCTTGCACAGATTGCGCCAAAGCAAGCTGCGGCGTGCCCGCCAAAGCCAAACAAACGGCAACTTTCCTCAGCATCGGAACACCCCTCTGGGCCATAGCAATTCAGACTGATCGTGCTTCATTTCAAACCTCACAACAAAAGACCCGCATCAGGGCTTTGACAGCCCAGCACACGATCTCACATTACCGACAACAGCGATAAGCACCATTCATCATGAGTTTAGGCACAGCAGAGTAAACCCCTGAACGCGCACCTAAACGAAAGTTTATTCCTGAAAACCTCAGGTCTTCATATCAAAGCCAAGGTGTTTGGCCACGGTGAAGATGTCTTTATCACCACGCCCACACATATTCATGACCAGCAGGTGGTCTTTGGGCAAATCCGGCGCAATCTTCATGACATGCGCCAAAGCATGCGAAGGCTCAAGTGCAGGAATAATGCCTTCCAGCGCACAACACAGCTGGAACGCCTCCAAGGCTTCGACATCGGTAATCGACACATATTGCGCGCGGCCAATGTCATGCAGCCAAGCATGCTCTGGCCCGATTCCAGGATAGTCGAGACCCGCTGAAATACTGAAGCCTTCCAGAATTTGTCCGTCATCATCTTGCAGCAAATATGTACGATTACCGTGCAGGACACCGGGGCGCCCCCCTGTCAGGGACGCACAGTGTTCCATCTTTTCGTCCACACCTTTACCGCCAGCTTCAACGCCAATGATATTGACTTCTTTGTCGTCAAGGAACGGATAGAACAGGCCCATCGCATTGGACCCGCCCCCGATTGCCGCAATCAGCGTGTCGGGCAGGCGCCCTTCGGCAGCGGCCATCTGTTCTTTGGTTTCCTTGCCGATAATGGCCTGAAAATCGCGGACCATCGCTGGGTAAGGGTGCGGGCCTGCCACGGTGCCGATGCAGTAGAAGGTGTCGCGCACGTTAGTCACCCAATCGCGCAAGGCGTCGTTCATCGCATCCTTCAGCGTCCCGCGTCCTGACGTGACCGGCACAACCTCAGCCCCCAGCAAGCGCATACGAAACACATTCGGGGCCTGACGCTCAACATCATGTGCGCCCATGTAGACCACACATTTCAATCCGAACTTCGCACAGACTGTCGCCGTCGCCACACCGTGCTGGCCGGCACCGGTTTCAGCGATAATGCGCGATTTGCCCATGCGGCGTGCAAGGATGATCTGGCCCAGCACGTTGTTGATCTTATGCGCGCCTGTGTGGTTCAACTCATCGCGCTTAAGATAGATTTTGGCGCCCCCCAGATGCTGGGTCAGGCGTTCTGCATAGTAAAGCGGGCTGGGGCGGCCAACATAATGCGTCCACAGGTCATGCATCTCTGCCCAAAAGCTGTCATCGGTTTTGGCGTGTTCATATTGCTCTTCCAACTCAAGAATAAGCGGCATCAATGTCTCGGACACAAAGCGTCCGCCAAAGTCACCAAAGCGGCCCTTTTCATCGGGACCGGTCATGAAGCTGTTAAAGAGATCGTTGGCCATGGAACACCTGCTGTTTTTGTGCCCGCAAGACCTAGCGAGTCCAGCAAGAATGGTAAAGCAGCCATCCAGTCGCACAGAGCGAACCAGCGCCGGATAAATATCTAGCTTGCCTGTGCCGCCGCACAAAACGCAGCGATCAGCGCAGCATCCTTGACCCCGGGGGCGGCCTCGACCCCTGATGACACATCAACCTGCGCGGCGCCGGTCAGGGCAATCGCCTCACCCACTGTGTCGGGCGTCAGCCCCCCGGCAAGCATCCAAGGCACCGGCCAACGGCGCCCCGCAATCAAACGCCAATCAAAGGAAAGCCCGTTGCCACCAGGCAAGACCGCATCCTTGGGGGGCTTGGCATCGACCAAGAGCTGATCAGCGACCTGTGCATAAACGTCAAGCGCCGCCAGATCGCTTTCATCCGCGACACCCACCGCTTTCATCACAGGCAAACCGTACCGCGCCCTTATTTCGGCAACCCGTTCGGGCGTTTCATGGCCATGTAGTTGCAGAATATCGAGCGGAACTTTGGCTGTGATCTGGTCAAGCAAAGTATCGTCCACATCGACGACCAAGGCCACCTTGGCAACACCTGGCGGCACAGCCTGTGCAAGCATCGTGGCCTCCTCAATGCTGACATTGCGGGGAGATTTGGGGAAAAAGACCAGACCAACATAAGCGGCCCCTGCATCGACAGCGGCCTGCAATGAGGCCGCATCACGCAGCCCGCAGATTTTGACACGTGTGTTGGGTGGCATCAGCCAGACTTTTCAAGCAACGCCAGCACATCGTCATCGCTTTTGGCGCCCGCGGCCGCACCACGCAGCTGGTCCACCTCACGACGCAGGCTTTCCACTTCGCGGGCCTTGCCACGCGCTTGGGCGCGGATGCGGTGCTCGCGCACCCATTCCCACAAGAAACCAATCATCAATCCCGCACCAACACTGATGAAGATCACCACAAAAAGCGGCAACTGGATGTCAGGGGACAACGTCAACAGCTCGCCCAATGCTTCGGGCATCGCGCGGACAGTGACAAAATCACGATTGGCCAAGCCGATCAGGATCAGGCAAAGGCCGACAATGGCCCAAAAGGAATATCGAATGGTTTTCATGGGCCAAGCATACCGTAGTTCAATGCAACGGTGAACCGTTTTTCACAGTTTGCACGCGCACAAATGGACGCGGCCTAGTTTCCGTTCAGACGGTCACGCAACAGCTTGCCCGTTTTGAAGAAAGGCACGTGCTTCTCATCAACCTCAACAGCTTCGCCTGTCCTTGGGTTCCGCCCGATCCGCTGGTCACGTTTTTTGACCGAAAACGCCCCGAAACCACGAAGTTCAACCCGATCCCCACGCGCCATCGCTTCGATAATCTCTTCAAAAATCGTATTCACGATTCTTTCTACATCGCGTTGGTACAGATGAGGGTTCTCGTCGGCGAGTTTCTGGATCAGTTCGGAACGGATCATAATTTGGCCTCCCAACCAGTATGCAAACAGGTAAGCGCAGGTTTGTCCCTGCTTTTCAAAAGACTATAGGCAGTTTGCAACTTCGAAGAAACACCACGTTTCTCCACTTTTGGGCAAAATGCGGCATCTGAGCGCAGGAATCCCGACGTTTGCCGCGCTCTCACCATACCCAAGCCGATTCGCAAGACGTGCGCTCAGAGAGCGCGCCTTACCGATTCGCGCATGGGTCGGGTCAGAAACGGCCGAGCCGAAAAACCAATCAGATCTTATACGGCAATAAAAAACCCCCGCCGCAGGTACCTGCGGCGGGGGTCAAATCGTTTACTCAGGCAGAGCGAACTCAGTCGTCGCCCTTCAGAGCCGCACCAAGGATATCACCCAAGGATGCGCCGGAGTCAGATGAGCCATACTGCTCAACCGCTTCCTTCTCTTCTGCAATCTCGCGCGCTTTGATCGACAGACCCAGCTTGCGTGTCTTGCTGTCGATGTTGGTCACGCGCACGTCGACCTTGTCGCCAACGCCGAAACGCTCTGGGCGCTGCTCGGCACGGTCACGAGACAGGTCAGAGCGACGGATGAAGGATTTCGCACCTTCATAGTCAACTTCGATGCCGCCGTCTTCGATCTTGGTCACTTCAACAGTGATGACCGAACCGCGCTTCACGCCGCCAACAGCCTCTGCGAAAGGATCACCGTCGAGTGCTTTGATCGAGAGCGAGATACGCTCTTTCTCGACATCAACTTCGGCAACCTTTGCACGGACCATATCGCCCTTGCGGAAATCACCGATGACATCTTCGCCGCGGCCTTCCCATGTCAGGTCAGACAGGTGAACCATGCCGTCGATGTCGCCTTCGAGGCCAACAAACAGACCGAATTCGGTGATATTCTTGACTTCACCTTCAACTTCGGTGCCCTCAGGATGTGTCTCGGCAAAGACTTCCCATGGATTGCGCTGTGTCTGCTTGAGGCCAAGGGAAACGCGACGCTTCGCAGAATCGATTTCCAGAACCATGACTTCGACTTCTTGGCTTGTAGAAACGATCTTGCCGGGGTGTACGTTCTTCTTTGTCCAGGACATTTCAGAAACGTGCACCAGACCTTCGACACCGGCTTCCAGCTCAACAAATGCGCCGTAATCGGTGATGTTGGTGACGCGGCCCTGATGCACAGAACCGATGCTGAATTTGGCTTCAACAGCATCCCAAGGATCATCCTGCAGCTGCTTCATACCAAGGCTGATACGGTGGGTTTCTTTGTTGATCTTGATGACCTGCACCTTGATCGTCTCTCCAATCGAGAGGATCTCGGATGGGTGGTTCACACGGCGCCATGCCATGTCTGTAACGTGCAACAGACCGTCAACAC
>JALQUF010000151.1 GCA_023263855.1 Yoonia sp. | reverse complement strand
GTTGCTGATCATCCTCTCAAACCAGCTATTGATCGTAGACTTGGTAGGCCATTACCCCACCAACTATCTAATCAAACGCGGGCCAATCCTTCTCCGATAAATCTTTCCCCCGAAGGGCGTATACGGTATTACTCTCAGTTTCCCGAGGCTATTCCGTAGAAAAGGGTATGTTCCCACGCGTTACTAACCCGTCCGCCGCTCACTCCGAAGAGTGCGCTCGACTTGCATGTGTTAGGCCTGCCGCCAGCGTTCGTTCTGAGCCAGGATCAAACTCTCAAGTTGAAAGCGTCTTACAACGCTATCCTTGACGTTCGAACCTCTGCACATCACCACTTGGCCTTACTGAAACCAAATGGCGTTTCTCTGTTTGTTGTGCTTCAGTAACCAAAGTTACCAGAAGCCGCCAAACAGTGAAGCTGACACTCTATCATCGGACCGAAACCCTAAGAGCGTTGATATACAGACGTCTGATCCATCGAACTGAACCAAACCGCCCACATATCTCTTCAGATATATCAATTTCAAACAGCGTAGAGACAAAAAGGAACCAGATGCGCCCTAACTTCTTGGCGCGCCTCGCCTGCTCTGTCTCTGTTTTTAGTCTTGCACCTCGTCGCCACCCTTCCGCGTTTCCGCTTCCGTCTGGCCCGTCTGGCGCCCCGTTGGTGCATCTCTGCGCCGCCGGTGAGGGGGGTTCTACGGTTAGACGCACATACCCGCAACCCCTTTTTTCAAGAAAAATGTATTTTTTACGACAACGCTGATTTTTACAGTAATTTTAGTAACTTAGGGTATCTTTATTGCGTGGACCCTAGGTAACATCGCACTTTTCTTAGGCGGAATGGAAATAGAACATACCAGATTTTGGGTCGCCTGCGCTGCGCCCCACAAGAGGGCCACAGTTTCAGACAGACTCACCAATAAAAAACCGCCTGAATCGCATCGATTTACCCTTTGTTAAGCCAATCGGGATCAGTTGGGCGGAGTGATTCATTGTGATTCACCTCCTCACAAAGCAAAGACCCGGCAGTTTTGCTGCCGGGTCCGCGCTTTCATCGGGTCATTTGCGTTAGGCAGGCTGCCTTTGACGTTCCCACGGGACATAGCGGGTCGCGATCAAGCCCAAGACCACAACGCAATAGATGATCGGCTCTAGCTGAAATCCCTTTACCAGCCACAAATAGTGAATCGTGCCAAGAACCGCTGCGGGGTACGCCAGTTTGTGCAGCTTCCGCCATGCGCCTGCACCCATTTTGCGGATCGACGGGTTATTCGAAGTCACTGCCAACGGAATCAACATCAGGAAAGACGCCATTCCGACGGTGACATAGGGCCGCTTGACGATCTCTTCCCAGACGCGGCTGACGCTTTGCACATCCAGAATGGCAAAGACGAGGAAATGTGCCAGTACATAGAAGAACGCCGTCACTCCGATCGCACGGCGAAACTTGATCAGGTTCACACCCGACCATTTGCGCAGCGGTGTCACGGCCAGGCCCGCAACCAACAAGATCAGTGCGACCTCGCCATAACTGCGCTCCAGCACATTAATCGGTTCGACCAGATAGGGCCCCATCTGATTGAGTGCGCGCCAGAACTCCCAACCAGCGTAAATGACGCCGACGATATATATCGTCCACGCGGGGATGCGGCGCAGACCGCCGTTGATGGATTGCGCAAAGGCCATGCTAGATATCCACGCTGAGATCTTGCCCGGCATAAAGCGGTGCGACTTCCGGGTAGCCATTGAACATCAGCGTGTCCTGTCGGGATGCGAACAATCCGCCACCGATGCGGCGCTCGGTTGCCTGGCTCCAACGGGGGTGATCCACGTTCGGGTTCACATTACTATAGAAGCCATATTCACGCGCGTTGGCCTTGTTCCAGCTGGTTGGCGGTTCGCGGTCCGTCAGTGTGATACGCACAATCGATTTAATCGATTTAAAGCCGTATTTCCACGGCACGACCAAACGGATCGGTGCGCCGCTTTGGTTATAGAGCGGCTCATCATAGATACCGGTCGCCATAATGGTCAGCGGGTGCATCGCTTCATCAAGGCGCAAACCTTCGACATAAGGGAAATCGAGGACCCGGCGTTGGACACCGATCATGTTCTCGGGCTGCACGACAGTTTCAAACGCCACATATCGTGCGCCGGACTGTACGCCCACCTTTGCAAGAATATCTGCAAGCTCAATCCCGTTCCACGGCACGACCATCGACCACGCCTCGACACAGCGGAAGCGATACAGGCGATCTTCGACCGACAGACCAGCCAGAAGATCATCCAAGCCGTAATCGCCGGGCCGGTCGACCATGCCGTCAACCTTGATCGACCATGGCGATGTCACCAGCTGATGCGCATTCTGGGCGGGATCGTTCTTTCCGGTCCCGAACTCATAGTAGTTATTGTAGCTGGTGATCTCTTCCAGCGTATTGGGTTCCATGTTGCCCTGCGCCGAGGCCCCACCAGCCAAACCGATTGCACCCAGACCAACTGTGCCCGCCAAGATCTGGCGGCGGTTCAGGTATGCAGACTTGGGGGTGATGTCCGCCTTGGTCAGTGTGTTGTTCCAGCGATAGGCCATTTTGCTCTCCGATCATCTCTTTGGATGTTTATATAGGTCATATCCTTTGTAAGGTGTCTCACGATGCCGCCAGATCACTGAAATGTTCGAAACAAATACTGCCTTTCATTCACGAGCACTCACGTAGGTGTGACTGGAAACACCAAATCAAGCGGGCTTAGGCGGGATCGCCTTTGTGTCAAGTTGCACCAGCAATTTTCCCCGGTGATCCACCATCATCCACAACCGTAAAAAGCACGATGCCAACGCAAAGGCATTCCTTGAAACTTGGGAGAATACGACATGCTACGCAGAACATTTATCGCACTGACAACAACCGCCGCTTTGACAACATCCGCTTTCGCGGCTGGTCACTCAAAAGACATCGTCGACACCGCTGTTGAAGCAGGCAGCTTCACAACATTGGTTGCCGCTGTCGAGGCCGCAGGCCTGGTCGAGACGCTGAAGGGCGAGGGTCCATTCACTGTCTTCGCACCAACGGACGAAGCTTTCGCTGCTTTGCCAGAAGGCACAGTCGAAGGCCTGCTGACTGACCCAGAGGCACTCGCTGCAATCCTGACATACCACGTTGTGCCAGGCAAAGTGATGTCCACAGACCTGTCAAACAACATGATGGCAACAACTGTGAACGGCGCTGACGTGACTATCATGACCGAAGGCGGCGTGATGGTTGACGGCGCAAACGTCGTGACAGCCGACATCGAAGCATCCAATGGCGTGATCCACGTCATCGATGCTGTGATCCTGCCTGCAAACTAAACCTTTGCGTCAGGTTTGACACGAAAGCCCCGGCCCAGCGCCGGGGCTTTTTTCGTCAGGTCGCCACATAACGGTCGCGCCGGTGATTGATCGCGATGATCAGATTGATCACGACCGCGCCCAGCAATGAATAGAGCACAAGCGTGGGATCAAAGAGAAAGAACGCCAGCCCAAAAAGGCACAGGTCAAAGATCAACTGCACCCATCCCGCACGAAAACCGGTTGTGTCCTGAATCAAAAGCGCCACGACGCCCAAACCACCCAGCGACCCGTTGTGCCGAAAGAGGACAAGAAGCGCGACGCCCGTTAATGCGCCGAATGTCACCGCCCCCAACAGGGGATCAAGATATGAAAATACTATGCCATACGGGATAATTTCGGTGAGAATAGACAAGAGTGTGACCGAGATCAGCGATTTGATCGTGAATGCACGCCCAAGCCGCCGCCATGCCAGCACATAAAATGGCAAGTTCACCAAAAAGAAGACAACACCGAAAGAGTAACCGCTAAGGTAGGAAATGATTACCGCTATTCCAGCGGTTTGGCCTGTGATCAGGCCAAGCGTTGTCAGCAAATGCACACCAAGGCTGGCCAGAAAAACGCCCAGCGAAATGCCTTGAATATCATCAATAAGCGAATGTGTGGATGGCGGTGCTTGATCTGTCATGGCACCGTTATAGGACAGTTATGCTGACCTACAAGAACTATTCCCCCACAGGTCGCACAGCAAGACGTCACCGGTTGCAAAAAGGGGCGCTCGAAAGCGCCCCTGATCTGATTAATGAACCACCGCCTCTTCTGGCGGCTGGCGGTTGCTGGATGACACACGATCACCAACCAACAGACCATCGACTCCGGCGCTTACGTTGATCGTGTCACCGTCCATGACATCACCAGCCAAGATCATTTCGGCCAGTTGGTCTTGCAACGCGCGCTGAATAACCCGCTTCAAAGGCCGCGCACCGAACACCGGATCATAACCTTCGTCGGCCAGCCATTTCAGCGCAGCATCATCCAGATTGAGGTGGATGTTCCGCCCCGCAAGCCGCTTTTCAAGCAAGCCAAGCTGGATCGTAACGATCCCGGCCATGTCTTCACGCGCCAGACGGTCAAAGATGATCGTCTCATCTAGACGGTTCAGAAACTCGGGCCGGAAGTGCGCACGCACGGCGTCCATCACATCCCGCTTGGCATCGCTTGCATCAGCACCATCCGGCAACTGGCTCAGCGACTGCGCGCCAAGGTTGGACGTGAGCACAATCAGCGTCTGCTTGAAGTCCACCGTGCGACCCTGACCATCGGTCAGCACACCATCGTCCAGCACCTGCAACAGCACGTTGAACACATCGGGGTGCGCCTTTTCGACCTCGTCGAACAGCACGACCTGATACGGACGACGACGGACAGCTTCAGTCAGAACGCCACCCTCATCATAGCCGACATAGCCCGGAGGCGCGCCAATCAGACGGGCGACCGCGTGTTTTTCCATGAATT
>JALQUF010000150.1 GCA_023263855.1 Yoonia sp. | reverse complement strand
AGCCCGCATTGTGACATGCGGGCTTTGGAATTTGGGACATTCTGACGAGTAGGGTGCAGCCAGATCCGCGCAATTGCGGGGGCGCTGCACGACACGCCATCGTCGCCCTATTTGGTCAATGGTCCGATCAGCATTACCATCTGGCGGCCTTCCATTTTGGGGAAGTTTTCAACCTTACCAGCGTCTTTGGTGTCCTCGGCCACACGTTCAAGCAATTCACGTCCCAACTGTTGGTGGGCCATTTCACGGCCACGGAACCGCAGTGTGATTTTCACCTTGTCGCCGTTCTCAAGAAACTTGAAGACATTGCGCATCTTCACATCGTAGTCGTGATTATCCGTGTTGGGACGGAACTTCACTTCCTTGATTTCGATGATCTTTTGCTTCTTACGCGCCTCAGCTTCTTTCTTCTGAGTCTCGTATTTGAACTTGCCATAGTCCATGATCTTGCAGACGGGCGGGTTGGCATTGGGCGAGATCTCGACCAGATCGAGACCGGCGTCATCTGCCATTACCATCGCACGTTCAGGTGTCACAACACCGACGTTTTCGCCTTCTGCGCCAATAAGGCGAATTTCCGGGGCCCTGATCCGATCATTGATTCGGGGGCCTGTGTCACGTTGTGGTGGCGCGTTATGAGGTCTGCGTCCTATGGTCTTTATCCTTTGATTGTTTCGTCTCGGTGATGGTCAAACTAAACACCCGCATGCGCAGCTTCAACCCGCAAAATATGCGGTTTTCCGCTGATTTTTCCCCTGCGAATAGACTTTCCCTTTCGGAGGGCATCTGACATATCCAACTTGAGGTCCAGTGGGGGCCCACACAACAATTTTTAAGGAGATGACTAATGCGTGCAATTATCATTCTCGTCGTCGTAGCGATCATTGGCTTCTTTGGCTACCAGTACGCCGCAGAGGGCCGCGGCCCTGGTGAAGCAATCGGTGTTTTGACAGGTGCGACCCAACAAGCTGAGCGCGCTGCCGCTGAAGCTGCGGCTGCTGCTGAAGCCGAAGCGGCTGCTGCCGCCGAAGCCGCCGCCGCTGCGCAAGCCGAGGCCGAAGCTGCTGCCGCTGCGCAAGCTGCCGAAGCTGAAGCTGCCGCTGCTGCCCAAGAAGCCGAAGCCGCCGCCGCAGAAGCGGCCGCTGTGGCCGAAGCTGCCGCGGCCGAAGCTGCCGCTGCTGCGGAAGCCGCTGCAACTGCTGCCGCTGAAGAAGCTGCTGCCGCTGCCGCTGCTGCCGAGGAAGCCGCCGCGGAAGCGGTTGATCAGGCCACCCAAGCGGCTGAAGAAGCTGCAACTGCTGCCGAAGAGGCCGTTGAAGGTGCGATTGATGATGTGACAGAGTCGATCGAGGGTGCGGTTGGCGATGCGCTTGAGGGCCTGAACGGCACAACAGAAGAAGAAGTGACCGAGTAAGGACGCGTTTCACCTAAACGTCGCTTGAAATTCAAACGGCCGCGCCAGATCTGGTGCGGCCGTTTTCTTTGGCTCTGTTAGTCAAGAAACGCTTTCTCGACCACATAGTGTTGGGGATTTGAATTGGCCCCTTCGACCAGGCCGTAGTCCTCAAGCATATCCTTCAGTTCCAGATTGAAGGCTAAATTGCCACAGATCATCGCACGGTCGGTTTCAGGCGTCAGCTGTGGGACGCCCAGATCCGCAAATGCTTCGCCCGAGCGCATCAGGTCGGTGATCCGCCCCATTTTGGGGCTCTCTTCGCGGGTGGTGGTGGGGTAATATTTGATCTTCTTCCAAAAGCCTGCGCCGATCACCTCATTGAGCAGCTCATCTTCCTTGAGTGCCGCAATCAGGTCGCGCCCATAGGTCAACTCACCCACTTCGCGGCAGGTATGGGTGATGATCACTTCGTCGTAATCCTCATAGGTCTGCGGTTCGCGTAGCAAAGACGCGAAGGGTGCAAAGCCTGTGCCTGTGGCAAAGAACCAGATCCGCTTGCCGGGGATCAGTGCATCATGCACCAGCGTGCCAACCGGTTTGGGACGCAAAATGATCTCATCACCCGCTTTGATGTGTTGCAGCTTTGACGTCAGCGGCCCGTCTTGAACCTTGATTGAATAGAACTCCAGTTCTTCATCCCATGACGGCGACGCAATGGAATAGGCCCGCAACAGCGGCTTTTGTTTGCCGGTCTTTGGGTCGGGGTCGCCCATCAGGCCGATCATCACAAACTCACCCGAACGGAACCGCAAGGATGCCGGCCGCGTCACCCGAAACGAGAACAAGCGGTCAGTGTAGTGCTTCACGTCCGTTACGGTCTGCGCATCGGGGAGTGTCGGAACGGCTTTGGCGGTCTGTGTGTTCACGGGTGTCGCTTCTGTCATATGTGTCATGGCAGCCCTGATAGGGCCGCCCTCCGGTTTAGTCATTGATCTGGATCAGGGGAAGGGGCTTAGCCGCGCAGGCGGGCCTGATAGTTGTGGTTTTGCCAGTCTGCGCGGAATTGCCACTGGTCTGCGGGTTGGCGGGCGGCAAGGGTGTCGTCGATTTCGACCTCGTCAAAGCCTGACCGGCGCGCCATTGCATATTGGTCGGCAAGCACATGACCCTTGGCGCGCAAACGCCCCTTGTAGCCCACACGACGCAGCATGGCAGCCAGCGTAAACCCGCGCCCGTCCGCAAATGAGGGGAAGTCGATGCGGATCATTGCCGCGTTTTTCAGCCCCGCCAGCGCCTCGGGCAAGGTGTCAGACGGCACGTCGATGCCGTAGTCGCAGTCGTTTGCTGCGACCTCATCCAAGGCGACAAAGCCGCAAGAGAAATCATCGGCGCTAAAGCCTGTGTCGGTGACTATCACGCTCATGCGGCACGTCCTTTTTGGGTTTGGGTATCCATATCGAAATGAATCCCGCATTCTGTTTTTTCACTGCCGCGCCAACGGCCTGCGCGTTGATCTTCATGATCGCTGACGCGTGTGGTGCAAGGCATGCAGCCAACGGAGGGATAGCCTTTGGCGACCAAAGGATGGCGCGGCAGATTATGGGCGGTGATATAGGCTTGCAGGTCTTGCGCGGTCCATTTCGCCAGCGGGTTCACCTTAATCATACGGCCGTCTTTTTCAAACAAGGGCAGTGTGGCTCGTGTGCCGCCCTGAAACTGCTTGCGGCCCGTGACCCAACCGTCGAACTCTTGCAGTGCTTCCGCCAAAGGCCGGGTTTTGCGCAGATTGCAGCAAGCGTTCGTGTCGGACTGGTGCAACAACCCGTCCACGTCTTCGGTCAAGAGCGCGTCGCGGTGCGGTGTAATCACCCGCACATCTGTCAGACCAAGCATATCCGCGACCTGACGCTGGTATCTCAGCGTCTCGGGAAACAGCATCTCGGTGTCAAGAAAAATCACCGGCGTGGCTGTGTCGATCTGCGCGGCCATATGCAGCAGCACGACGCTTTCGGCTCCAAAAGACGACACCAATGCAACTTTGCCAATCTGCACATCCGTCAACGCATGGCGCAGCACGGTCTGTGCGTCGGATTTGTGGTGCAGGATATTGCGGCGCTCGGCCAGTTCCTTAAGCGGCATTGGCTTTATCCTCTGCTGGGTACAAGATTGCTTTGAACGGCGCCATGCCAAGGCGGCGATAGGTTTGCAGGAAGGTTTCATCCGCGTCGCGGCGCAGACCAAGGTAGCCTGTCACCAGACGCTCAATCGCGGGCACAATCTCGTCTGCGCGAAAGCCGGGGCCGGCGCGTTCGCCAATGGTGGTTGTCTCGGTGCCGTCGCCGCCAAGCGTGATCTGATAATTTTCCACTCCGGCGCGGTCTAGCCCGAGGATGCCGATGTGCCCCACGTGGTGGTGCCCGCAGGCGTTGATGCAGCCCGAGATTTTGATTTTCAGCTGCCCGATTTCATGCTCAATCTTCAGCTCGTCAAACCGCGTCGCAATCTCTTGCGCGATCGGAATGGACCGGGCGGTGGCCAGTGCGCAGTAATCCATGCCGGGGCAGGCGATGATGTCAGAGGCCAGCCCGATGTTGGCGGTTGCCAGATCAGCTTTGCGCAGGGCGGCGTAAACCTTGGCAAGGTCCGCCTTGTGCACATGCGGCAGTATCACGTTCTGTTCGTGGCTGATGCGCAGCTGACCATGTCCGTATTGTTCCGCCAGGTCCGCCATGACGCGCATTTGGTCTGATGTCGCATCACCGGGTGTGGCACCGTGTTTCTTGATGCTGATCGACACGATGGCGTAACCGTCCGCCTTGTGGGCGGCCAGGTTTGTGTCAGTCCAGGACCGAAATGCAGGGTTCGCCAAACGTACGGCTTCATAGCCGTCGGTGGATTTGCTGACATAGGCGGGCGGGGTAAAGGCCGCTTCAATTTCCGTCAACAGCGCTTGGTCATGGCCAGAGAACGCGGCTTGGATCGCAGTAAAACGCTCTTCCACCAGTTCCTTGATCTTCTCGCGCCCGTTTTCATGCACGGTGATCTTGATGCGTGCCTTGTACTTGTTGTCGCGGCGGCCCAGCAGGTTCCAGACCGACACCACCGCCTCGACGTAGGGCAGCAGATCCGCCTGTGGCACGAAATCGGCCAGGACCTTGCCGATCATCGGCGTGCGGCCCAGCCCGCCGCCCACCAGCACCTGGTAACCGATCTGCCCGCCCCGGTCGACGATGCGCAATCCGATGTCATGCGCGGCGGTGACGGCGCGGTCCCTTGGGCTGCCGGTGACGGCGATCTTGAATTTGCGCGGCAGGAACTGGAATTCCGGGTGGTCGGTGGACCACTGGCGGATCAGCTCGGCCACCGGGCGGGGATCGGCAATCTCGTCCGCCGCGGCGCCGGCGAAATGGTCGGCCGTCACGTTGCGGATCGTGTTGCCGGAGGTCTGGATCGCGTGCATCTGCACCTCGGCCAGCGCATCGAGCATATCGGGCACGTCCCGCAGCGTGGGCCAGTTGAACTGGAT
>JALQUF010000014.1 GCA_023263855.1 Yoonia sp. | reverse complement strand
TCCGGGCACAGGGCGATACATTCATAGCCCGTTGCTGACGAGGGCGTCTGCCCCTGCTGCCATTCGCTCAGCGGCGTGCCGGTCCCCCTGTAAACCTCGAGCGCCCTGCAGATGCGCTGGCTGTGATTGGGGTGCAGTCTCTCTGCCGTCGCTGGGTCGACCTCAGCCAATTGCGCATGTAGCGCAGGCCACCCCTTTGCCCGCGCTTCAGCCTCGATATCCGCACGAATCTCCGGCGCAATCTTAGGCATCTCATCCAATCCCTGAATCAATGCCCGGAAGTACAGCATGCTGCCACCGACCAATATCGGCTGGCGCCCCCGATCTCGCACAGCTTGAATGCACTGAGTCGCGTCACGGGCAAAGTCGGCGGCGGTATAAGGATCAGCCGGGTCACGAATGTGGATCAAATGGTGGGGATAATCGGGCTTGGCAGCGCCAATCGACAGACCTCTGTACACCAGCGCTGAATCAACGCTGATGCAGGAAGAAATCTTTGGCCCCGTACTGGCCGCCACAACCTTCCGCACGCCCATTGAGGCCGTCGAGATCGCAAACAACACGCGCTACGGCCTCGCGGCCTCGGTCTGGTCCGAAAACATCAACCTCGCGCTTGATATCGCACCAAAGCTGGCCGCTGGCATCGTCTGGATCAATGGCACCAATATGATGGATGCCGCCGCCGGTTTTGGCGGTGTACGCGAAAGCGGATTCGGGCGCGAAGGCGGCTGGGAAGGGCTCGCAGGCTATACCAGACCCAAAGACGTAGCAAAGCCACTCAAGAAAATCGACGCATTCACAACCGAAGATGGTCACCCCGCCGATCCGCTGGATCGCACCGCGAAACTCTATATCGCGGGCAAGCAAGCGCGCCCCGACGGCGGTTATTCCAACCCCGTCTACAGCCCACGGGGCAAATTGCTGGGCCATGCCTCTGTTGCCAATCGCAAAGATATCCGAAACGCTGTGGAAGCTTGCAATGCGGCCAAAGGGTGGTCCAAGACGACCGGCCATTTGCGGGCACAGATCCTCTTCTACATCGCCGAAAATCTGTCAGCCCGCGCTGATGAATTTGCAACGCGCATCAACAATCTGACGGGCGGACGCACAGGCCCGGATGAGGTGGAAACATCAATCCGAACACTCTTCACCTACGCCGCATGGGCCGACAAATACGACGGGCAAGTGCACGGCGTCCCGATCCGTGGCGTGGCCTTGGCTATGAAAGAACCTGTCGGCAACATCGGCATCCTATGCGACGACGCGGCCCCTCTGGCCGGGTTGATCGCCGCAATGGCCCCCGCCATCGCCATGGGCAACCGTGTCGTCCTCGCAGCCAGCGAACCTTTCCCACTGGCAGCGACGGATTTTTATCAGGTCTTGGAAACGTCCGATGTGCCTGCAGGGGTTGTCAACATCATCACCGGCAGCCACGCAGAACTAGCGCCCACCTTGGCCAGCCATCTCGATATTGATGCTGTCTGGTCCTTCTCCAGCAGCGATCTGAGCGCAGAGATCGAGAAAGCGAGCGCCGGAAATCTCAAACGGACTTGGGTGAACAACGCAACCGCGATGGTGCCATCAACGGCCGACTACCTCGCAGCCAGCACCGAGATCAAAAATATCTGGATCCCCTACGGCGAATAATCCGCGTCGCTTTTCTCATGTTCATAAGTACCTCGGGGGAGGCCGCAGGCCGGGGGCAGCGCCCCCTGCTACTTGTCTTTCGCGCGCCAGGTATCAAACCAGCGACTGATGCGCCCCTTGCGTTCTGAAACCTCGGCCTGCACTTCGTCAATCTGGTGGCCGGCCGCATCCAGCAACGGATCGACCGAGCGTTCGCGGAATTGCCGCCACATCGCCCGGATAAACAGGATTGCCGCCATCAAGAAGATAAAGAAGAAAATGTTGAACCATGGGATGATGGTCACATTCGGGTCATCAACCGGGCGGATCGCAATCGCGTTCGGGAAAGCCGATACATATTCGTTCCGCCAGCCATAGTGCGTGACAATCGCCCACTTCGGCGCTTCGACTGTTGATACCAGATCGTCGGCTTCGGTCTGAAGATTGGCTGTGTCGAACTTGAAATAGAACGGCCAGCCCCAGCCGGTATCCTCATTGCGGTAGACCATCACCTCGGTCGTGTCGCGGGGCATAAACCCCAAAAGCCAAGTGCGCTGTTTGACGGTCTGGATAAATTGCACATCACGATTGACCAGCGTTGCCGATTGATCATCCGGGCGCGCCCAGAAGATCCGCGTCCAGTCATTCAGGTCCTGCCGTTCCTGATAGGTGTTCACAACGCGGACAACATCATGCTGCGGCAGCGCATAATGCAGCACGCTGCCGAGTACCAGAAAGACAAGAACACGAAAAGTGATTTTGATCCTGCGCATAAGCCGTCCTTCAGTTGGCATTAATGATATAGACAATCGTACCCAGCACCACGGTCGGGACGACATAGACCAGACCAATCAGCTTGGGCCGGATGGATGCATCATAGGCCTGCAAGCCCTCAGATACAAAGGCATCACGCGCGCCGGGGTCATCCCCGCCGGGATGATTTTCATCAAACTCATCCTCAAGCCGTTCTTTGCGTACCGACCGTGAATACAGCGACACCGAAAAATAGATCACCGTCAGGCCAATAAAGCCAAAGATCACAAGTTTGATAAATCCCATCAGCGTCTCCCTCTGGTGACCGCACCCCATGGCCCGACACGCGTTATCAGGTCAGGTTGCCTGACGCGGGGCATCTCGGTCATCGGGGCCTCGTGCCCGAATAGGGCTTTGCGTGTGCCTGCCTTATCGACTTGGTACTCTCGGTCAAGAAAATCAACGACATAAGCACGCTTTTCATCCGGCCAACTGGCATAAGCGCGGTAGAAAGCCTCTTTATGGCAGATAAAGAGCTGCCGAATGTCCAGCGGCGTCAATTCCGCCAACAACATGTTCACAAGGTCCGCATCAGGATGGGCCTTTGCGCGCAGCGTGTAGAAATAGGCCGGATGCTCTGACGTGATTGTCGGCCAGGGGCCGTCCTCTTCTGCCCAGCGGACCAAGGCCGCCAGTCCTTGCCACGCCTCGGGCAGTTGGCTGGCATATTGGCGCCCCAATCTGCGCAAATCCCGGCGGTCAGCCCCCGCCAGATCCTCTTTCATTTCCGCCGCAACGGCGGCCACGATAAAATCCATCTTCTGGTGCAGGATCGCCGCTGAATCCACGCCGCGCGCTTCAATGATCGGCTCAACCAGATCATTCAGCGTCAGAAATTTTGCAATCGCAGAGCGGTCTTGGAAGTCGAACACGAAAGGAACCGGCAAATTACCAAAGTCTTCCTTCCGCGTCGCGACAATCGCCGCAGGGTGCGCGACACCACGAAAGACATAGATACCACCAAAGTGATCGGTCCAAAAATTCGCTTGCCCGAACGACATTTGCCGCAAGGCAACAGGGTTTCGCACGACATCACCCGTGCGCTTGGCCATACTGATCATCTCGGCGATTAACACATCATCATACCAACCATCAGGTTCGGTCTTGAAACGATCAATCATCTTCCCAAGTTTGCTTGCATCGGCAACCGTCCCACTGGTCGTGTCCGCCTCAATCGCGATCTTGCGAATATCAAACAGCTTGGCCGGTGTGTCAGCCACATAGACCGAATTCACCAATTCACCCGCCACCGCATCGCGCGCCGTCAGTGCAAACAACTCGGCGCGGTTCTCCTCAATAAACTGCCGCAAGATCCCCCGCGAGGTCGAGAATTTTGCGTGCAACAGCGGCGCAGTCGCCTGCTCGGTGGTGAGCAGAATGAACTGCCGGTTAACGCCTTTATGGTTCAGATAAAGATCATCGCCAAGCTCATCACCGACCTCTGGCGAATATCCGGAAATATCAATATGGAACACATCAAGCGCCGTTTTTCGCCCCGTAAGGTGATTGAGCGCACGATTATAGCGCTCTACCAAAACCGGTGAATCAACGCGGATCAGGTTGCCAAACATCAGGCCCTTTTCGATTAACCGGTGCATATCACCACGTCTCCTTCACCCATTTGCGGGGCAGACCAGCCACTGACAAAATCATGATCGGCGCCCAGATGATCGCCGCGATCAATCCCAGCCTGCCAAACATAACCAGGCTTGTCGCCAATCCCGGCTCTGTGATGTCTGCCACGCTCAGACCTTGCCAGAGGTAAAGACAAACGAAAAACCCCGTGGCCAACAGAAAAAGCAGGACAGTCGACAAAAACGCATTCAGCATCAGCGGCTTCACACCTTCTGGCAAGACACGCGCCAAAAGACGCGGCACCGCAAAGGCGGCCAGAGCCAACACGAGCGCCGGCAAGAACAAAGCATCTGCAAACAGAGCGCCCATTCAACAAAACCTAGCCGCCGTTTGGCCCATTATCCGCTCTTCCCTTCCAGATAGCGTTTCTTGGCAATCTCCTGACGGCCAAAATCACGCACCATGGCATCAATCGCCACTTCATCCGACTTGTCGGCATATCGGAATTCACTGTCGGCATAGCGGTTGATTTCCTGGATCACCATGTCCACCGTAATCGGCTGGCGCAATTCCGAGATCATACCCTTCTTGGTGTCATAGTCCTTGAACAGGAACAGATCAGGCTCTTCCATCCATTCATCCGGCAACTCAAAGTCCATCGCCCGCACCTTGACCGCGTCCGTGATGTTCTTGACGGCGCGCCCGGTAAAACGCGAATCCGCCTCCTGAATACCCTTAAGGTAGGTGCCAAGTTTGGCAATCGTGTCCAGATCACCAACCTGCGCATGCACCCGCCCAAACACGCGCTGCAATCCTTCTTCGTGCGGGCGCGCGTGGCTTTCAAAGCTGGCCGCGACCGCCTTTTTGATCTCTTGCGCACTAAACACATCATGTGCGCCAATCGGAATGTCGTGGTTTTTGCCCATCAGCAGATAGAGAATGTCGATATAGTCATCCCGCGTCTGCGGCCCATCAACAAGGAACCGCGCACCTGCCCGTTGGCGCAACGCATCATCCACGTTCTCGGGATAGTTCGAGAACATCCCAAAGGTGCAATTGCCGCGCACAACCGTATTGGCCCCGGCAAAGCTCTCCATCAAAACAGCCGTAATTTCCAACTGCCCCGCAGAGGACTGGCGATCTCCGCGCTTGCCCGCCAGCTGATCGATATCATCAATAGTCCCAAAACCGATCACACCCGGATCAAGCACGTTGTTGATAAACGCCTTGGCATTCTGACCCGATTTACCCTGATAGCTGTCGATATTGTCGGTACTCAGGTTCTGATAGCGAAACGGATAACCCGCCGTCTGACAATACTCATGCACCAGACCCGCCATCATCTGAATAAGCGTGGTCTTACCGGTTCCCGGTGCCCCATCGCCCATGAAGGTAAAGATGAACCCACCCAATTCGGCAAAGGGGTTCAGCTTGCGCTCAAAATCATAGGCCATCAGCATTTTGGACAGCTTCATCGCCTGATATTTGGCAATATGGTTACCCACGACTTCATTGGGTTTCTTGAACGTCATGGTCAAGGTACTGCCCTTGGCCTTGCGTGCGGGCGTAAAGCCCTGCACCACAAAGTCATCCGCCTCGACCCGCCAAGACGCGGCATTGAAAGATGCCAACCGCCCAGCGGTCGAAGCACGCAATGCTACCTTCTCCATCAGCTGCTCCGCATAGGCCAGCATGGTCGCAATCAGCGTCGCCTCATCCTTGGCAAATTGGCCAAGCTTTTGATCCAACTCCCAAATCGCCCCGTGCAAGGCCAGTGGGGCATTATCGGTGAGGACTTCATCCACACTGCCCACATCAACACTCTGTTCACCGGCCTGCGTCGCCAGAAGAAACGAAGTCGCGTTGGCAAATGTGTAAAGCGCGACCAGCGATTCAGCCGTCAGATACTCCGTAAACTCAACCGACCGGTCCTGTGGCAAGCGCCCTTCCAGATTGATCCGCTTCAATTCGGTCAGCGCAGTCTGATCTGAAAACGCATCCGCAACAGTCAGGGCAATCGACAAGGCACGCCGCAAGGCATGGGCCACCGCTGCCTGCGCAGGCGAGGTCAGCGGGTCATCATCGTCGCTCTCAGCAATTCGGTCCAATAACCGCACCCCACCCACAGGCGCCGAAGTGCGTGACAACAGCCCCGGCGTGGTTGAGCGGAACCGCCTGCGCGTCGCCGCCACATCCGGCGATTTTTCGGGCGCCTGCAGCGATAAGCGGGCCTTGGCCAAACGTGGCGCATGATCCAGATGCATCAACATCTCGGCCGCGGGCACATAATGCTTGCGGATGTCATCTTCCCGCAACTCCATCTGATCACTCGACTGGCTCATGCCGCATCCTTCTTCTCATGTTCACAAATACCTCCGCCGGAGGCATCCAAACTCTCAATACAAATTGCCTCTGCCAAAAGATCACAGCGGCGCCATCCCGTAAGGTGGGTCTTGACCCACCCTACCTGTAACTCAACACCCGGCCCGTATCGCTCACGACAAACTTGCGGACATCGCGGAACCCCGCCGGGTTCCGCTCGGCCAAAGCCTGATAGGGGCGCTCTGGCATAATCAACGATCGCTCCATCCGGCTGGCTCCGGTTTCAGCGCCGCCGCCCGCAAAAGGATCAAGGGCAAAAATCTGCCGCTCAACCGACCCAAACCAACCTGATTTCACGCTCTCCACACGCTCAGAGACCAGTTCCTCCTCGGTCCAGACCAAGGCCCAGTCTTCACCTGCCGGCGCATTCGCTTCTTTCAGAACATCGCGCAAAGGCCCCGACTGCCGGGTGAACGCGTTGCTATACATCGGCCCGATATGAAACCGGCGCAGACGGGTTGGGTGCAGATCATCAAAATCTTCATCAAACCCCTTTGCAATCGTCAGCAACTTCAGATGCGCCAGCGACTGCGCCATCAGATGGGACTGTGCCTCGGGCCAGCGATGCTCATCTTTCGGCAACCCGGTGCGCCCAGTATCTTCAACATCCATCAAATAAATCGTCGGCAGGTTCACCTGACTGTCATAGACAGCCCAATGCACCAGAAACCGGCGGCGCGCGCCCGTATTCCCCAGCCACAAACACTGCGGGTCATTGCGCGCCCAAAACTGATCGCCACGGGACAACTCTTCATAATAAAGCCGCTGCGACAGCGCATATTGCAACTTTGTAGGGATTTCCTGTTCACTCAGGATCACCCGCACCATCTGGTCTTTTAGATCGCCCACGCCCGGTTGTGCGTCCAGATGACGGCCTGCTTGCAACGCATCATTCGCCATCTCCAACAGCTCTTGGTAAACCGGAAAGCCGCTTTCATGGCGGTCAAATGTCAGCTTGCCCGCGTGGGCAAAACGTCCTGCAAAATGATACTTGTGCGCCAACGCTGTAAAGGTCCAGTTGAGCCCCACCAGATAGCGCGCCATCACCTCGATCTCTTTGCGATCAAAGCGGCCCTCGGCCTCCATCGTCGCAGCAACCTTGGTCAGATAACCGGTGATCTTGGCGAATTTGTCAAAATACCGGCGCGTCACGCGGGTATCTTCCAGCTTCATATGGTCGGCTTGAAGGTCGGGCGTCATGTCACCATGGGGTGGGTGCGGCCCACCAAATGCTTGAAAGGCTGCTGTGTTGACGCGTGGGCTTCACCCACTCTATGCCCCATATTGATTACTATCATGCTTCTTCACGATCTCTTGGAACCGGCGCACAAAGCGCTCATCCGCTTTCGCCTTCGCTTCCAGCACCTCGCGGGCAAAGACCATATGATCCTCATGCGCCTCCAGCATATCCGCCATCCGTGCGTTGGTGGCCGACCCAATCGCCGCCATCGCCGTCTGCGCTTCTTGGTCCGTCTTGACACCGATTTCATTGATCTGATGGGCCACATCTTGCTGCTGAGCCGTCTTCAATGACTTGGACAAAGCATCATAAAGCACAACGCGCTGCTTGGTGTCCGTTTGCAATTTGTTGATCAGTACCATCTGTGTTGCGGCTTGGTTTTGCAAACTGTCGATCCAGGTCTTGCCCTTTTCGATATAGCGCTCAAGCGTCTGACTCTTGGCCAGTTGCACCTGCTCGTTCTGGACCATTTCATTGTATTGGCCATTCAGGGCCGCCAGCTCTGTTTCCAGCTTGGTGCGCGCCGCCGCATCCTGTTCAACCGAAATCTTGTTCTCAAGCTCGATAATCTTGGGGTCCATCGCCAAAATATCCGCGCGCAGCGATTCCAATTCACCAACGGTCATTTCACGCTCTTCAAGCGTACCACCAAGGTTCTTTTCAACGCTGACCTTCTGCTCATTCAGCACAGCCAACTGACCTTCAAGCAACTGCATGATCACATCCGACTTGCTGATCAAATCCTGCAATTTGTCATCAATCGAGGCCGTGCGCATGCGTTCTTGCCGCATGCTATCGGCCTTGGCCTTGCTGAAAATACCGATAAAGCTTTCCATGCCAGTCTTTGAGCGCATTTCGTCAAAGTCTTTGGAAAAAGCGGTTGTGACGTCATCCAGACCCATGATCAGTTCGGCAATATTGGCGTTCATCAGCTCGGTATGCGCATGCACGTCCTCAAGGCTGGCGTTCTCAATATCGACAGCGATATCAGTGCCTTCTGCCATTTTCGTTCGCGCAACTTCAATCCGGCTTGTCAGCTCTGAAATTTTGCTCTGCGCCTCGGCGACCTGCGCCTGGCTGTCCTTAATCTGGGTCTCGAAATTCGCCATATACTATCCCTCTTTTCTTTTTTTGATAACAAATATGTAAGCACTGCTGTCACAATTCACAATCGACAGCCCAGCGCGATGGCGCTGTTTCAAATGCAAGTCTGAACGGCAATCACCATAAAGAAAAGGGTTTAAACATCGTCAATTTGCGGCGGACGGTCATTGGCAACCGCCTCTTCGCCCAAAAGTTCTTCTGCTGAAATGATTTTCGCTGGCAGCTCAATCCCGCGGCCGAAATTCTCGGGATCAACACGCATCGATTCCTCAGGTGACCGGATGATCACCTTCATCGGGGCCTCGATCTGGTTGTAAAGGTGGATCACGTCCTGATTGAACATGCGAATACAGCCTGCCGACCCAGAATTACCGATCGATTCAAGGTCGTTCGTGCCATGAATACGGTAATAGGTGTCGCGGCTTCCACGGAACAAATAAAGCGCGCGCGCGCCAAGCGGGCTGCGCAGCCCACCCGGAATACCGGCACGGAATGGCCCGTAAACCTCTGGCTCGGTTCGCAGCATGTTTTGCGTCGGAGCCCAGCCCGGCCATTGACGCATGAATTTCATGGTTGCTGTACCGCGGATCGACCGACCGGCGCGCCCCACACCTACAGGGTAGCGCGTGGTCGTGCCGTCCTCACGCACATGATAAAGAAACTTCGCATAAGGATCGACATCAAGCGTATTCGGTCCGGCCTCGCCATTGTACCAGCCATCCATGCGGCGGTTCACGCCCTGCAAGTACTCTGACGGAATCCCCGGCAGAATGTAGCCTGCGTCCTCAATCGGGCCGTAACCTTCGACAAAAGAAACGGGTGCCGGTGGTTCGATCTCTGTCGCCGGCACGCGCGGCGCACAAGCTGCTGCCGTACTGGCCATCGCCATGGCCGCAAAAGATCGACGGGTAAGATTTGTCACAGATGTCATCACGCTACCTTGGAATATTCGAATCCCCTGATAGCACTCTGAACGACAGGGGCAAAACGACCAACGGGCGGAATACCGCAAATCACGCGCAAACGTGACAATCGGGTCAATTATTGTGCGCAAACAAAGGCATCAGCGTCAGGCAACCGCGTCGCCAAGTGTCAAACCCTTCAGGATTTCGGCTGCGGGCATTGCTTTCTTGCCAGCCCGCTGCGCCTGCGTCACCTCAACAGCACCCTCGCCACACGCGATGGTAAACCCACCAAGAACCTGCCCCGGCGCACCCTTACCCGCGACAGTGCGGGCACCCAGCAGCTTCACCCGCTCTCCTGCCACGTCACACCATGCGCCGGGAAAGGGCGACAGGCCCCGGATCAGTTGACTGACCTCGGCCGCGGATTTGGACCAATCAATACGCGCTTCGGCCTTGTCGATCTTGGCGGCATAGGTCACGCCCTCTTGGGGTTGCGGGACGGGTGTCAAAGTGTCCAACCCCGCCAACGCCTTTACGATCAAACGCGCACCCATCTGTGAAAGCGCATCGTGTAAATGCCCAGTTGTTTCCTCGCGGCCCACTTCCATCGTCTCACGCAGCAAGACCGGTCCGGTATCCAGACCGGCCTCCATTTGCATAATGCAAACACCGGTTTCCGGGTCGCCCGCCATGATCGCGCGGTGAATGGGTGCCGCACCGCGCCACCGCGGCAAAAGGGATGCATGGATATTCAGACAGCCCGCCGTGGGCGCATCCAGGATCGCTTGTGGCAAGATCAAACCATAGGCAACAACCACGGCCACATCAGCTTGCAACGCTGCAAAGGCTGCCTGTTCAGCGTCCCCTTTCAGCGACACAGGATAGCGCACCTGCAGGCCCAATGCCTCGGCCCTTACCTGCACCGGGGACGGACGATCCTTTTTGCCACGCCCCGCTGGCCGTGGTGGCTGGCAATAGACAGCGACAATGTCGTGCCCCGCGTCCACAAGGGCATCCAGAACCGGCACCGAAAAATCTGGTGTTCCCATAAAGATGACGCGCATGTCATTTGCCCTTCCTGTATTATCAAACCCGTGCCGAAGCCGTGCCTTCGTCAGCGTCGCTGCAGTTTCGCCGCTTTCTTGATGATCATATCGCGCTTCACCCGCGTCAGGTGGTCAAAGAACATTTTACCTGCAAGATGGTCGATCTGGTGCTGGACAGAGGTGGCCCAAAGCCCCACAAAATCCTGCCGATCCCATTGACCGTCGGCATTCAAGAACCGCACAGTCACAGCCCGCGGACGCGTTACCTTGGCCCAAACACCCGGTAGATTTGGCGACCCTTCTTCATGCACGCGCGGCTCGACACTGCTGTGCAGCACCGAAGGATTCGCCATGCGGATCGCCTGCCCGCGCCCGTCCGAGGCATCAACGACAGCCAAGGCCATGTCGATGCCCAACTGCGGTGCAGCCAGCCCAACACCGGGCATCATGTCCATTGCAACGATCATCTCATCCCAAATCGCGCGCACATCATCCGTGATTTCCGCAACCGGGGTCGCAGGCGTCCGCAGTGCGGGGTGCGGCCACATGACAAAAGGGCGATAGGTCATTGGGGCGTTCCAGTCTGGGTAATCAAAAGCCCATTGAGATGATCAAACTCGTGGGCGACACAAACTGCCTCGATACCCTCAAACCGGCTCTCATGCGATACCCCGTCCAGATCCTGCCATGTCATATCGACCCAGATCGGGCGACTGACTGCAAAGGACCGGCCCGGAATGGAAAGGCAGGCCTCGGTCCCGACGGCCGTTTCATCAGAGCGGGCAATCATCTTTGGGTTCACAAAGATCATTGGCGCGGGGTCGGCCTCTTTCCATTGGGTATCCACCACAAAGACGCGGCGGCTCACCCCAACTTGCGGGGCAGCCAAGCCGCGCCCGGGGGCCGCATACATGGTCTCGAACATATCGCGCACAAGCGTGGCAAGCGCCGCATCAAACACGTCTACAGGGGCCGCGGTTTCCAGCAGGACAGGATCACCCAGAAATCGCAGCGGGCGCAATGACACGGCTCAGCCCCGCGCCATTTCGCGTTTCAGCTTTTGCATCTTGCGGGTGATCATCTGGCGCTTCAACGGCTTGAGATAGTCGATAAAGAGTTTGCCATCCAAATGGTCAATCTCGTGCTGCACGCAGGTGGCCCAAAGCCCGTCAAAACGTTCACGCTGGGCTTTGCCATCCACGTCGGTCCACGTCACCTCAACCTCGCTGGGGCGTTCGACCTCGGCGTATTGCTCGGGGATGGAAAGGCAGCCTTCCTCATAGACATTTCGCGCATCAGAGGTCCAAACGACCTCTGGGTTGATCAGCACCATTGGCTCTGGCGTGGCATCGTCTTCCTTGGCGCAGTCCATCACCAGCACCCGGCTCATCACCGCAATCTGCGGCGCGGCCAGCCCGATACCCGGCGCGTCATACATCGTCTCAAGCATATCATCGGCCAAACGACGCAAATCATCGTTCACCGTTGCAACGGGTGTTGCCACTTTTTTAAGCCGTGGATCAGGGTGAATGAGTATATTTCGCAAAGCCATGGCGGTGATCTAATCCCTCCCGCGGCACATCGCAAGTAAGGGGTAAATTTCAACTTGCACCTACGGCCACATCCCCCCAATTTGCTGCTGAAATTACAGGAGTCAAATATGTCGTTCAACACGCCAATCGACCGTCGCGGGACCAATAGTGCCAAGTGGGATCTGATGGAGACACTCTATGGCGTTTCGCCGAAAGACGGGTTGGCCATGTGGACGGCAGATTCCGACTACGCGACCGCACCTTGTGTCATCGCGGCGGTCAAGGCAGCGGCAGAGCATGGTGTGTTTGGCTATGGCATTGAGGACGAGGCCTACTTCGACGCAATCACATGGTGGATGCAAAACCGTCATGGCTGGTCAGTTGACAAAGACTGGATCATGACAACGCAAGGCCTTGGAAACGCGATCGCGCTTTGCCTTGACGTCTGGACCGCACCCGGCGACGCGGCTGTAATCTTTACGCCTGTCTACCATGAATTTTCCTTGAAGGTTCAGCGCGCTGGCAGGGTCGTCACCGAATGCCCCTTGGTGCGGCAAGATGAAACCTACGTACTGGATCTGGACGATGCACAATCGCGCCTGACCGGCAAAGAGAAAATGCTGATCTGGTGCTCGCCACAAAACCCGTCAGGCCGGGTCTGGACCAAGGGCGAACTGCGCGCGGTGTCGGATTTTGCGCGCAAAAACGGGTTGCTGTTGATCAGTGACGAAATTCACCATGATATTGTCTTTCCCGGCAATACTTTTGTGCCAATGGCCAACGCAGCCCCCGAAGACGCCGACAACACGGTGTATCTGACCGCTGCATCAAAAACCTTTAACATTGCGGGGCAGCGCACAGGGAACATGATTATCCCGGACCCAACGCTGCGGGCCGCGATGCAAAAGCGCCTGACTATGTTGGACTATAAACCGTCTGTTCTTGGCGTCAAAATGATCACTGCGGCCTACTCCCCCGAAGGGGCAGAGTGGGCCGATGCGCAGATCGCGCATTTGCAAACAAATTGCGCCATCTTCAACGAAGGGATCAATGCCATTCCCGGTCTGTGGTCCATGCCGCTGCAAGCAACCTATCTGGGCTGGGTCGATTTTTCCGGTACCGGCATGACCCAGGAAGAAGTATCAGGCCGCATTCGTGACACAGCCAAAATCGCCGTGTCACAAGGCCCCACATTCGGAACCGGGGGCGAAACCTGGATGCGCTTCAACCTTGCCACGCAGACAGACAAGGTCGAAAATGCCGTGCGCCGGATGCAAAGGGCATTTTCCGACCTGCAGTGACGCGCAGGGATTAGCGGCTGATCAGCCCTGCAGGCACGAAATCCGGCCGTACAAAGTCTGCGGCCGGCTCTGTTGTAACAGGGGTCGCCCACTTGAACTCGAACACGCGTTCATCGTCTTCGTCCACAGACGACATAACGAGGCAGGTATAGAGATGCTTTGGCCCGTCATAGATATCAACATGCCCGCGCAACCGGTCTGACCCTTCCAGATCAAGGGCAAAGCCCCCATCCCAGAAACGCCGAATGCGATAGGTGTCGTCACCATCGTGGACCGACAAACGATCCTTGCGCTTGAGCGCCGCTTTGCGCGCTTCTTCCAAACCCTGACGTACCGCATCAGGCAAAAACGTATACATACCAAGCCCCTCCAGACATGTGCGAGGATGACCCGAGAAAGGTAAAGATCAAATGACAAATTCCGCCGCAGTGCAGAAACGCCTTAGTTTTATGCCTTCACGCGGGGTCGCAACACATGCGGTTTGGCCGCATCATAGAGCGCAGAGTCAGGAAACCCGTGCGAATCGGCCAAAGCCGGCCCCACAAGAATCAAAGCAGTGCGGGTGATCTTCGCCGCGCGGACCTTTTCGCGCACATCCGTCAACGTGCCCCGAATGATCATCTGATCCGGCCAGCCAACGCGGTAAATCACGGCAACCGGGCAGTCCTCACCATAGAACGGCGCCAACTGCCGCTCGATCTCGCGCAGTGCACGGATGCCCAAATGGATCGCAAGCGTCGCGCCCGACCGGGCAAAGTTTTCCAAAGTCTCGCCTTCTGGCATCCCTGTTGATTTCATCGACATGCGCGTCAGGATGATCGATTGCGCCACCTCTGGCACCGTCAGCTCAGTGCCCAATGCCGCCGCCGCCGCCGCATAGGCGGGAACGCCGGGGATGATCTGATAATCGATCCCATCCGCCTTCAGGCGGCGAATCTGCTCGGCAATCGCGCCGTAGAGCGATGGATCACCAGAATGCACGCGCGCCACATCCTGCCCCTTCGCATGCGCCTCAAAAATAACATCATGTGTGTCATCAAGCGTCATCGGGGCCGTATCCATCACAAGCGCATCATCGGGCGCGCAGCCAACCACCTCAGCCGGTACGAGAGAACCTGCATAAAGGCAGACCGGGCATTCCCCGATAATCCGCGCGGCCTTCAAGGTCAGCAGCTCGGGGTCACCGGGGCCCGCGCCAATAAAGTAAACGGTCATCGCAGGATCCCCATCTTTCTGTATTCAATTAAACCATGCGCCATTGCAGCGGGGCGGCGGGTGGGGCGCATTTGGCGCATGCCAAAAAGCGTCATCCCGCCAAATCCCCATCAATCTTGCGCGCATAGCCGCGCGGCGTATACATCCGTGGCCCCTCACCAAGTGCTGCAAGCCGCGAATGCGACGAACCGATCAAGACTACGGTAAGCATGTCCACTTCATCGACTTCCAGCTCATCCAGCCTGCGATAGCGCACATGCTCTTCCGGACGGCCCAAGGACGATGCCAGCATCACAGGCGTAGCGGCCGGACGATACTGCAGCAGGATATCCCGCGCCTCGGCCAACAATGTCCGCCGCCGCATGGATACCGGATTATAAAAAGCGATCACGAAATCACCTTCCGCTGCCGCCTTCAGGCGCTTGACGATATCTTCGCGCGGGGTCAGCAGGTCCGACAGGGAAATCGCACAAAAATCATGCCCCAACGGCGCTCCAGCGCGTGCAGCCGCCCCTTGCAGTGCGCTCACACCCGGTGAGCACACCACCTCAACACGGCGGGCGGCATCGGTCACACCCATTTGGTCTGGGCCCCGATCCAACAGCTCAAAGACCAAGGCCGCCATCGCATAGATGCCTGCATCGCCCGAACAGACCAAGGCGACGTTTTTGCCCTGTCCGGCCTGCTCCAATGCATAGCGACACCGTTCTTCTTCACCGCCAAGCGGAAAATCGGACCGTGTCTTGCCCACGGCCAGCGGCCCCAAGAGATCAATATAAAGGCCGTATCCAACCAATTCTTCCGCTTCAGACACCAACCGGGACACTTCCGGGGTGCGCCACGCAGCCTGCCCGGGACCGATCCCGACAACAGACAAACGCCCACGCGCGCGGCCCTCAAGCGCAAGCAAAGGATCAGGGGCTGCAACCAAAGCACAGGTCGCATTGGCCGTCTTGCGCTTGGTTACAAGAAATTCACCGACCTCACCCGCCTGCGCCAGCGCAGCGGCTTCCGATACACCGTGCGTCCCAACTTCAGCAAAGACCACATCCGAAGGGTTTTCCAAACGCGGCGTTTGCGCCTCCAAAGCCTCGGCTTCAAACAGACGCAAGGGCACGCGCAGATCATCCGCCAAAGCGATAATCGCGGGCTCATCCGCTTTCAGCGTAATCGTATTGACCGAATGTACGGCTTCACCTGCAACTCCAGCCTCTTTCAAGACATCCGCAACCAAGGCCGCCAACTCCTCAGGCGGGCAGTTGCGCGCGCATCCAACGCCTAGGGTCAGCCGCTGCGGG
Organism: Yoonia sp.; assembly: GCA_023263855.1. Taxonomy (GTDB): domain Bacteria; phylum Pseudomonadota; class Alphaproteobacteria; order Rhodobacterales; family Rhodobacteraceae; genus Yoonia. Next base: position 28,745 of record JALQUF010000014.1, on the reverse strand, counting down.
GCAAATTGAAGATGTGTATCACCGAGATCGTCCTGCTGCGTCATCTTGCAAGATACACGCACAGCATCACCTTTGGGCAAATCAGCCAACCATGGCGCATCGCCGGTCACTTCAGCCCCGCCGCCAGCCAACAAGCTTGCCATCGCTGCCTTTGCGTCGCCGCGATTGACCAAACGCCATCCGGCGGGCGGTTCATCCAGGGCGATCCCGAGGGCCACATCACCCGCAGTTGTGACCGCAGATACAGCGCCCAAGGCCTGCGATATCTGCGCCGACAGTTTGTTCGCACCACGGTGCCCACCCAAAAGTGGCACTACGACCGCGCCGTCGTCCGAGACCGAAATCACCGGTGGCTCTGTGGTTTTATCAGCCAAAAGCGGGGCCACCGCGCGGATCAGGATGCCCGAAGCACAGACACCGACAATCGGAACACCTGCAGCAAACAGATCGCGTGCATGATCCAGGGCATTGGCAAAGAACGCATCCGCTTGATCAACACGGCCCTCACGGCCGTGTACTTGCGCGCCCAAGACAGCCGCCACCTTATGCGCCGTCGCTTCGCCAGAGCGCGACAGCGCCAGAACAACAGGTTTCAAAGCCAAGGATCGGCCCCTTTCGTCAACAAAATCATAGAAAAATACGGGGCCTTGTCTGGCGCGTCCGCCAGTGGCAGCACCACCTCTTCGGGCAAGGTCGCGCGTTCGACGTAGACCGCGCCATCAGTTAAGCCAAGCGCATCAATCACACCGCGAATCTTCGCCAAATGCCGCCCAACCTTCATGATCACAACGCTTTCGGCGCCCTCAATCCGCGCGCGCAACTCATCTTCGGGCAGTGGCCCCGGCAACACTGTCAGCCGTTCGTTGCGGGCCGCCAGTGGCAGGCCCGCCCGCGCAGCACATGCGGTGACAGAGGTCACACCGGGCACGACCTCAACCCGGTAGCCGCCTGAAAGCCGCGCGAAGAGATACATGAATGATCCATAAAAGAACGGATCTCCCTCACACAGGCACACCACATCCTGACCCGCATCCAAAGCAGCCGCAATTTCGGCGGCCCCTTTGTCATAAGCCTTTTGCGCGGGTGCCCGTTGCACTGACATCGGAACATCCATGACAATCTCTTGCACACCCGGTGCAATCAGATCCGCCGCAATCGCGCGCGCGAAACTGGTTGCACCGGCCAGTGTGGGGTAGGCGACAACTGATGCGCCCTCAATTAGGCGCGCGGCGCGCAATGTGATCAAATCAGGCGCACCGGGGCCCAGACCGACACCAAACAAAGTTCCCATCATCGCTTTACAAGGCTCCATTGTGTCACCGGCATCAACGGGCGCCAGCCGGTCAAGCGGCCCACCGGTTCGGCCCGGTGGACTGACAGTTTGACCAGATCACCACCGTGCAGCTTGTGCAGTGCAATCAGCTCCGCTTCGCTTTCCAAAGTCACCGCATTCGCCACCAACCGCCCCAATGGGCGCAGAGCATCCCATGCCGCGTCAAATGTTTCACGGCTCAGCCCGCCGCCAATAAAAATCGCGTCCGGCGCTTCAAGCCCGTCCAGCGCCTCTGGCACCGCCCCTTCAACCAAAGCAAGCTTTGGCACACCCAGCGCAAGCGCATTGGCCGCCGCCATCGCCCGCCGGTCCGCGCGCGGTTCAATTCCGACAGCACGGGCGTAGCGGGCCGCACGCATCCATTCGATCGCGACCGAGCCACAGCCGCAGCCAATATCCCACAAAAGCGCGCCGCGCATGGGCATCAATTTGGCAACCGTCGCCGCGCGCACTTCTTGTTTGGTCATTGTCCCGTCGGACTGAAACAAAGCATCAGCCAAGCCCGGCACGCGCGGCAAAAGGGCCGCATCGGGGGCTGCAATGCAATGCACGGCCAATGTATTGAAGGCCGGCACAGTATGATCCCAGCTTGCAGCCAGCCCATCAAACCGCGCCTCATCCTTGCCGCCCATTGCGGCCAGAACGGTCATCCTGGATTGCCCAAAACCGCGCTCGGTCAAAAATGCAGCGATCTGGGCTGGCGTCTCGGCACCTGTTGTCAGCACCAGCAACTGCGCGTCTGGCTGGATAAAAGCGATCATTTGCTCTACCGGGCGGCCATGCACGGTGAGTGTTTCCACATCCGGCAATGACCACCCCATACGCGCAGCAGCCAGTTGGAAAGCCGAAAGCTGCGGATGGTAAACGATCTCTCCGGGGTCAATCGCGCGACCAATCCGTGCACCCACGGAAAACCACAAAGGGTCGCCAGTGGCCAGAATGACGACACGCTTGCCGCGCAGGTCTTTGATTGTCGAAATCAGCGCATCGAAAGGATGTGGCCACGACAGCCGTTCTGCCGTCAGATTTTCGGCCAGCATATGATGCCGGTCTCCCCCGATGATGATCTCTGCCGCCGCAACCACTGCGCGGGTTGCGGGCACAAGCCCGTCCATCCCGTCTTCGCCAATACCGACAATATGCAGCCAGGGATCAGCCATCGCTTGTCACCCCCGTGCGGGCGCTTCGCGCGGAATGTCCGCAAGGCATGACAAGCGCTTGGTTACACATCTTCCGGCAACCCCGCCGCCAGCGCGTTCACAGCCGCAGATGCCATCGCCGACCCGCCGCGCCGCCCGCGCAGCGCAACATAGTCACAGCCCCGCGGGTTCGCCGCCAGCTCTGCCTTGCTTTCCGCGGCACCAACAAAACCAACAGGGAAACCCAAGATCACGGCCGGTTTTGGCCAGCCTGCGTCCAGCAACTCAAGCAAGTGAAAAAGGGCCGTCGGCGCATTGCCAATCGCCACAACAGCCCCTGCGATGTGATCGCGCCACAGTTCGACAGCCGCAGCAGAGCGCGTATTGCCAATCTGTTGTGCAAGGTCCGGAACAACCGGATCGTTCAAGGTCACAACCACACGATTACCTGCAGGCAAATAGCGGCGGATGATGCCCGCGCCGACCATCTCACAGTCGCATAAAACAGGCGCACCCGCCTGCAACGCCCTGTGCCCGGCAACAGCGGCCTCATGCGAAAAGGCCAGCCGGTCTGCGACTTCGACCATACCGCAGGCATGGATCAGCCGCGTAATCAGCGGCTGCATCGCAGGCGCAAAACGCTCAAGCCGCGCCTCATCGCGGACTGTCGCAAAGCTTTGTGCGTAGATCGCCTTTGGGTCAGTTTCATATGGGCGCAAGGGAAGGCCTTTGTTTGAGAGTGCACCCGCCAGTGTCTCGGTCGGGGCGTGTCATCGCGATGCTGTCACTCAGCTTGTCTTGGCTTTACGCGCACTTTCAGGCCCATGGGGGTGCTTTGCGTGCGGGTAAGGTGCGTGATGATGGTCGTGATCATGATCGTGGTGGTGATCGTGGTCATGATCATGTCCGTGGTGGTGATGATGGTGGTGGTGATCGGCAGCCTCTAACCGGCACATACCGGTGCAGAACGTATCACAAAGCGCACAATCAGCGACGTTGGACCCCGGCGCATTGGCACCTTGGCCTTCGACATGGTGGTGGTGGCTTTCCTGAACAGCGCCAACTTCGCCCTCAAAGCCCAGCACAGCCGTGCGATATTTACACAGAACGCAAGTCGGCGGCGGAACAGCACCGAAGGCAGGATGTGCACGATCCTCGGCGCTGATACGGTGCGGCTTGCCTTCTTCCAGCGCCAGAACCTGACTGCGATAACCGCAGATGCCACAGTTCGGCGGCGGCGTTTCGCTGACCTGTTCCATGATCCGCTCGGCAAAGGTTTCCAACACCTTGGGGTGATCACCAAGATAGCCGGCTTTGACAAACTGGATGCCCGTGTGCTCGGCGGCAACCTGGTCGGTAAAGCCGTAGATCCGGTCAATCAGGATACCTGAAAACAGGAAATACGGAAACACGATGACGCGCTTGTAAGGCAGGCGCGCAACATGTTGCAGGCAAGGTTCAACCAGCGGGAATGTCACGCCGGAATAGCCAACTTCACACCAGCCAAAGCCCATGCCCTCTTGCAGCATGCGTGCAATCTTGGCGACGTTGCCATTGGCATCGGGGTCAGACGCGCCACGCCCGATCACAACCAGACACGTTTCGGTCAAAGGCAGCGCACCATGTTCAGCATTCGCCTGATCAACCGCATCCTGAATGCGGCTGGCAGCGGCGGCGATCATCTTGGGGTCAACGCCCAGTTCGCGGCCATATTGCACGGTCATGCCGTGTTTTGCCGCATAGGTGTTCAGGACTGTCGGGATGTCATTCTTGGCATGCATCGCAGCAAAAAGCATGCCAGGCACCGCCAAAATACGTTCGCAACCCGCTTCGCGTAATTTGTCCAAGCCGTCACGGATCACAGGGTTGGCAAATTCCAGATAGCCATAATCCGTCATCCAGTCGTCGGGCAGATAGGCCGGCAGTTTGTCCGCCAAGGTTGCAAATTCATCAACAGCAGACTGGCTACGCGATCCGTGACCGCAGATCATGACCCCTGTCTTCATGCTACTTCCTCTTCCATCTCTTCTTCTGCAGCATCTGCCGCCGCGGCGTCTTTATCTTTTTTGCCCTTCAACGCACCCCAAATTGCAGCAAGGCCAGCCAGACCAATCGCCGCACCGGCAACCCAATGATCGTGGCCTGCAACATCTGCCCAGTGGCCAGGATGCGCAGCCGCCGCCGAACCGGCACAGATAAGTATGAGTGTCACTAACCCTCGCATGGGCGTCCTCCGTTTGATTGCAGTGCCAGAGATCCCGTTCCCGGGTCTTGACGATGAGATGCGCAGTTCCCGTTTTGGGTCAACCGTGCTGTCTCCAACCTCTCTGGCCTTGCGCTGGCTTCGTCAGCCGTGGGTATAGTCGGCACGACCGCATAGGGCAAACGCTTAAGCGACGCATGGGTGCCGGTGGGCGGCAAATGAACGCGACATATAACCACTGTGCACCCACGCACGGAAGATGCGCCTCTACGCCTGTTTGTTCACTTGCGCAAAAACGTTAAACCCAGCCAAATGCATAGAAGGAGAGCGAAGATGGGCCAGCTTGTAGACGGCGTTTGGCACGACGTATGGTATGACACCAAGAAGACCGGTGGCGCTTTCGTGCGCAAGGACGCGCAGTTCCGCAATTGGATTACAGCCGATGGATCTGCGGGGCCATCTGGTGAGGGCGGCTTCAAAGCCGAAAGCGGACGCTATCACCTCTATGTCTCTTATGCTTGCCCTTGGGCGCACCGCACATTGATTTTTCGAGCCCTGAAAGACCTGACAGATCACATCAGCATCTCTGCGGTGCACCCTGACATGCTGTCGGATGGCTGGACGTTTGAAACGGATGCACATGGTGCCACCGGCGACACGCTGTTAGGGCTGCCCTTTGCACGTGACATCTACCTCAGGGCACTGCCCGATATGACCGGGCGCGTGACTGTCCCGATTTTGTGGGACAAGCAGCGCGAGACGATCGTTTCGAACGAAAGTTCGGAAATTATCCGCATGTTCAACACCGCCTTTGATGACATCACCGGAAACAGTGATGACTACTGGCCAGAAGAGCTGCGCGATGCCATCGCTCCAGTGAACGACCGAATCTACGATACCCTGAACAACGGGGTCTACAAATCGGGTTTTGCCACGTCCCAGCAGGCCTATGACAAAGCCGTATACCCGCTGTTTGATACGTTGGACTGGCTGGAAGACCGTCTTGCCCAAAACCGCTATCTGATGGGCGACCGCCTGACAGAAGCGGACTGGCGCCTGTGGACGACGCTTGTACGCTTTGATCCGGTTTATCACCTGCACTTCAAATGCAATCGCAAGCGCATCGTCGATTATCCGCATTTGTCAGGCTATCTACGCGAACTGTACCAGATCCCCGGCATCGCAGAGACAGTGAACATGAACCATATCGTCCGGCACTATCACTACAGCCATGACAGCATTAATCCCCACCGGATTATCCCGATCAACCCGGTGCTGGATTACGATGCGCCACACGGGCGGGGCGACTGATGCCATAGTGGTGGACGATCGCGGCAAGGTCCTCGGGCGGTGTCGCGGTTTTCACAAGGGCGCGGGCATTGGCCACATGCTGAAAAATCGACCCATCTGAAAAGAAGGTCGTGTCGGTGACAAAGACCACATTGGCATCCGGTTGGCGAAAGCGCAAAAGGTCCGAAACCGCCAATGCGCTACCTTCTGCCAATACAAGGTCCAGAACAATCACGTCAAAGGCCTGCGACTGCACAAACCCCAGCGCGTCCCGCGCTGTGCATACACGGCAGACAGCGACATCAAGTCGCTCAAGATGACGCTGCCAAATGCGCCCCAACTCTTCGTTTCTCTGCACGATCAACGCCTTCATCGTTTCACCCTTTCGATACTCATAACACTTGTAAAAACTGGCTTTTCGCCTTCGAGAAAGAACACCTGTGACCAATTCCTTAACAAAGCGTTAACGTCGCACGACGCCTGTACCAAAGGACAGGCTACCGCAGTCGGTCTTGTGTTGGGGGCGCAAATCCGTTTGAAACACGCACAGCAATAATGAGGCACACCTGCATGACGACTTGGATTACGATTTGCGACACCTGCAAGCAGGACGGCTGGGACGCGGGCGACATGCAACAGACGGATGGCGAAGCGCTTGCCGCGCTCGTCGAGGCTGCTGCAACAGGGCTGCAAGACGTCAAAACACGCAGGGTATCGTGCCTGATGGGATGCAAGAAAGCTTGCAATGTCGCGATCCAGGGCGCAGGCAAGCTGAACTATACGCTGGGCGAATTTACACCGTCGGCCGAAGTGGCCGATGGTATTGTCGCCTATGCCAAGGCACATGCAGGGTCTGAAACTGGTCAAGTGCCCTATCGCGAATGGCCACAAGCGGTGAAAGGCCACTTCGTGACGCGCCACCCGCCACTGCCACAAGACGAATGAGCGAAAAGCGGGATCATGGCGGTGGGCTGGATGCAGCAATCGCGTCCTTTGGCGGGAAGCGGGCGGATTGGCTTGATCTTTCGACCGGTATCAATCCGGTCCCCTACCCGATCCCCAACATGCCGCAGGATGCATGGACCGCATTGCCAGACGAGGCCTCCTTCGCACGGCTTTATGCATTGGCACGCAGCTTCTGGAATGTGCCTGAAAACGCGGCCATCATCGGCGCGACGGGGGCCTCTGCCATCATCGCAGCCTTGCCGCGTGTGATTCCCCATGGTGCTGTCTGCATTCCCGGACCAACCTACAACGAACACGGCGCCGCATTTGCCGCATCCGGCTGGCGCTTGGGTCAAGATCCAAGCCACGCGTTGATCGCTGTGCATCCAAACAATCCCGACGGTCACATTTGGACTGTCCGCGATTTTGAAGCGGCCTACACCGTAATCGACGAAAGCTTTTGCGATGTGATGCCGGACAAATCCCTGATCCATCTGGCCGCACGCCCCGGAGTTGTTGTGCTGAAAAGCTTTGGCAAGTTCTGGGGCCTCGCAGGTCTACGGCTTGGCTTTGCCATCGGGGATCCGCAGATCATCGCCAAACTGACTGATCTTCTGGGCCCGTGGCAAATTTCCGGACCAGCCCTGTCAATCGGGGCCGAGGCCCTTGCAGATCCGGCTTGGGCTGATGAAACACGTGCGCGGCTGGCGACTGACACAATGCGTCTGGATCAGCTTGCCACGCGAAACGGGGCCGAATTGGTTGGCGGCACAACGCTCTTTCGCCTCTACAAGGTGAAAGATGCGCAGGCCGTACAAGACAGGTTGGCCCAACACCACGTCTGGTCACGCGTCTTTCCCTACGCCCCCGAGTGGATTCGCCTAGGCCTGCCTGCACCTGATCGCTGGGCACAATTGGAATCCGCGCTTTGACGCTCGTTTTCGGCATGTTGCTGGATGCGCTCCTAGGCGAGCCAAAGTGGCTCTGGTCCCGCGTCCCGCATCCTGCCGTTTTGATGGGTCGTCTGATCGGGTGGTGCGACCAGAACCTGAACACAGGTGCGCACAAACGCCTGATGGGCATCGTCACCATCGCCGGGCTCAGCATCGGGGCAGGCATCATCGGTATTGTGGCCGAGCGCGCGCCCGGTGCGGTCCTTGATGTGGTTATTCTCGCAATCTTGCTGGCGCAAAAATCACTTGCAGAACATGTGCAAGCTGTCGGCGATGCGCTGCGGCTTTCGCTTGGTGACGGGCGCCGCAGCGTCGCCATGATCGTGGGACGTGACACCAAGCAGATGGACCAATCCGCCGTTTCCCGCTCAGCCATCGAAAGTGCGGCTGAAAACCTCTCGGACGGTGTCATCGCCCCCATATTCTGGTTTGCGGTTGCCGGTTTGCCGGGCCTGCTGATCTACAAAATCACAAACACAGCGGACAGTATGATCGGCTACCGCACGCCGCGATATGCTGCATTCGGATGGGCCGCTGCGCGGTTTGACGACCTGCTCAATCTGATACCCGCACGATTGACGGCTGTATTGATCTGGGTGGTCACATCCCGCCCGCATCCCAAAGCGATCATCCAAGAGGCCCCGCTGCACCGCTCACCAAATGCCGGATGGCCAGAGGCGGCGATGGCACACGGTCTTGATATCGCACTAAGCGGGCCGCGCAGTTATGACGGTCAAATGAAGGACTACCCCTTCGTGAACGGTGACGGCAAAAGATCGCTCGATGCCGATGATATTGACCGTGCAGTCAAGGTGCTATGGAAAACCTGGGGGCTCTTGCTTGCACTGGCCTTTGCTGCGGCAATCATCGGTTACGTCCACTAGTCGGCGACTTCTCCCGCACAAGGTACGACCAGCCTTGCGCCGCACTGCGTCCCTGATACGCTTGTGCAAATCAAATATGCCGGAGACCCCCATGCGCGCAGCCGCTCTCGCCCTCTCATTTCTTGCCAGCACCGCAACGGCACAGACCTGTGGTGGTCCCTTCAATGCCTTCATTGACGGTGTCAAAGCCGAAGCACAGGCGGCAGGCATACCCGCTGCGACGATTGACGCGTTCTTTCAGGGCGCGCAGCTTGAGCAATCCGTCATCAACGCCGACCGGGCGCAGGGCGTGTTTCAGCGTGATTTTATCAGTTTCTCACGGGCATTGATCAGCCAGAACCGCATTGATAACGGCAGGGTTTACGGCCAAAGGTTCGACAGTACCTTCGACACGATTGAAGCCCGTTTTGGCATCCCACGCGGTGTTCTTCTCGCTTTTTGGGCGTTCGAGACCGACTACGGGCAGGTTCAGGGCAGTTTCAACACGCGCAACGCCCTGCTGACCCTTGCCCATGATTGCCGGCGACCCGAACTGTTTCGCCCGCAACTGATCGCCGCGATTGAGCTTTACCGGCGCGGCGGCATGAACCCTGCAACAACAACCGGGGCCTGGGCCGGAGAAATCGGCCAGTTGCAAAAGCTCCCGCGCGAGATTGTACGCCAAGGGATGGACGGTGATGGTGATGGGGTGGTTGACCTGAAAGGCTCATCCCCCGATGCGCTGATGACAGGCGCAAATGTGCTGTCCTCACTGGGCTGGCGGGCAAATGAACCTTGGCTTCAGGAAATCGTTGTGCCTGCCGATCTGGATTGGTCACAGACGGGGCTGAACCATAAGGCCAGCGTTCAGGAATGGGCGGCACGCGGTATACGCGCCCGCGACGGCGGCTTGGGGCCATCCAACCTGCAAGCCTCGGTACTTTTGCCGATGGGCCGTGATGGACCGGCCTTCCTGACCTATCCGAATTTCGAGGTCTATTTCGACTGGAACAAAAGCTTCGTCTACGTGACTACAGCTGCCTATTTTGCCACCCGTCTGGGCGGTGCCCCTGTCTACAATGCAGGAAACCCCACACCGGCTCTCAGCGGCGGGCAGATGCAGCAACTTCAGCAAAAGCTGACACAGCGCGGGCATGATGTCGGCGGAATTGACGGCATCTTGGGCGCCATGACGCGGGCTGCTGTGCAAGCCGAACAGCAACGTCTGGGGTTGCCCGCCGATGCCTGGCCCACGCTGGACTTGCTCAACCGTCTTTAGGGCAGCCGTTCTCCCGGCCCCTGTGTTATTACTGGCCCGAAAATATCCCCGCCGGAGGCACCTGCCCTAAGCCACCATCGCGGCGGCGCGTTTGAGATCGACCGACACAAGCTGCGACACACCCTGTTCGCCCATTGTCACACCAAACAAACGGTCCATCCGGCTCATCGTGACCGCATGGTGGGTGATAATCAGAAAACGTGTTTCTGTCCGGCGGGTCATTTCATCCAAAAGATCGCAAAAGCGGGTGACATTGGCATCATCCAACGGCGCATCCACCTCATCGAGCACACAAATCGGGGCCGGATTAGCAAGGAAAACCGCAAAAATCAGCGCCAACGCCGTCAGGGTCTGTTCACCACCAGAAAGCAGCGACAATGTGCTGAGCTTCTTGCCTGGCGGTTGGCACATGATCTCAAGCCCGGCTTCCAACGGGTCATCGGATTCCACAAGGACCAACTTCGCCTCACCGCCACCAAAGAGGTGCGTAAAGAGCAAGCCGAAATTTTCATTCACCTGCTCAAAGGCCGTCAGCAACCGTTCGCGACCTTCCTTGTTCAGGCTCGCAATGCCCGAGCGCAGGGCCGCAATCGCAGCCTCAAGATCTGCCTTTTCGCTTACCAGCCCGTCGTGCTCGACCTGAACCTCTTTGGCATCCTCTTCTGCGCGCAAATTCACTGCACCGAGCGCATCACGCTGCCGTTTGAGCGCATTGACCTGACCCTCGACGACCTCGGATGCGGGCATGTTCTCTACATCCGTCTGGAGCGTCTCAAGCAGTTGCTCAGGCGTGACGTCCTGCGCTTCCATGATCCGTTCCGCCGCATAGGCTACCGTTTCCTTGGCCGCATCCGAGCGTGCCTCGGAGCGCGCACGCGCCTCGCGCGCCTCAGAGGCTTGGCGCTCCGCTTCGCGCTCTTGATGGCCAGCCTCACGCAGCACATTGTCCGCCTCGGCCAGCTTGTCAGCCGAGGCCTTCCGCCGCGCCTCGGCTTCGTCGATCGCGTCGGCAAGCTCGGCACGCTTTGCAGCGATTTCCTCGGGTGCCGCGGTTGCTTCGGTCAGGGCCAGTTCGGATTCGGCCTTGCGCTCGGCCAATTCAGCAGTCCGCTTGTTGGCCGTTTCCAAACGGTGTTTCCAGCCGCTGATTTCCTTGGTGATTTCCTGACTGCGCTTGAGGCGCGCCTCGCCTTCGCGGCGCACTTCATCATGGGCAGACCGGCGGGCCATCATCGTGATGCGCGCCGCTTCCACTGTCATTTTCACATCTTCGACCGAGGCGCGGGCCGTGTCCAGATCGCCCAGATCTGCAGCCGCCTTTTCTGCGGCAGCCAAGGCGCGACGCGCGTTCAGCGCCTCTTCCTCATTGCGCTTCACCGCAAGATCCAGGCTTTCAAGCTTGCCCTGTGACAGATTGCGGTCGGCCTCGGCGCGGCTGGCCGCACGGTTAGCATCTGCCACAGCGCGATCGGCATCGCGGCGTGCTTGACGGGCCGCGTGATCGGCCTCGGTTTGCACTTTCAGCATGGCCGTCAGGGCGTCATGGGCTTGGGCGGCCCCCATGGCGGTCGCTGAAGCCTCTTCCAGATCACGCTTGAGTTCCGTCAAACGGTTCAACTGCTGCAAACGCAAAGCCGCGGCTGAAGGTGCATCCTCGGCACCCGCGCGAAACCCGTCCCAGCGCCACAGATCACCTTCGACCGAAACCAAACGCTGCCCCGGCTTCAGCGCAGCTTGCAAGCGCGGGCCGTCCGCTGCATCGACAAGACCAACCTGGCTCATCCGGCGCGCCAGCACCTCGGGCACAGTGACGTAGTTTGTGAGCCCCATAACACCGTTTGGCAAAGTTTGCGGCGTGCCATAGCCCGGCAGCAGGGCCCAGCCGGATTTGCTGTTTGCATCAATCTCTGGCGCGCGCAGATCATCGGCCAATGCCGCACCAAGCGCCTTTTCATAGCCGCCTTGCACACGCAAAAGATCAAGCACCTGCCCGCCTTCGGCAGTATCGCGCTCAACAAGCTTGGCCAGTGCGCCCACCTCGGCGCGCAGCGCATTAGCCTCGCCTTCGGCTTCCGACCGCAGCGCGCGCGCATCGCTTTCGCGTGCTTGCGTATCAGCGCGGGCACTTTCGGCCTCGACCAACGCCTTGTCAGCGGCTTCGGCAGCGGCGACCGCCACTTTCTCAGCTTCACCGGCTGCAGCAAAATCAGCCTCGGCCTGCTTTAGGGCAGTGGCTGCTTCCGCCATAGCAGTTTTGGCACGCACAGCCTCACTTTCGCTTTTGGTTAGCGTGGTCCTGTTGTCGTCCAGCAAGCGTTGGGCCGACTGATGCCGCGCAGCAAGCCGTGCAACATCTTCGGTCAACTGCGAAAGATCAGCTTCGCGTTGCTGCAAAACACCTGCCGCTTCGCGCGCTGCTACCTGAGCCTCTTCCAGACGCGCATCATGGCCTTCACCTGCTTTGCCAATCTCGCGCGCCTCCCATTCGAGCCGCTCAATCGTTTCGCCAGCGTCTTTATTCAAACCGCTTTCACGGTCCATGTCATGGCTGAGCTGTTCGATCCGGCGGCGCAAAGTCTCGATCATCTCAAGCGCGCGCTGCTCTTGATCTTTCAGCGTATCGCGCTGCACCTGCAAGCGCTGCAAAACAGCTGCGGCAATGGCCTCTTCTTCGCGCAAGGGAGGCAAGGCGTCTTCGGCGTTGGCGCGCCCTTTGGCCGCATCGCGTGCGGCTTTCTCGGCTTGTGCTGCCGTCGTCGTACGCTCGCGCAACTGATCTGCTGCGGCCAGCATCGCCTCGTCGGCCTCTTTCCAGCGGCGGAACAGCAGCATGCCTTCTGCTTTGCGCAGTTTGTCACCGATTTCGCGGTAACGTGCAGCTTGTCTGGCCTGACGTGCCAACTGAGCCAATTGCGTGGCCAGTTGTTCGATCACATCATCTACCCGCGTCAGGTTTGTCTCTGCACCTTTGAGTTTCAGTTCGGCTTCATGCCGGCGCTGATAGAGACCCGAAATCCCTGCCGCCTCTTCCAGGATACGGCGGCGCGCCTTTGGCTTGGCGTTGATCAGCTCGGAAATCTGACCTTGCCGGACCAACGCTGGCGAATGCGCCCCGGTTGAGGCGTCCGCAAACAGCATCTGCACATCGCGGGCGCGTACATCTTTTGCGCCCACTTTATAGGCTGAGCCCGCATCACGGGTGATCCTGCGGATAATTTCAAGGTTGTCATCGGCATTGAAAGCAGCGGGTGCCAAACGCTCACCATTGTCGATGACCAAAGATACCTCAGCGAAATTGCGCGCAGGCCGCGTCGCGGCCCCGGCAAAGATCACATCTTCCATGCCGCCGCCGCGCATTGCTTTGGGGCGGTTCTCGCCCATGACCCAGCGCAGGGCTTCAAGCAAATTCGACTTGCCACAGCCATTCGGCCCCACAACACCCGTCAGACCATCGGCGATGATCAGATCGGTGGGGTCCACAAAGCTTTTAAAGCCATTCAGTCGCAGTTTGCTAAAGCGCAACGATTCTTGCCCTTATGATTCCTCAATCCGCAAAAGCATCGCCCTGTAAGACTTGATGTGTCAACGCCCCGAGCGCTGCATGTGCCATGTTCCGCCGTCTTATCCACAAGATATTGCGGTTTTGGGCGTTCCCGCAGGCAAATACGGCCTGAAAAGAGGTTGTCGACTGAGAATAATCCAATGTCCTGCCTTAGCGGTAAGAAGAAACAAGCGAACCACATCTCGACCCAGAAAGCAGCGAACATGCGAAACATAGCCTTCCTCGCCATTGGTCTTGCAGCAGGCAAATTTGCGGGCACCATGCGCGACAGCAGTGTGTTCGCGGGCTCAGGCCATGCAGGCGGACATCAGATGGGTAGACCCCCTACGAGAACCTCAGCGATGATCGCAAAAACATCTGGCCTTCTGATCTGCCCGCACCAACACTCGGACTAGACCTGCAGCCTGATCCAGCCTCTGGGCACAACCTGTTCGTCACGATGGATGGCTCTAAAATGACACCTGAAGACGTGAACAAGGCGGTTGAACCCGGCACCGGCCACGGCCACCTTTTCGTTAATGGCGAAAATATCGGGCGCCTCTATGCTGACATGCGCCATATGATTGACCTGCCAAAAGGGCAACGTGACAATCCACATGTACCTTGAAGGCAATGACCATAAAGTCTGGGTCGCAGACGGGCAGCCATTGTTTGTCGAACGGACTTTCCTGGTCGAGTAGGTCGCCCACACTTTTTCTGCATCAGCAGGGCGTGCTGTATTTCTGCCAGCCAATCCGTCTTTGCACGTCGGTTTCACCTTGACGTGGCTGGACCGATAGACACATCCTGAAACTGCATGGTTCCCCGCACGGCGCTTAAGCGTCAGGGGATCAAATGGGAATGTGGTCGGGCCGATCTGTATCAGAGGCCCCAAGCCACAGCCGCCCCCGCGACTGTATGCGGTGAGTGCTTTGCAATGACGCCACTGGGGCACATCCCTGGGAAGGCTGCAAATCACAACGACCCGCAAGCCAGGAGACCAGCCATGCGCTTTGTGAAACCAGCCGTCGGGGATGACGGTGAAGGAAGGAAAATATGAAATGCATATCGAACCAGGTATCGTTACCGGGGCGAAACTTGCGCTGTCTTATGCCACAGCAGCCGGGGCCGCCACCTATTCAGCAAAACTGATCTGGGAGGCACTGCGCGATCGCGGCGTCCTGTCATTGGTCGGGCGGGCCGCCATTGCCACCGTCGCGGTCTTCATCTTTTTCGAAATGCTGCCACATGTTGCGGTCGGCGTGTCAGAGGTCCATTTCATATTGGGCTCGACCTTGCTTTTGATCCTAGGGACCGCACCTGCGGCCATCGGCCTTGCACTGGGGCTGCTTGTTCAGGGCACGCTTTTTGCGCCAACAGACCTGCCGCAATATGCGATGAACCTCACCACATTGCTGGTCCCCCTGTTCGGCTTGCACGTACTATCCAAACGCGTGATCGCAAAAGGCACAGCCTATGTCGATCTGACCTTCAAGCAATGTCTGGCGATGTCGGCTACCTATCAAGGCGGGATTGTCGCCTGGGTTGCCTTCTGGGCCTTCTACGGCAGCGGCTTTGGCGCCGAAAACGTCTCGGCGGTGCTGTCATTTGGGGCAGCTTACATGATGGTCTTACTGATCGAACCGCTTGCCGATCTGACCGTGCTGGCTGGGGCAAAGGCGATGCGCAAGCTGGAAGGCAGCGCGTTGGTCACGCCAAGGCTCTATTCAGTCTGAGCCGGCGAGGTACCTTTTGCAGCATTCGTAAAAGGTACCTCGCAATTTCCCAAATAGGCTTTGTGCATTGGACCGTCCTTGAAACAAGCGACACTCCGGCATAGGGCTTGGCCTAACGTCGGTCACAACTGACCATCTGATACTGGAATATACGCATGCCTGCCAAAATCCCTGCCACCGTTGTTACCGGGTTCCTCGGTGCCGGTAAGACCACCCTCATCCGTCATATGCTGCAAAACGCGCAAGGCAAGAAGATCGCACTGATCATCAACGAATTCGGCGACCTCGGGGTCGACGGCGATATCCTGAAAGGCTGCGGCGATGAGGTGTGCACCGAAGACGATATCGTTGAATTGTCCAACGGATGTATCTGCTGCACGGTTGCCGATGATTTCATCCCGACGATGGAAGCACTGCTCGCTCGGACCGACAAACCCGATCACATTGTGATCGAAACCTCTGGTCTTGCCCTGCCGCAGCCCTTGGTACGCGCGTTCAACTGGCCCGGCATTTCAACCAAAGTCACCGTTGATGGCGTCGTGACCGTTGTAGATGGCCGCGCCGTGCACGACGGCCAGTTTGCGCATAACGTGGCCGCAGTCGATGCCCAGCGCGCGCAGGACGAAAACCTCGACCATGAAACGCCGCTGTCAGAGCTATTTGAAGATCAGGTGGCTTGCGCCGATATGATCGTTGTGAACAAGACCGACCTTCTGGCAGCCTCTGAAGCGGATACGTTGACAGAAAACCTAAAGTCCCAGTCCCGCGATGGTGTGCAAGTCATCAAAGCATCCATGGGCGCCCTGCCAATTGATGTACTCTTGGGCCAAGGTGTCGGCGCAGAAGCCGATCTGGCCGCCCGCCACGAAGTGCACCACCACCATCACCATGATGACGACGACGATCACCACCATGATCACGCACACGAGCATGGCCACGACGAATTCGAAAGTTTTATCGTCGCACGCGGCGAAATCGCTGACGCCGCTGCCTTTACTGCTCAAGTCGCCGATGTCATCCGCGCCAACAACATCCTGCGCCTGAAAGGCTTTGTCGCTATTGCTGGCAAACCGATGCGCCTGACACTGCAGGCCGTCGGTCCCCGCGTGGACACGTACTTTGACCAGCCTTTCGGCGATGCCCCCCGTGAAACCCGTCTGGTTGTGATCGGGGAAGCCGGTCTTGATCAATCGGCCATTACGGCTGCCTTGCACGCATGATCATTGTCGAGCGAACAGACCCGCATCACTCGCAGGCGACGGCTTTGCTCAAACAAAGCCACGCCTTGATGCAAAGCCTGTTCCCACCCGAGGATAACTTCTATCTTGAAATCGACGATCTGGTTGCATCCAACATCCACTTTTTCACCGCCCGCGTTGGTGACGAAATGATTGGAACCGGCGCGCTCATGGTGACGCCTCGGTACGGTGAAGTAAAATCGATGTTCGTGACCGAGGCGGCGCGGGGCAAAGGTGTTGCCGCGGCGCTCTTGCGCCAGATCGAAGACACCGCCCGCGAAGAAGGTGTGTCGCTGCTCAAACTTGAGACAGGCAACATCTTACATGCTGCACACAGGCTCTATGCCCGGCACGGTTTCACCGAATGTGGTGTCTTCGGCGACTATGCATTGGGCAAAAGTTCCGTCTTTATGGAAAAGCCGCTGTGAGTTTACTCGGCTTTCTTCGCCTCAGCCGCCGCTTTCATGCGTGCAAGCAACTGCTCTTTGCCGGGACGCTGGCCAAAGGGCTTCCGATGGCTGCCATGGGCATTATGTTCTTGATGTTTCGGGGCGTTCTTACCCAATTTCGGCGCGCCAGCAGCTTTGTAATCCATGGTCATAACCCCTTGTTTGCGAATCCATTATCACGAGGGTTGCACCAATGCACCTGCTAGCAGCCACACCCGGTGCGATCTCTGATGGGACAGAACCTGTTGATCTGGGCCAAACCCCTGCAGATGTTGTGATCATCTCGGCAGCCGACACAGAGCTGGCTGCACTGTCAGACGCGCGGGCAGAAATGACCGATCCACCCACACTGCGACTGGCCAACATGATGCACCTGACACACCCGATGTCAGTCGACCTGCATCTAGACGACTGCGCCACGAAATCCCGCCTTGTCATCGCTCGGATCTTAGGTGGTGCAGGCTATTGGAAATACGGCCTTACCCAATATGCTGCCCGCCTGCGCGAAGCGGGTATCCCCTTTGCGGCCTTGCCCGGCGACGATAAACCCGATCCGGAACTGCGCGAACTCTCCACCATAGATGGCGAAGACTACGACACCCTCTGGTCATATCTTGTGGAAGGTGGCCCCGAAAACAGCACCAACCTGCTGACCTATGCAAAGGCCTTGCTGGATGGCAGCGACAAACCCACAGCACCCCGTCCCTTGCTGCGCGCAGGCGTCTATTGGCCCGGCGCGGGCATTGCCGATCTGAAAACAGCCCAAGCGGGCTGGACCGCGGGCGCGCCCATTGTTCCGATCATATTCTACCGTGCCTTGGTCCAAGGCGGCGGTCTGAACCCAATCAACAGGCTGACCCGCAGCCTGTCACGCGCCGGTCTCAATCCCTTGCCTGTCTTCGTGGCCAGCCTCAAAGACCCGATCAGCACAGCCACATTGCACCAGCTGTTCGCCGATGCCGCACCTGACGTTATCCTCAACTGCACCGCCTTCGCTGTCGGCAGCCCGCATGATGGCGATGACAGCCCGCAAAATCCGCTACTGGCGAACGCAGCCCCCATTTTTCAGGTGATCCTCTCCGGAGCAGCCGAAGAAACCTGGGCCGAAGGTCTGCACGGCCTCAGCGCCCGCGATATCGCAATGAACGTGGCCCTGCCCGAAGTCGATGGCCGCATCCTATCCCGCGCCGTCAGCTTCAAAGGCGAAGCCTTTTTCGACGACGCCACCGAATGTCCCATCGCCACCTATCAGGCACGCGGCGACCGGATCGACTTTGTCACACAACTCACCAAAAATTGGGCCAACCTGCGTCAGACGCCAACACCGGAAAAGAAAACCGCGCTCATCCTTGCCAATTACCCGAATAAAGACGGCCGCCTCGCCAACGGCGTCGGCCTCGACACACCAGCCGCCACAGTCCACGTCCTGAACCTGCTCAAAGCCGAAGGGCACAACGTCACGCCCCCCACCGACAGCGCCGCCCTCATGGCCCAGATCATGGCAGGGCCAACAAATTGGCTGACAGACAGGGCCGAAAAAGAAGGCGGTGAGTTCCTGCCTTTGGAAATATACAACCGCTATTTCGACGCCCTTCCCTGGGACATCAAAGAACAAATCACCACACGTTGGGGCACCCCTGACCAAGACCCCTTCTCATGTTCAAAAATACCTCCGCCGGAGGCTCCGACGCATACCCCGCAAACAGGTTTCGCCCTCAGCATCCACCGTTTCGGCAATGCGGTTGTCGGCCTGCAACCGGCCCGCGGCTATAACATCGACCCGACCGACACCTACCACTCGCCCGATCTGGTCCCACCGCATAACTACCTCGCCTTCTACTTCTGGCTGCGCCACCACTGGGGCGCGGACGCGATCGTCCATATGGGCAAACACGGCAACCTTGAATGGCTGCCGGGCAAAGCCGTCGCCCTATCAGAAACCTGTTGGCCCGAAGCGGTCTTTGGCCCCACGCCCCACATCTACCCTTTCATCGTCAACGACCCCGGTGAAGGCACCCAAGCCAAACGGCGCACATCTGCGGTGATCATCGACCACCTCACACCGCCGCTCACCCGCGCCGAAAGCTACGGCCCCCTCCGCGATCTTGAGGCCCTGGTAGATGAATACTACGAAGCAGCCGGCGTCGACCCCCGCCGGATCGACCACCTGCGCCGCGAAATCCTGTCACTCTCCAACGTGACTGGCCTTGCCCAAGACGCAGGCTTCACCGGCGACAAAGACGGCGATCTTGGCAAACTCGACGCCTATCTTTGCGAACTCAAAGAAGCACAAATCCGCGACGGGCTGCATATCTTCGGGCAATCGCCGACAGGTCAACAAGAACGTGATCTCGCAATCGCATTGGCGCGGGTCCCACGCGCAGATGGCAAAACCCGAAACGCTTCACTTCTGCGCGCGCTGGCAGCAGATCTCAATCTTGGGATTGACCCGCTTGATTGCGACATGACCGGGATACCACCCGAAAAACCACACGGCTTGGACGACGGCACGACATGGCGCACAAACGGCGACACCATCGAAAAGCTCGAAGGCCTTTCGCAACGCATCGTCTCCAGCGAAGAAAGCCCGCCAGGGCCGATGAGCGCGGCGGTGCTTACCGAAATCCAGACCAACATCCTGCCAACTGTCCAAGCCTGCGGCGATGCCGAAGGCAAAGCCCTGCTCACAGCACTTGCAGGCCAGTTTGTCCCCCCCGGCCCCTCCGGCGCGCCGACACGCGGGCGGATGGATGTGCTCCCCACTGGGCGCAACTTCTATTCCGTCGACAGCCGCGCCGTCCCGACGCCAACCGCTTGGGCGTTGGGCTGGAAATCCGCCAATCTCCTGATTGAGAAACATCTCCAAGACCACGGCGACTGGCCGCGCAGCATGCTCGTCACCGCTTGGGGCACAGCCAACATGCGCACCGGCGGTGATGACATCGCCCAAGCCCTCGCACTCATGGGCGTCAAGCCCACGTGGGACAGCGCCAACCGGCGTGTCACCGGGTTCGAAATCCTACCCCAATCTGTTCTGGGCCGCCCGCGCGTCGACGTCACGCTGCGGATCTCGGGTTTTTTCCGCGACGCCTTCCCGCAACTGATCGCATTGGTCGACAGCGCCGCGCGCGCTGTGCAGGACATGGACGAACCGGACGATCTCAACCCCGCAGCCGCGCGCGCCAAAAAGGGCGAAGACAAAACCCGTGTTTTCGGCTCCAAACCCGGCGCCTACGGGGCGGGCCTGCAAGCGCTGATCGACGAACGTATCTGGGCGGATAAATCAGATTTTGCCGAAGCCTATCTTGAATGGGGCAGCTACGCCTACGGCAAAGGCGCTGAGGGCCGCAAGGACCGAAAAGCCTTTGAAGCGCGGCTGTCTCAGACCGAAGCTGTGGTGCAAAATCAAGACAACCGCGAACACGATATCCTCGACAGTGACGACTACTATCAATTCGAAGGTGGGGCAGCCGCCGCCATCAGCACCCTGCAAGGCCAGAACCGGCCAATCTACCACAACGATCACTCCCGCCCCGAACGCCCCGTGATCCGGACATTGGACGATGAAATAGGGCGTGTCGTGCGCAGCCGCGTGGTCAACCCCAAGTGGATCGATGGCGTCAAACGCCACGGCTACAAAGGCGCCTTCGAGATTGCGGCAACCGTCGACTACCTCTTTGCCTTTGCCGCAACAACTGGCGCGGTGCGCAACCATCATTTCGATCTGGTCGAAGAAGCCTTCATCAAAGACGATGACACGCGCGACTTTATCGCTGACGCAAACGCCCCCGCGCTCAAAGAAATCGCCCAGCGCCTGCAAGAGGCGATTGACCGCAACCTCTGGCAGCCCAAATCTAACTCCGCCCGTGCGCGCATCGCCGGACTCTTGGCCTCAGACTAAAGGCCGCCGGCCCCCAATATCAGCCAACAACCCAAGCGCGGTTTCAAATCTGAAAACCGCAGCTACCCGCATTTGACCATCATCCAAAAAACATTCCAAACTTGACATATATCAAAGAACTGCCTTATTAGACGTTATATTACACTTTTGGAATGTAATGAATGGAGGCCAATATGGCTCACAGTGGAACACGCCCGGCGGACACATATTCTCCGCTATATTTCTTGGCATCCCTTGGTGCCGGTGGCCTTGCGGTCACATTTTTCATGTACCTGATGTTTTGGGTCCCGCACCCCGGCCAGCCCGTTCCTGTCTTTGAAGATATCCTGAACGCTTGGTCCACACATGGGATCGCCATGAAAGCCGCGCTTGTCGTTGCCGTGACAGGCATCGCAGGTTTTGCTTTCCTGAACATCAAGATGCTGATCTGGAACCTTAGCCAGATGTCAAAGTTCAAGAAAACCGAAGGCTATGCCAAACTGCGCCAGACAAATGGCGAAACCCAGCTGCTGGCCATGCCGCTGGCACTGGCTATGACAGTCAACGTGGGCTTCGTCGTCGGGCTGGTCTTTGTGCCCAAGCTTTGGACGGTTGTTGAATATCTGTTCCCGATGGCCATCATCGCTTTTCTTGCCATTGCAGTCATCGCACTGCGTGAAATCGGTCTTTTCTTGGGCCGCGTACTGGCCGAAGGTGGCGTGTTTGACGTCACAGCCAACAACTCTTTCGCGCAGCTGTTGCCTGCCTTTGCCTTGGCGATGGTTGCTGTCGGTCTGTCCGCACCCGCAGCGATGAGCACCGTACCCGCAATTGTTGGCACCAGCCTTGTTCTGTCGACAATCATCGGCACCATTGCGGCGCTCTATGCCACAATCGCGGCGATCACAGCGTTCAACTCGATGCTGCACCACGGCACGGCAAAAGAAAGCGGCCCAACTCTGTTGGTTGTTGTGCCATTGCTGACTGTTCTGGGCATCATGCTGCTGCGTCAGGAACATGGCCTGCACACAACTTTCGAAGTCCATGCCGCAAATGCTGAAACGCTGATGCTGCTGACCAAGATCCTTGCCGTGCAATTCGCTTTCGGTCTTTTGGGTCTGCTGGTGCTGAAACGTCAGGGCTATGCCGATGCGTTTCTACGTGGTGATGGCAACTCACCCGGTGCCTATGCTCTGATCTGCCCCGGTGTTGCGCTTTCTGTGATGCTGCAGTTCTGGATCAACAAAGGTCTTGTGGCCAGTGGGTTGGTTGCAAAGTTCGGCATTGCATATTGGGGCTTTACCGCCGTGGCCCTTGGGTTCCAGATTGCGATGATCCTGCTTGTGCTGCACCTCAACCGCCGTCATTTCGGCAAATCTGCTGACCGACAAGTGGTTCCCGCAGAATAAATACCCAAGTCAGGCAGGCGGATCCATGCCCTGCCTGACTTTCCCTTTCCAAGTGACAGCGAACGACAAACCGACGTTGCACTTACCCCCCGATGACGGCACATTGCGCTCAGCCAAGAGGGGATTTCCAGATGACCGAAGACACCGACCGCCACGCGATGAAAATGGCCAAGAAAAAGGCCGCCCGCGACAAGATCATGGCGACAAAGACCGACAAGAAAGGTCTTGTCATCGTCCATACCGGCAAGGGCAAAGGTAAATCTTCCGCCGCGTTTGGTATGATTTTCCGCTGCATCGCCCACGATATGAAATGCGCCGTTGTGCAGTTCATCAAAGGGGGCATGTCCACCGGCGAGCGTGATCTGATCCTTGCCAAATTCAACGACACATGCGCGTTCCACACCATGGGCGAAGGCTTTACCTGGGAAACGCAGGACAAATCCCGCGACACCGAAATGGCACAGGCCGCTTGGGCCAAAGCCAAGGAACTGATTCTGGACGAAAGCAACCACATGGTGTTGCTGGATGAAATCAACATTGCAATCCGCTATGACTATGTCAGCGCCGCCGAAGTCGTGGCCTTTCTGCGCGACAACAAACCCGAAATGACCCATGTTGTCCTGACAGGCCGCAACGCCCACGAAGACCTGATCGAACTGGCCGATCTGGTAACGGAAATGGAGCTGGTCAAACACCCGTTCCGGTCCGGTATCAAGGCGCAGATCGGGGTCGAATACTGAGGCCTGCCTCTCGGTTTATCCTGATGCAGCACATCCTTCACCTCGCACCGGGCGACGCTATCGCCAGCGGTACACAACGAGAGATTTTTCGCCACCCAAAGGACCCTGAGAAACTGCTCAAGGTCTTCCGAGACGTGCCATTGAC
This sequence comes from Yoonia sp., assembly GCA_023263855.1. Lineage (GTDB taxonomy): Bacteria > Pseudomonadota > Alphaproteobacteria > Rhodobacterales > Rhodobacteraceae > Yoonia. Next base: position 5,602 of record JALQUF010000014.1, on the reverse strand, counting down.
GCAAGGCCGCACGCGACTGGCGACCATGACAGAAAAATACAGCCCCCGTATTCGCACGCGCTGGGCACGCAAAGAATATCAAGAATACTTGCGGCTCATGCTTGGACCGTGGTCAAAGCCGATCGCATCACCCATTTCGCATATGTATGGGTTTGTGCAGACAGACCTTGGCTTGGCGTGCGTCTCGGACGCAGTCCTTGAGGACGGCGCATTGGGCGCAACGCTCAAATCCCAAATCGCCGACGGTGCCTTATCGGACCCCGATCTGGCACTCTTGAACGATGCCATTGCGCGTCTTTACCATTACGATATTCGCGCCGGTGATATGACGGCGCGCAATTTTGTCTTTGGCCACCGACAAATCAACGGCAATCGAGGCGATCGCGAATGTGTGCTTGTCGATGGGTTCGGGGATATTCATGCCATCCCGATCCGATCATGGGGACGCTTTTTCAACCGCTTCGGGCTCGACGACAGCTGCAAACGGCTTGCGCAAAAAACTGGCTTGACGTGGAACCAGACAACCCGCCAATTTCACCGGTAATCCGAACGGAGGCTACCATGCCCAAACACCGCGTACTGACTGAATTTGGCATGGGCACCAGCCTGCGCCGCCAAGACTATACCCAAGCGGCGCGACGTGGTTTGCAGGATGCACTGTGGCATAATTCAATTAACATGGCCGAACTGTTCGGCTTTCCAAAAGAGTCCATGTTGATTGATGTGCAAATCGGCGTCCAAAACCCCGATCAGGTAGATACAGAAAGCCTGCACGACATTTTCCCCTACGGTCAGCCAACAATCACAGTTCATCACGGCGGGCTTGATATTCCGCGCCCCGATGGCAAACCAACGGTCATTGCCAACGTCGCGATCAATGTGTCTTTCCAGATGGAGCGCACATGATGGAACAGCGCGTTATCATCGAAATGGGCATGGGCAATGACCTTCACGGGATGGATTATCAAAAGGCCGCACGCCGCGCGATCGAGGATGCCATTCGCCACTCTACTCTGCCGATTTTCCAAAGCATCGATCTGTCACATACTGAAATGCGGGTGCAGGTCACTGTCGGGGTCCAAGACCCTGATCAGATTGACTGCGACGCGCTGAAATCTGGCCTGCCGCGCGGCCGGGCCACCGTCAGCGTGGTCAAAGGCGGCCTGAATATCCCAAACCCCGAAACCGGCGATACCGCCGTGGTCGCCACGGCCGCGGTTGAGGCTTTCCTGCCACCCCAAGCAGGCAAGTGGACCCAAGCCTGAATGGAACTGACACAGGCCCATCGCGATGCCTTGCAAGACATTCTGTTGTGGCGGCGTGATGTCCGGCATTTCCTGCCAGACCCGGTTCCTGCAGACGCACTCGAGCGCCTGCGCAAGGCGATGGATTTCGCACCCTCTGTCGGCAACGCCCGGCCTTGGCGCGTTCTGCATGTCAAATCGCAGGCACGGCGCGATGCGGTGATCCGAAATTTCGAAACTGCCAATGCTAAAGCGGCAGAGGTGTACGCAGACGACCAGCGCACCGCCTACAACGCCCTGAAACTCGCCGGCTTGCGCGAAGCACCGGTGCACCTTGCGATCTTCACCGAAACCGAACCGAAAGCCGGGCACGGGTTGGGCCGGCAGACCATGCCAGAGATGCTCAGCTATTCCACAGTTGCCGCAATCCATACTCTGTGGCTGGCCGCGAGGGCAGAAAACCTTGGCGTGGGCTGGGTGTCGATCCTTGAGCCTGATGCTGTCGCCCGGTGTCTGAACGTCCCTGAAGATTGGCATCTGACAGGGTATCTTTGCCTTGGCAAAGCAGCCGATGACAATGACACCCCCCTGCTGCACCGTACGGCGTGGCAGACGAATGCTGAAACGATCTGGCAAGAGATCTGAGACGCGCACCGCAACGATGCGCAGGATTTGTCAGCCCTTCAGGGCGGCATCCCTGACAGCACTCAGCGTGGCCCCTGTCGCGAGCGCTTCTTCGTCAACCTGACACTCAATCACCGCAACCGTGCCCGCAGCCTGGGCGCGCGCAAAAGCGGCTGGGAAATCCTCTGACCGTGTCACAAGTTCGCCGTGCCCGCCGTAAGCACGCGCAAAGGCTGCAAAGTCAGGGTTCACCAGCGCCGTGCCGGATACACGCCCCGGATAGGTTTTTTCCTGATGCATCCGGATCGTGCCATAGCGCCCGTTGTTCATGACAACGACAATCGGCTTGGCCCCGTGCTGCACAGCTGTCGACATTTCATTGCAGGTCATCTGGAAACAACCGTCACCTGCAAGGCAAACCACCGTCCGATCAGGATGCGCCACCGACGCCGAGATCGCAGCAGGAAACCCATACCCCATAGACCCCGAGGTTGGTGCAAGCTGCGTGCCATGTTGTTTGTAGACGAAATAGCGATGCAACCACGCGGCATAATTGCCTGCCCCGTTGGTCAAGATCGCATCTTCCGGCAGGTTATCCGATAGCCAGTTGATCACGACCTCTTGTTTCAGCGCGCCGGGGCTTTCCTGCAATGTCAGCCAATCGTCATAATCCGTCCGCGCCGCAGCTGTCCAACTGGCCCACTCGCCCGCGTGTTCGGCATTGGCCAACTGCGATAGCACCGCCGGGGCCGTCGCGTTGATTGCAAGATCGGGCGTATAGACGCGGCCCAACTCATCAGGATCGGCGTGAACATGCACGATGCGTTTGCCCGGATCTGCCGGATCAACCAGCGTATATCCTTGCGTTTCGATATCGCCAAAGCGGGTGCCCAGCAGGATCAGTGTATCGGCATCACGGACGCGCGCAGCCAGCTTGGGATTAACCCCAACATTCAGGTCGCCCGCGTAATTTGCGTGGCGGTTATCCATATAGTCCTGACGGCGGAAACCAGCGGCAATGGGCACTTTTTGGTGTTCGGCAAAGGCGTGCAAGTCAGCTTGCGCCTGCGCCGACCAATGCGGGCCACCGACAACGACCAACGGGCGTTCGGACTGCGCCAGTTCATGCAAGATCATTTCAGCTGTGGTGTCGGGTAGCGGGCGGGAAATGACTTCGGGGATTTTGATATCTGGCACATCCGCATGGGCGCTCAGCATATTTTCAGGCAAGGCAAGCACCACCGGCCCGGGGCGGCCTGACATGGCCACACGAAAGGCGCGGCCAATGTATTCGGGCAAACGGTCGGTGTCGTTCACCTGCGCCACCCATTTTGCCAGCCCGCCAAAGACGGCTTTGTAATCAACCTCTTGGAACGTCTCACGGTCCGTATGCCGGTTGTCGATCTGCCCCACGAACAACACCATCGGCGTGCTGTCCTGCATCGCAATATGGATGCCAGCAGACGCATTTGTGGCCCCTGGCCCACGTGTGACAAAGCACACACCGGGGGTACCGGTCATTTTGCCATAGGCCTCGGCCATCATGGCGGCACCGCCTTCCTGACGGCAGACGATGTTCGCGACGCCGCTGTCATAAAGCCCGTCAAGTGCGGCCAGAAAGCTTTCGCCCGGCACCGAGAACACACGCTTCACACCAAGCTTAACCAGCTGATCACTCAGTATTTTTCCGCCGTGCCTGTTCATGACAATCTCCCTGATAGCCACGCTACAATGTGTCATGCACATGCGCTGTGCAAGTCCTGCAGTTGCGCATTCTGGTCAGCGCACTAAGTCTGGCGTAACGGACGAAAGGACAAATCATGACAACCCTGCTCGGCATCTCTGGTTCACTGCGCAAAGCATCAACCAACACACGCCTTATCCATAACGCCGCCGAGATTTTCGGGGCAGATAAGTTCACCCTCGCGGACATTGATCTGCCGCTTTACAACGGCGATCTTGAAGAAGCCGAAGGGGTGCCTGAAAAAGTGCAAACGCTGTCCGATCAAATTGCTGCCGCCGACGCCGTGATCATCGCAACCCCCGAATATAACAAGGCAATTTCAGGATCATTGAAGAACGCGCTTGATTGGGTCAGCCGCACTAAGGGGGCCCCCTGGAGCGGCAAACCTGTGGCGATCATGTCAGCGGCGGCGGGCCGTGCGGGCGGTGAACGCGCGCAATTTTCGCTGCGTCTGGCGATGATGGCGTTTCGCCCCGATATCTTGCAGGGGCCTGAGGTTCTGGTCGCCAATTCCGGCAGTGAATTTGATGAAAACGGCAAGCTGACAGGCGAGCTCTATATCAAATTACTGACCGAGCAGATGGACGCCTTGAAAGCCCGTATCTAGCGTACAGATCGCGTAAATATCCTGTACAGAACCTGTATGTACGCGATCCGGCTGGCAAATGCCGCAGGGCCGCCCTAAACTTGGCTGCAACGCGACAAGCGAGGATAATGAATGGCACGTGGCGCAGGTGGATCTGACGGCGGAACCGGCAGCTTTCTGATCGGGCTGATCATGATGGTGGGTGGCGGCTATTTGTTGCTAAACGGCATTGTCGTGCGGCCCAACTTTGGCTTTGGATCACGCGTGTTCGGGATCGGTGGCGTGCCGATCACCTCGGGCATGGTGCTGATCCCGTTCATGTTTGGCGTGGGCATGATTTTCTACAACTCCAAGAGCTGGATCGGCTGGGGCATCGCGGGTGCATCCTTGGTCGCGCTGATCTTCGGCGTGATCGCAAACATGACACTGCAACTGGCGCGGATGAGCGCGTTTGATCTGATCGTGATCCTGGTGCTGCTGGTCGGTGGGATTGGTTTGTTTTTGCGGTCTCTGAGAGCGGGGTGACTTTGCTTTATGCGCAGTGGCGAAGGTCGGCTTTGAGCCTAGAATTGCCTCCTTTCTGTGATGCGGCCAAAGTCCGCTATCAAGAAACGGGAAAAGTGCTCTAGCCGTCTCAGCCCAGAGCGTGCGCTCGATTATCCAAGGGGCTGCTGTATCGCAGCTCAACCGCATCGGGCCTCATTTGGTGGCTAGGTTTGCATCTCGTTTTTGGTAGATCCTTACTTAGCGCGAGCCGTCTTTTTACAAATTTGTCATGCGGCTGTGATCTTTCGGTCTTGGACTGGGGCCAATTTAAAATTGGTAATTTAGTATCAACAGGAAAACCTAATGACCTATCGCTCGTTGACGATGACGTCCGCCCTTGCCCTGCTTGCGGCACCTGTATTCGCGCAGGACATGAATTTTAATCGTATTGCCTCTTTCATGGTCGCAGAAAATCTACCCGAAGCAGAAGAGACTTCTGCCGAGATCATCGCCGCATCAGAAGATGGTATGACGCTGGTTTATACCGACAGCCCCGGCAAATCGATCGGCTTTATCGACATCACCGATCAGGCCAATCCGGTTGCTGCAGGTGTGTTCATGCCCGAAGGCGAACCCACATCTGTGGCCGTGATTGGCAACTACGCACTGGCCGGTGTGAACACATCCCCCAGCTACACTGAACCCTCAGGCTTTCTTGTCGAAATCGACATGACCACCCAACAGGAAGTCGGCCGTTGCGACCTGCCGGGCCAGCCTGACAGCGTGGGCATCGCGCCGGACGGATCATTCCTTGCGGTGGCCATTGAAAACGAACGCGATGAGGACCTTGGCGATGGTCGCGTCGGCCAGATGCCTGCCGGTTCTGTCTTCATGGTTGACCTGACCGCCGACGGCCTG